>NZ_CP142362.1:353708-669916 GCF_035918395.1 Mycolicibacterium sp. ND9-15
TGAACCGGCTGATCGCCACCCGGTCGTTGGATGTCGTCACCGACGCGGACAGGATGTTGACCTTCTCATCGGCGAGCACCCGGGTCACATCGGACAACAGCCGGTGCCGGTCCAGCGCCTCGACCTGGATGGCGACCAGGAACACCGACGACGGCGACGGCGCCCATTTCACGTCGATGATGCGCTCCGATTGCTCCTGCAGCGACGCGGCATTCGTGCAGTCCGTGCGGTGCACGCTGACTCCTCCGCCGCGGGTGACGAAGCCCATGATGTTGTCGCCGGGCACCGGGGTGCAGCACTTGGCCAGTTTGGTCAGCACGCCGGGAGCGCCGGGCACAGCCACCCCGACGTCGTCGCTGGTGCGGTGACGCACCGGCATCGTCGCGGGCGTGGATCGCTCGGCTAGTTCGTCGGAGGCCTCCTCGTCCTCGCCGAACTGGGCGACCAACCGCTGCACCACATGCCGCGCCGAGACATGACCCTCGCCCACCGCGGTGTAGAGCGCGGAGACGTCGACATACCGCAGCTCGCGGGCCAGCGCCCCCATCGACTCCGCGTTCATCAACCGCTGCAACGGAAGTCCACCTCGCCGAACCTCGCGTGCGATCGCGTCCTTACCCGCCTCGAGCGCCTCCTCGCGGCGCTCCTTGGCGAACCACTGCCGGATCTTGGCCTTCGCGCGCGGCGAGACCACAAAGGTCTGCCAGTCGCGGGACGGGCCGGCGTTGGGCGCTTTCGACGTGAAAACCTCGACCACTTCCCCGTTTTCGAGCTTGCGCTCCAAAGCGACGAGGCGGCCGTTCACCCGGGCGCCGATACAGCGGTGGCCGACCTCGGTGTGCACCGCATAGGCGAAGTCGACGGGCGTCGACCCGGTGGGCAGCGTGATGACGTCGCCCTTGGGGGTGAAGACGAAGATCTCTTGCACCGCAAGGTCGTAGCGCAGCGACTCCAGGAACTCACCGGGGTCGGCGGCCTCCCGCTGCCAGTCGAGAAGCTGTCGCATCCAGGCCATGTCGTCGATCTCGGCCGACGAGTGCTGGCTCGGAACGGGGTTGCGGCCCTTGGTTTCCTTGTAGCGCCAGTGCGCGGCGATGCCCAGTTCGGCGGTCTTGTGCATGTCGTGAGTGCGAATCTGTACTTCCAGCGGTTTGCCCTCGGGTCCCACAACGGTGGTGTGCAACGACTGGTAGACGCCGTATCGCGGTTGGGCGATGTAATCCTTGAACCGCCCCGCCATCGGCTGCCACAGCGAGTGGACGACGCCGAGCGCGGCATAACAATCCCGGATCTCGTCGCACAGGATGCGCACGCCGACCAGGTCGTGGATGTCGTCGAAGTCCCGACCCTTGACGATCATCTTCTGGTAGATCGACCAGTAGTGCTTGGGCCGGCCCTCCACGATCGCGTTGATCTTCGAGGCGTTCAACGTCGCGTTGATCTCGGCGCGCACCTTGGCCAGGTAGATGTCGCGCGACGGCGCACGGTCGGCGACCAGGCGCACGATCTCCTCGTACTTCTTCGGATACAGGATGGCGAACGCCAAGTCCTCGAGCTCCCACTTGACCGTGGCCATGCCCAGCCGATGCGCCAGCGGCGCAATGACTTCCAGCGTTTCACGGGCCTTGCGGGCTTGCTTCTCCGGCGGAAGGAATCGCATGGTGCGCATGTTGTGCAGCCGGTCGGCGACCTTGATCACCAGTACGCGGGCGTCGCGCGCCATCGCGATGATCATCTTGCGGATGGTCTCGCCCTCGGCGGCCGTACCCAGCGCGACCTTGTCCAGCTTGGTGACGCCGTCGACGAGGTGGCCGACCTCGGTGCCGAACTCCTCGGTCAGCGCCTCCAGCGTGTACCCGGTGTCCTCGACCGTGTCGTGGAGCAGCGCCGCGATCAACGTGGTGGTGTCCATACCGAGTTCGGCCAGGATGTTGGCCACCGCCAGCGGATGGGTGATGTAGGGGTCGCCCGAGCGGCGTAGCTGATCGGCGTGGCGCTCTTCGGCGACTTCGTAGGCGCGCTGCAACAACTGCAAATTGGCCTTCGGGTAGATCTCTTTGTGGACCGCGACGAGCGGTTCGAGGACCGGGTTGATCGCGCTGCGTTGCGACGTCATCCGGCGTGCCAACCGGGCGCGCACCCGACGCGACGCGCTTGCCGGGGCTTTCGGCGTTTCCACAGGCTGCGTCTCGGGCATCTGCGCTGCCGGCGGCGGCGACTGCACGGCCTGGCCCGTGCCGGGTTCTTCGGCCATGCTCACCTCCTCGTCACGCGCTACCTGCCCGCACCCCGACTTCGAGGATATCCCTCAGGCCCGATGCAGTGAGGTGACCGGCAACGGCTCGAGTAGCCGGCGACCGCCGAGCGCGGTCAGTTCGAGCAGCACCGCGGCGCCCGTCACCGTCGCGCCCGCATGCTGCAGCAACTTGACGGCGGCGGCGGCTGTTCCGCCGGTGGCCAGCACATCGTCGATGATCAGCACGTCGCGGCCCCCGAGATCGATGCCGTCGGCGGGGATCTCCAGCGTCGCGGTGCCGTATTCGAGCGCATAGGTCTCGCTGTACACCGGCGGCGGCAGCTTGCCGCCCTTGCGGATCGCCAAGACGCCCGTGCCCAGCCGCAAGGCGACCGCCGCACCGAGCAGGAACCCGCGCGCGTCGATTCCCGCGACCAGGTCGGCTCCGCCGGACATCTCAGCGAGCGCATCGGTGACCGTGGCCAACCCGTGCGCGTCGGCCAGAATCGGGGTGAGGTCCTTGAACGCGATCCCGGGTTCGGGGAAGTCGGGCACCTCGCGCATCATCGCCGCGATCAGAGCCGAGATGGTCCCCGCCGACCCGCCCGGTCCGGCACTCACTGGTCGAGCACCCAGCGGTCCATGTTCCAGCCCGCGCCCCACCGGGTCGGGTTGCTGCTGACGGCGAACATCTTCTTCGACGTCAGCACCGTGCGCTGCTGCCGGTACAGGGGCAACGTCGGCATATCGGCCCACAACACCGGGCCGCCCTCACCGAGCAGCCGGGCCATTTCCTTGGGGTCGTTGGTGATGGCCATCGTCGAGACGACCCGGTCGATCTGTGGATTGGAGTAGCGCGGCAGGTTGTTGCCGTTGCCCGTGTGGAACTGGTACGCGTCCATCGCCGACGACCCGGACGATCCGCTGCCCGCCGCACCGCCCGTGCTGGCGAGCAGCACATCGATCACGTTGTCACGCAACGACAATGGCCCAACGGCGTCGCCCGCCGCGTCCTGCACGGTGATGCCCGCGGGCGCACAGGCCTTCGCGATCGCGCCGACGGCGGCGGCCAGCCGCGCATTGGGACTCTGATAGCCGACGCGAACGGTCAACGGTCGCGCGTTGAGCGCGGCCCTGGCCGCGTCGGCGTTGGCGGCGACGAACTGCCCGGCTTCCGCGCCACCCTCGGACGCACTGTAGGCGTCCTGCGTCGCGGGGTTGAGCCGCGAATTGGCGATGGGCTGCTCGGCGTTGCGGGCAATCACGTCGCGCGGCGTGCACAGGGCCAGCGCGCGGCGCGCCGGCGGGGCGGCCATCGGGCCTCGCGGGGCGAAGATGAGCTGTTGGATGCCCGCCGACGGGGCGTCGGTCCGCACGAAGTCATCGGGCATGTTGAGGGTCCCCGACGATCCGGTGGCGATGTCGACGACGTCGTAGGAGCCCTGGTTGACGCGCTCCTGGATGTCGGCGCCGCGGGGCCACACGGTTACCGTCTCGGTGACGGGTTTGGCACCCCACCACTTGTCGTTGGCGACCAGCACGACCGCACCGTCGTCGGTCACCGCATCGAGTTTGTAGGGACCCGACGACGGGAACCTCTTCATGTCCAGGTCGGGTTTGAGCGTCCAGCCGGTGTTCCAGACCTGCGCTATGCGCTCCACCGCCGGGCCGTCGTTGTCCAAAATCGCTCTGGTGACCCCGCCGTCGCCCAGGCCCAGCTGATCGGCGATGACGTGCGACGGCATCAGCGACGTCGCGGAGAACAGCTGCCCGAAATCGACGAACCCGCGATCCGGGGCGAACGACACCCGCGCCTTCTTCTGCCCAGGCGTGCAGTCCACGGAGGCGATATCGCTGTAACCGCCACGATTGGCGGCGTCGAACGTAGGGAACCGGCCGGACTGCGACGCCCACGCCAACACGAGGTCGTCGCAGGTGATCGGCTTGCCGTCGGAATAGACCGCGTTGGCGTTGACCTCGTAGTCGAGCACCAGGGGTTGCCTGCCGACGACGGAGATCGTTCCGAAGTCGTGATCGCCGACGATCTGCCCGTCGGGGCCGTGGTAGTTGAATCCGGTCAGCACCCGCGCGAACGCCTGCGGGCCGGCCGAAGCGGCGCCGGCGACGGTGTTGGTGTTGTAGGTGCTCAGCGTGCCGTCGACGGCGTAGTCGATGCTGTCGGCCGGGCTCGGCGTACACGCCGACGCCAGACCCGCGGCGAGCACCAGAGCGGCCGCCAGCACGCCGCAACGCCGTATCGGATTCGATTCCCTCGCGGGCTGGGCGCCCGCCCGCTTGCGGGCCTCCATCGTGCCTACCGCCGCCGGGTGCCGCGCTTACCCGACGGGCGTCCGGTCCGGCTGCTGGACGGCCGCAGCGGACGCGCACCAGGCGCAGGTTTGTCCGGGGGCGGCGCTGCGTCGGTCCGCGCGGCGGTATCGGCGCGCGCCGTGGCGGTGGCGGCGACGGTCTCCGGTTCGCCGCCGGTCGCTTCCTCTGCTTGAGCGGCTCTCGCTGCCGCCCCCTGGCGGCGGTTCATCACCCGGCGGGTGTGGTTGCGCACCAAGTCGGTGCGCTCTCGCAGCGACACCAACAGCGGAGTGGCGAAGAAGATGGACGAGTAGGTGCCTACGATGACGCCGACCAACTGCACCAGCGCCAGATCCATCAGCGTGCCCACACCCAGCAGCCACACCGCCACCACCATCAGAGCCACGATCGGCAGTACGGAGATCAGGCTGGTGTTGATGGACCGCATGAAGGTCTGGTTCACCGCAAGGTTGGCCTGCTCGGCGAAGGTGCGCCGGGTGGTGTGTTCGAAGCCGTGGGTGTTCTCCTCCACCTTGTCGAACACAATGACGGTGTCGTACAGCGAGAACCCGAGAATCGTGAGCAGGCCGATCACGGTCGCCGGGGTGACCTCGAACCCGACGATCGAGTACACGCCGGCCGTGACCACGAGGTCGAACAACAGCGTCGCCATCGCCGCGATCGACATATAGCGCTCGTAGCGCAGCATGATGTAGAGCGTCGCCAGCACCACAAACACCACCAGGGCCATCAACGCCTTCTGGGTGATCTGGCCACCCCACGTCTCCGACACCGCGGAATCGCTGATGGCCTGCTCGCTCGGCTGCCCGTCCGAACCCTTCGGTTTGAACTCGTCGAACAGAGCGGTGCGCAGTTCTTCCGTCTCGTCGTTGGTCAATGTCTCGGAGCGGATCTGCACGGTGGCCGAGCCGCCGCTGCCGACGACGACCACCGACTCCGGGCTCTTGCCCAGTGTCCTGCTGAAGACGTCCTCGACCTGCTGGGTGGTCACGGTGCCGGACTCGGTCGCGGTCGGCATCGACACCTTGGTGCCGCCTTCGAAGTCGATGCCGAAGGTGAAGCCGCGCAACAGCATGCTGGCCAGACACACGGCCACGATGAGACCGCTGACCGCGTACCACAGCTTGCGCTTACCGACGACCTCGAACGCACCCGTGCCGGTGTAGAGCCGGACGAAGAAGCCGTGCTGCGGCGCGGCAGACTCGAGGTCGGGCGCCTCCACTGCACTGCTCTGCTGTTCATCCGATGAGTGCTTGGCCGCCATGTGTTATTCCCGTCCCATCGCGTGTGCGGCTGCTCGTCGCTCCCTGGCGATCTGTTGCACGGCACCGAGTCCGTTCAGCGAAGGCTTGGCCAGTGTTGGCGACTTCGACGCCAGATACACCAGCGGCCACGTCACCAGGAAGACCACGACGACGTCGAGAATCGTGGTGAGACCCAACGTGAACGCGAAGCCCTTGACCTGGCCCACGGCGAGGATGTAAAGCACCACCGCGGCAAGGAGCGTCACCGCGTTGCCGGACACGATCGTCTTGCGCGCCCTCGCCCAGCCGCGCGGCACGGCCGAGCGGAACGAACGACCCTCGCGGATCTCGTCTTTGATGCGTTCGAAGAACACCACGAACGAGTCGGCCGTCATACCGATACCGATGATCAGACCCGCGATACCGGCGAGGTCGAGCGTGTAGCCGATCCATCTGCCGAGCAGCACGAGAATCGCGTAAACCATTGCGCCGGAGGCGACCAGCGACAGCGCGGTCAGCACGCCCAACATCCGGTAGTAGAGCAGCGAGTACGCCAGCACCAGCGCCAACCCGACCGCGCCGGCGATCAAGCCCGCCCGAAGCGACGACAAACCCAATGTGGCCGAGACGGTTTCGGCCTCCGATGACTCGAACGACAGCGGCAGGGAGCCGTACTTCAATACGTTGGCCAGTTCGCGCGCGGTCTGCTGGGTGAAGTGGCCGCTGATCTGGGTGCGTCCGCCGGGGATCGCCTCCCGGATTTCGGGGGCGCTCATCACCTTCGAGTCGAGGACGAATGCGGTCTGGGTGCCGACGTTGGCGGCGGTGAAGTCCGCCCAGGTCTTCGCTCCCTCGCTCTTGAACTGGAGATCGACGACGTATTCACCGCGCTGCTGGTCGAGGCCGGAGGTGGCGTTGTCGATCTGCTCACCGTTGATGATCGACTTGTCCAGCAGATACACCTCGGTGCCGTCGGCCGAGCAGGTGATCAGCGGAAGGTTCGGATCGTCGTTGCCGGCGAGGACGTCGTCCTCGTGGCAGCGGGTGGCTTGGAACTGCAGGGCCAAGATCTGGATCTGCTGGTCGGTGCTCTGTCGCAACTGCTTTTCGTCGGCGATGCGTTGCGCCAGCGGGATGTCCTCGAGCGAGGGGGGCTTGGCCGGCGCCGGCGGTGGCGCGGGCTCGCCGGGGGTGGGCGGCGCAGGAGTGGGAGGGGGCTCCGGCGCCGGTTGCGCGGGCGGTTCCTGCGGATAGGGGCGCGGCTGCGCGGCCGGCGGCACGACCGGTTCCGCGGGCGGTTGCTCACCGGCGGGCGGGGCGGGTGGCTGATCGGCGCCCGGCATTCCGGGCATCATCGGGGTGCCCGGCGGCATTCCGGGCATGGGGCCGCCCGGTGGCATTCCGGGCGGTCCCGCTGCCGGTGGTTGTTCACCCGGCGCCTCGGCGGGCATGACGTGCACGACCGGCCGGATGTAGAGCCGCGCCGTCTGGCCCAGGTTGCGGGCCTCGCTGCTCTCGCTGCCAGGCACCGTGATGACAAGGTTGCTGCCGTCGATGATCACTTCGGAACCGGATACCCCGAGCCCGTTGACTCGGTCGTTGATGATCTGCTGTGCCTGGTTCAAGGCGTCGCGGGTGGGCGGCGACCCATCGGGGGTGCGTGCGGTCAGGGTGACGCGGGTGCCGCCCTGCAGATCAATACCGAGTTTGGGCTCGGGCTTCTTGTCTCCGGTCAGAAAGACCAGACAGTAGGCGCCGACCAGCAACGCCATGAACAGCAACAGGTAGCGGGCAGGACGCACCGGCGTCGAAGACGATGCCACGTTTTGTCAGGTCTCCTCGAGATCAGTTCGTCAGCACCGCAAAGAGTACGGGCTCTAGCTGAGATCTCAGCCGTCAGTCTTGGTGGTCGGGCTTTCGGTGAGCTCGGTGGCGGTCGACTCGGGCTCGACATCGTCGAACTCGTCGTCGGTGATGCGGTCGCGCACCGCGAGCTTCATCCAGGTAGTGATGACGCCCGGCGCGATCTCGAGCTCGACATCGTCGTCCGCGATGCCGGTGATGGTTCCGACGAGACCCGAGGTGGTGTGCACGCGGTCGCCGATCTGAAGCGAATTGTGCAGGTCAATGGTGGCTTGCATCGCTTTCTTCTGGCGCCGCGACGCGAAGAACATGAACGCGCCCAGCACGATGAGGAGGGGAAGGAAGACGACGAGATCCATGGCAACAAAGTCTTTCGTTAGTTCTTGTGGTCGCGGCGCAGCGACGGTCGGGCCGCGCCCATAAGTGACCAGTGTGCCATTGCGAGCGGCCAGGGCGATGAGCCCACCGAGATCAAGGCCCGAATCAGCGCGGCTCACGGTGCGGCGTCACGGCCCGGTGTTGTCCAGCGCCACGGATTCCGTCGCAGCTATCCGTGATGGCTAAGAATCACGCCACAGTGCGCCTGCGTTATCAACCGAATCGGTGCTGTTCCGGCCCCGTGAGCCCAACCGCGTCACCACGGCTGAAGAGGTCCCGCCAATGGTCGACCAGATCCATTCTTCGCCGGCGCCGCACGGGTGCTGGAGGGGAACTCGGCCAGGATGCCGCATCGCGGGTTCAAGTCGTCGGGCCACGGCAAGGACCTGTCGATGTACGGGTTCGAGGACTACACCCGCATCAAGCACGTCATGGCGTACACGGGGTAACTACGTGCGATCTGTGGAGTGTTAGCGGCGCTGACCGCCGTGTGGTGTCTCGGGACATCGTTGACACTTATGTCTCGGGACATCGCTGACACTCATGATGCCGGTTTGGGCTCGCGGGTGCGATAGGTGCGGGTGGTCTTGTCGATGGACTGGTAGTTGCGTGTGGGATCGGCAGTGAGAGTGCGCACGAGTCGGTTGCCGCTGAAGATGGTGATGTGCTCGCCGTCGCGGATGACATCGCAGTCGTGGCCGGCCCAGCGCAGCCCGACGTTGACCTTGTAGGGCGCGACGAACACGTGTCCCGACTTCTCTCCGACGGTGCGGCGGCTGACGAACACCGGTGCGGGCAGTGGACGCTCGGCGGGGCGGGCCATGACGGTGGCGCTGAATGCCTCGGCCGGGGTGGCGCCACGTAGCGCGCGGTGCGGCCGTTGGTGGTTGTAATAGGTGCGGAACTGCTCGAGCAGGGCGTTGAGTTCCTCGACAGTAGCCGCCGGATCGCGGGCAGACAGCCACTTCTTCAGCGTCTGCCAGAACCGCTCGATCTTGCCGCAGGTCTGCGGGTGAAACGGCGTCGAGTTGATGGTCCGCACCCCGAGAGCGCGCAGATTGACCTCGAAAGCTGATTCATGCGCGTGGAACCGGCCAGTGTAGACGATTCCGTTGTCCGACAACGACATCGATGGTATCCCGCACTCGTCGATGCCTGCCAGCATCACCTCCCAGACAAGCTCGGCGTCCGCGTCACCGGCGCCCGCGCGCAAACCCACCACATACCGGGAGTGGTCGTCGAGACTGCCCGCGATGCCCACCGCGCTGCCGTCGGCCAGCGTCCATCCGGTCCAATCGGACTGCCAACACTCGTTGGGCCGATCGAAGCAAAACCGTTTGGTCGCCGACTTCGGCCGCTTCTGTGGCTGCGGGACGATCGCCCCGCGACGGGTCAAGATCTGCCACACCGTCGACACTGACGGCACCGCGATACCCTCGCGCTGCAACGACCACACGATCGACTGTGCACCGTGATCGCGGCCATCCTCGATCAACTGCTTACGCCGCAACACGATCAGGTCTTCCACCTCGACCGGGGTCTGCCCCGGCGAAGTCAGCGGACGCCGCGACCGATCCTGCAGACCCTCGATCCCACCGTCACGGAAACGCTTGCGGAACTTGTAATACGTCTGTCGACTGATCGCGCTGTCCCGGCAGAACTGCGCCACGTTGTCGACCTGGCCGGCCAACGCCGAAGCCATCCGAATGTCCATCGCCGTCACCTTCTGAGCCATGAGCCATCCTGGCCCAGGCCCTACTCAAGTGTCAGCGATGTCCCGAGACATACAACTGTCAGCGATGTCCCCGAACAGAACACGGCGCTGACCGCCGGTGCGACTCCACAAATCGCTCAGGCGACGGGAGTGTTGGTCACCAGCGTGGCGACGAAGCGGTGAATGTCGTCGACGGTCAGTTCGGCCCCGCCGACCTCGAGGTCGATCAGGTGAGACAACAGGTCCTCGGTGGGCTTGCAGCAACGCTCGGCGATCATGACATCAACGTATTGGTACAGCGTCTCCTCGTCTCGCGGCGTCATCGGACCGGCGGCCCATCGGGCGAACATCGGCCAATCCTGTTCCGGGAAGCCGAACGCTTCACACAACGCGGCGGCCGAACATTGGCGCGCCACAATCGAATCGGTGATGTTAGGCCTGTCGGGCATGGTCGGCCTCCTGAGAAATCGTGATACGTCGACTATCGGACGCCGCCGAGCACGGAACATCGGCCAGACGGCGTACTTCGCATGAGATTAGATAGCCAGGCTAGCTTCGGTGCGGGGCACGGTCAGTCATGCAGGTCACAGCGACGCGGTGAAACTCGTCGCATCAGCAACGGCTGGAGACCCACGTCACCTGCCAGCGAGCTCGGCGCCAGGGACATTCGGTCGACATGCGCCAAATGGCGGATGTTTCGCCGATATCGATCGCCCCATGCTGGCACGATGAGCACAGCTGAGTCGAGCGAGGTTGCCATGGCCGAGCTGCTTCCGACCGGAACGGTCACGCTGTTGCTCGCCGACGTCGAGGGCTCGACCCGGCTTTGGGAAACCCGGTCCGCTGCGATGACGGAAGCCATTGCCGATCTCAACAACACCGTCGATGCCCGCGTCGCGGAATATCACGGGATCCGACCGGTCGAACAGGGCGAGGGTGACAGCTTCGTGGTCGCGTTCACCCACGCGCGCGATGCGGTGCAATGCGCCCTCGCGCTGCAGGGGGCGGATCTGGGCCTCGTCAAACTGCGCATCGGAGTACACACCGGTGATGTCCAACTCCGCGACGAGGGCAACTACGCCGGACGCACCATCAACAAGACCGCTCGCCTACGCGACCTCGCCCACGGCGGCCAAACCGTGATGTCCGCCGTGACTGCAGAACTGGTCGAGGACGGCCTGCCGAACGGCGCCTGGCTGACCGACCTCGGCAGCCACCCGCTACGCGACCTGCCCAAGCCGGTTCACGTCATTCAGCTGTGTCACAGCGATTTGACGAACGAGTTCGCTCCCCTTCGTGCCCCGTCAAATGTTGGTACACAACACCTCCCGACACCGTTGACGACCTTCATCGGCCGCGAGGCGCAGATCGCCGACCTCCGCTCCATCCTCGCCGGCAACCGACTGGTCACCCTGACCGGCACCGGGGGCGCGGGCAAGACGCGCCTCGCCATCGAGATAGCGGCAAAGGTTTCGCCGCATTTCCGCGACGGCGGCTGGTATGTCGACCTCGCACCGATAACTCATCCCGAAGTGGTTCCCGTTGCAGTCGCGCGCGCCCTCGGATTGCCTGACCAGCCGGGCCGCTCGATCAGCGACACGCTGCAGGCCCACATCCGTGACCGCCACCTGCTGTTGGTGCTCGACAACTGCGAACATCTGCTGGAGCCCTGCGCCACGCTCGTCAGCGAGATTCTGGCCGGGTGTTCGAGTGTGACGGTTCTGGCGACCAGTCGCGAGCCACTACTGGTTCCCGGTGAATTGAACTGGAGTGTGCCGTCGTTATCGCTCGCCGATGAGGCCGTCGAGTTGTTCGCCGATCGAGCACATCGAGCTCGGCCGGACTTCATTGTCGGCGAGGACAATTCCGCGATCGTAACCGAGATCTGTCGTCGCTTGGACGGTATGCCGTTGGCGATCGAACTGGCGGCGGCGCGGGTGCGGGCGTTGTCGGTCAAGGAGATCGCCGACAGCTTGCACGACCGATTCCGGTTGCTGACCGGCGGGGCCCGCACGGCGGTGCGACGACAGCAGACTCTACGTGCTTCGGTGGACTGGTCTCATGCGCTGTTGACCGAACCGGAGCGCGTGCTGTTCCGACGGTTGGCGGTGTTCATGGGCGGGTTCGACCTCCCCGCGGCGCAAGCGGTCGCGGTGGCTACGGCGGTGGAGCGCTTCCAGGTACTCGACCAGTTGAGCCTGCTCGTCGACAAGTCGCTCGTCGTGGCCGAGAATGCGAGCGGTCCAACCCGATACCGACTTCTCGAGACCGTTCGACAGTTCGCGCTCGAGAAGCTGAGCGAGTCCGGCGAAGCGGACACTGTACGGAGTCGGCACTGTGCCTATTTCACATCGCTCGCGCGCCGCTTGGACACGGCCGCACGCGACGACTACGAGCAACTCATCGAACAAGCCGAACTCGAGATCGACAACCTGCGGTCGGCGTTCACCTGGTGTCACGAGTACGGCGATATCACCGGAACCGTCGAATTGGCGTCGTCATTGCAGCCGCTGTGGCTGGCCCGCGGTCGCTTCGTCGAGGGTCTCGCCTGGCTCGCGTCCGCGCTGACGAATCGCGATGGCGACCAATCGAGATGCCCCGCCAGGGTGCGTGCGCTCGCCCTCGCCGACACGGCGGCGTTGAACTCTTGGGTTGATATCAGTGCCAGCCTCGACCAAGCGATTGAGGCGCTGGAGATCGCACGCGCTGAAGAGGATCCAGCGCTGACGACCCGAGCGCTCACCGCATGTGCCTGCATCACGGCCCACGATCCTGAGCTGTCGCGACCGTATTTCGACGAGGCGATCGGAATGGCTCGCGCACTGGGCGATTCGTGGCGGCTGAGCCAGATCCTCAGCCGTCAGGCTTATGGCGAGTTCATGGTGGGCGACCTCCCTTCGATCCAACCGGTTGCAACGGAAGGGCGCGACATCGCCGAGGCGATCGGGGACCGCTTCAACGCGCGGCAGTGCCGCTGGGTCCTGTTGAACATGCAGGCTCTTCGCGGGGATCTGGTGGGCGCCCTTGCGCAGAACTCGCAATTCATCGCCGAGGCCACTGCTGTGCACGATCCGGTGAACATCGCGATCGGTTTGATGAACGAGACGACCCTGCGCGCCTGGAACGGCGACTGCTCCGGTGCACGTTCGGCAGGCAGAGCGGCCATTCAAGCCTGCGCTGATATCGGTGGGGTGTTCGACCAGGGCGCCTACGTCATGTTCGCTATGGCGTGCCTGGCAGACGGGGATTGCGAAACGGCGTGGCAGGCAGCGCAAGACGGACTCACCGCCCCGATCAATCCGCCGGCAGCGATGACCAACAGGGCGTTCCTGGCCCAGATTGCCATGGTGTCAGGCGAGTCGGCCACCGCGCTTCGGTGGCTGGACGAGGCGGTGCCCGCCGTGAAGGGCTGGTGGCTGTCGACCGCACTGACCACGCGCGCCCGCGTCCATCTCACGCTGGACAACCTCATCCAGGCCGAGGCCGACGCCTACGCGGCGCTCACACTTGCCGTGACTGTCGACGGGCGACTCACCATCCCCGACATACTCGAATGCATCGCCGGTCTAGCCTGTCGCGCGGATCGCCACCGTGACGCAGCGCGGCTCTTCGGCGCGGCGGATGGCGCGCGCCGGCGAATGTGCATGGTCCGGTTCAAGGCCTTCGATCCCGAGCACGAGGCTTTCGTTGATGGGCTGCGAAATACGATGGGCGATGACGACTTCGAAGCCGCCTGGGCCGAAGGCGAGGCCATGTCCACCGATGACGCGATCGCATACGCGCTGCGCGGCCGCGGAGAACGCAAACGCCCGTCATCCGGGTGGGAGGCTCTCACCCCTACCGAGCTTCAGGTCGCCGGCCTGGTGCGCGATGGACTGTCGAACAAAGACATCGGCACACACATGTTCGTCTCCCCGCGCACCGTTCAGTCTCATCTGCGTCACATCTACGACAAGCTGGATGTCAGATCGAGAGTTCAACTCGCCCAGGAGGCAGGCCGCCATTGACATACGAAGTGCCCCGAACAGCGTCGGAGCACTTCGTTCCTCTGCGTGCTAGCGGTGCGCGAGGCGGCCACCACCGCGACCGCGCGAGCGGAACCTGTCAAGCAAGCCGCGACGCCGCGGTTGCGCGGTTTCGGCCGTGGGCCCGATGACCTCGGTCCGCTGCTCGGCCATCGCGGGCTGCCCAGCCGTCGTCGCCGGCTGCTCCGTCGTCGCGGGATGCTCTGCCACCGCGGCGTGTCCAGCCTCGGGTTCGGTCACCGTGGGCTGTTCCGCGACTGCACCCGCAGCCACCGGCCGATCCGCCCACTCGACGTCGCGCACGCTACGTACCGAGATACGCCCCAGCGCCGCCGCCCCGAGGAACACGATCAGTGCGCCGAGGCCGTAGAAGTACGTCAACTCCAGCGCGACGTGCTTGGCTTCGGTGGCGGCGACGGGCACACCGGCGTCGCCGATACCCAGCGGCCCAGCCAACGCGCGGCCGACGATGAACCACGCGCCACCGGCCACGGCGAGCCATCCACCGAACATCGCCGTCGCACGGTTGCGCGACATCAGCAGCAGCAGCCCACCCAGCGCGACCACCGCACCCGGCAGCACTTCCAGCCAGCCTCGCCCGGTCGTCCACGTCCACGCCTGGTCCGGGCTGTAAGCGAAGTTGAACAACGGTCCGATGAACGGCGCCAGCGCGCCCCATGCGCCCAACAAGATCAGCAGGAATCCGCTTGCAGCACCGCGGCTGCGCGGCATTCGCATCCGCCCACCTCGGGGCGATACACGCGTATCGGTCATGATGCCTCCTTGGTCGTTCGGTGATTACCCACGTTGACGGCTGCGTAACCGGCGCTTGGCCGAAGTTGGACCTAATCGGCTCGAACACGACACCGCCGACGCACCGGCGAGGAGCGCGAGCGGCTTGTTGGGGACGCGGCCGCACTACAGCGCGACGGCCACTCCCAGCAGCACTATGGCGATCAGCGGAAAGATTCCCTGTGTAATGGCGGCGCGCGCCTTGTCCGGGGAGGACAGCAACAGCACCAGCGCTGCCGCCAGCATCGACCCGACACCGGCGAAGACGAGCGCGAGGCCCGCCCAGTTGTCGCCGATGCCGCCGATCACGATTCCGGCAATTGTGATGATGGCCAGAAACAGGTTGTAGAAGCCCTGGTTGAAGGCCAACTCTTTGGTGGCCGACGCCTCTTCTTCGGTGAGGCCGAATGTCGCCCTGGTACGCGGCGACGTCCACGTCAGCGACTCCATCACCCAGATGTAGACATGCAGGAGCGCCGCGAGGCCCGCAAAGAACAAACCGGCGAACCCCATTATGCCCCTACGCTTTCCACTCGAACGACCGGCGGTATCGCCAGCATGAGCAGCCCCGTCAATGCGATCCACACGATCACGCTGTACGCGCCGGGCAGCCCGATCCAGATGTGGGACAACGCGGGCACACCGAGCAGCGCCAGCGTTGCCGACCACTTCGGCAGCACGCCGGTGCGCCACACGATGTAAGTGGTGGCGAAAATCAAGGCGGCCGAACCGATATGGCTGTAGTGGTACAGCCACACCGCCAGACCGAAGAATGGTTGAGAATAATTCGTCATGGGGTCGTCGAACCGCACGATGGCCGCCGGGACGGCGACCTCGGCAGCCAATCCGGCAGCGGTCAGGGCGACGAAAACCGCCGCGCCGAGTACCGCGGTGTACACCGCACCGGTGGGTCCGGCCGCCGACCGCAGCATCGACACCAACACCCCGAGAAACAGTAGGCCGAACAGGAGATGCAAAGCGGCCAGCGTGCCGTTGAGGGTGAGAAACGTTGCGGCGCTGTCGAAGTAGGCCTGCAAGCCGTCGGCGTCTTTCGGCGTCTCCGGTGATCCGACAACATACGCGGGCACGATGACCGCGGCGGAGGCCACGCCGAGCAATCCACCCAGCCTGATCGTGCCGCTTCCCATAGGTCCTCCTCAGTCGAACAAACCCGCCTGCCCGAGACCGCTGACGCCGCTCGGCGGCGTCAGGCCGAGGTGCGTCCAGGCTTGCGCGGTGGCCACGCGCCCACGGGGTGTGCGGGCGATCATCCCGGCGCGCACGAGGAACGGCTCGCACACCTCTTCCACGGTGGCCGCCTCCTCCCCGACCGCGACTGCCAGCGTCGAGACCCCGACCGGCCCACCGCCGAAACTGCGTATCAGCGCGGACAACACGGCCCGGTCGAGACGGTCGAGCCCGAGCTCGTCGACGTCGTAGACCTCGAGCGCCGCCTTGGCGATATCGCGTGTGATCACGCCGTCGGCGCGCACTTCCGCGTAGTCGCGGACCCGGCGCAGCAGCCGGTTCGCGATGCGCGGCGTGCCCCGCGACCGGCGCGCGATCTCGGCTCCTGCTTCGGCGCCCAACTCGATGCCGAGAATCCCCGCCGAGCGCGCCAACACCCGCTCGAGTTCGGTGGGTTCGTAGAAATCCATGTGGGCGGTGAAACCGAACCGGTCGCGCAACGGACCCGTCAGCGCACCCGAGCGGGTGGTGGCCCCCACCAGCGTGAAAGGGGCGACATCCAACGGAATCGATGTGGCTCCAGGGCCTTTCCCGACCACGACGTCGACGCGGAAGTCTTCCATCGCGAGATAAAGCATCTCCTCGGCCGGCCGGGCGATGCGGTGGATCTCGTCGATGAACAGCACGTCATGCTCGACGAGGTTGGACAACATCGCCGCGAGGTCGCCGGCGCGCTCCAATGCCGGCCCGGAGGTGACCCGCAGCGACGACCCGAGTTCCGCGGCGATGATCATCGCAAGCGACGTCTTACCCAGGCCGGGTGGCCCCGACAGCAGGATGTGATCCGGTGTGCCGCCGCGGTTCTTGGCGCCCTCGATGACCAGCTGCAGTTGCTCGCGCACTCGGGGCTGGCCGATGAACTCCCGCAGCGACCGCGGACGCAGGCTGGCATCGATGTCGCCCTCGCCGACCGTCAGCGCCGGGGAGACCTCACGGTCCTCGGGCTCACCCTCGTCGTCGGTGAACCGGCTCATTTGTTGCCCAACATCGACAGCGCCGACCGCAGTGCGGTCGACTGGGTGGCCTCGGGGTCATTGGCCAGCACCTTGTCCGTGGCCTCCTCGGCCTGCTTGGCCGCGAACCCCAGCCCGACGAGCGCTTCCACCACGGGGCCACGAACCGAATGGCCGTTCGCCGTCAGGCTGCCGGCCGGTGAACTCGCGCCCACCTTGTCGCGCAGGCTCAACGCCATCAGCTCGGCGGTCTTCTTGCCCACCTTGGGGATCCGGGTCAGCGCGGTGATGTCGCCGTCACCGATGGCCTGGCGCAGGGTCGTTCCGTCGTACATCGCCAACGCCCCGAGCGCGATGCTCGGCCCGATGCCGGACACCCCGAGCAGCGTGAGAAACAAATCCCGAGCGTCGGCATCGGCGAAGCCGTACAGCGTCTGAGAGTCTTCGCGCACGATCATCGCGGTGATCAACCGGGCCTCGGTGCCGCGCCGCAGTGTGGCCAGCGTCGACGGGGTCGCCATCACCTTGTAGCCCACGCCGGCCGCTTCGATCACGACGTGGTCGAGTGCGATGTCGAGAACCTCGCCGCGAACAGATGCGATCATCGTGCCGCCTTCGTTTTCGCCTTGAGCGTCGCCTGGTATTTGCGTTGTTGTTCGGCGGCCAGCGTCTCCGCCGCGGCCATCCGGGCGATCATCGGAGCCCGCCAGCAATGGCATATCGCCAGCGCCAACGCGTCGGCGGCGTCCGCTGGTGTCGGTTTGGTCTGCAGCTCGAGGATTCTGGTCACCATCGCGGTCACCTGAGCCTTGTCGGCGTTGCCGTTGCCGGTGACCGCCGCCTTGACCTCGCTCGGAGTGTGAAAATGCACGTCGATGTCGCGTCGGGCCGCGGCGAGCGCGATCACGCCGCCTGCCTGCGCGGTGCCCATCACGGTCGAGACGTTCTGCTGGGAGAACACCCGCTCGATCGCGATCACGTCGGGTTTGTGGGTGTCCATCCAGTACTCGACCGTGTCGCTGATCGTCAGCAGTCGCCGGTGCAGCGGATCGCCGGACGGGGTGCGCACCACATCGACATCGAGCGCGATCACCTGCCGGCCCGCGCCGCCCTCGATGACGGACAGACCGCAGCGCGTCAACCCGGGGTCGACTCCCATCACCCGCACGTCAGGCCCTTCTGTGAACACTTGTTCGAGAGCTTAGCCGCCCTGCGGGACAGCGCCCGCCATGACACGCCCGGCTCGGATGACGAACCGACGGCCACCTGTGTCGCGCACCACTGCCATGCCAATTGTGCTTGTGAGAGGGCCGAATCCGCGTCGACACCCGCGATCGCGATGTGACGGCCGGCGGTATCGCCGCTACCGTCGCGCAGAGGACCTGACCCCGATTCGTGGAGCTGACCCCATCCCCATGCCGGACGAGACCGAACTGCAGACCGCAAGCAACATCGCCGTGACCGCGGCCTGGGCCGTCGGAGCGATCGCCGCCGTGTACGTGTTCGGGGTGGCGCTGACCTGGCTGATGGCCAGGGTCAGCCGGCGTAGCGCCTTGATCAAGGACATCGAGGTGCTCACCCGCAAGCCCGTGCGCATGCTGCTGATGGTGATCGCGGCGACGTTCGCGGTGCGACGGACCTCGGACACCGCCGACTCGTGGCGCGATTGGGTAGACCACTGGCTGCTGATCCTGATGATCGCGTCGATCACCTGGCTTCTCACCGGCCTGGTCCGCGTGGCCGAACGGCGAATGATCGCCCGCTACGGCGGGGGTGGTGAGGAGATCTCCGACGCCGACCGGCGCTGGCGACGGGTGCGGACCCAGGTCACGGTGCTGCGCAGGCTCGCGATCGCGCTTGTCGTCATCCTCGGCGGGGCCGCGATTCTGATGACGTTCCCGAGGTTCTCCGACATCGGCACCACGGTGTTCGCCTCCGCCGGTGTGTTGTCGGTGGTCGCCGGTCTCGCCGCGCAGACGTCACTTGGCGCGGTCTTCGCGGGGATGCAGATCGCGTTCTCCGGCGCGATCCGCGTCGGCGACATCGTGCAGCTCGAAAACGGTCAGTGGTGGGGCCGCATCGAGGAGATCACGCTGACCTACGTCGTCGTGCGGCTCTGGGACGAGCGCCGGCTGGTGCTGCCGTCCACCTACTTCACCACCGAGCCGTTCGAGAACTGGACTCGCAGCGCCACCGAGATCATGGGCGCGGTCGAGTTCGACGTCGACTTCTCGGTCCCGTTCAACGACATGCGCGCCGAGCTCGACCGGCTGCTCGGCGAAAGCGAGCTCTGGGACGGCCGACGCGGCGTGCTGCAGGTGACCAACGCGGTCGCCGGTGTGGTGCGGGTGCGCATCGTCGTCAGCGCGCGCAACGCCGGCGCACTGTTCGATCTGCAGTGCGCGGTGCGCGAGGGAATGGTCGACTGGGTGCAGCGCACCGGCGGCGTGGTGCCCATTCAGCGCATCGAACCTGCGGCGCCCGCTCCGGAAGCGCAGACCGACCGCGAAGTCGCCGGCGAGACCAAACGCGTCGCGGCGGGGATGTTCTCCGGCAGCCCCGAAGCCGAGGAACGTGCCAAGGCTTTCGATCACACGATCGAGTGCGACGACGACCTCGCGCGGTCCAACGGCAACCACTGATCTGACGCGGTTGCCGATAATGAGCCAATGACGGCCATGCCCCTCTAGTCGTCGTTGTCGAGCTCGGCTGCGACGTCGTCGGGGATGTCGATGTTGGTGTAGACGTCCTGGACGTCGTCGAGGTCTTCGAGCGCGTCGACCAGCTTCATGATCTTGCGGGCGCCGTCTGCGTCGAGCGGCACGCTGACCGACGGCTCGAACCCGGCCTCGGCCGACTCGTAGTCGATACCAGCGTCCTGTAGGGCGGTGCGCACAGCGACGAGATCGGTTGGCTCACAGATGACTTCGAAACTATCGCCGAGATCGTTGACATCCTCGGCCCCGGCTTCGAGCACGGCCATCAGCACGTCGTCTTCGGTGAGGCCGTTCTTCTCGAGCGTGACGACGCCCTTGCGCGAGAAAAGGTAGGACACCGAACCCGGGTCGGCCATGTTGCCGCCGTTACGGGTCATCGCGACGCGCACCTCACCGGCCGCGCGATTGCGGTTGTCGGTCAGGCATTCGATCAGCACCGCGACGCCGTTGGGGCCGTACCCCTCGTAGGTGATGTTCTGGTATTCGGCGCCGCCGGCTTCCTCACCGCTGCCGCGCTTGCGGGCCCGTTCGATGTTGTCATTGGGCACCGACGACTTCTTGGCCTTCTGGATCGCGTCGTACAACGTCGGATTGCCCGCCGGGTCGCCGCCGCCGACGCGCGCCGCGACCTCGACGTTCTTGATCAATTTGGCGAACATCTTGCCGCGGCGGGCGTCGATGACGGCCTTCTTGTGCTTGGTGGTGGCCCACTTGGAATGGCCGCTCATGCTGGTGATACCTCTCCGTGCGCTATCAATGCGCAAAGTTCGTGCGCTAAGTCCGCTCGACGAGTCTACGTGGACGTTTGCGCTCTACCGAACAGCGTCGGGAGACGATGGCGCCAGTCCGGCCCAGGGATCTGACGAGCGTGTCGAAGCGCGGTTGCGGCTTCCCCTCCGGGGGCCCGCCTGTTAGCTCTGCCACAGGATTTCGCGGCTATCTTACTCCGCAGTAAGATAGCGCGCATGTCCTTCTCGCTTGAGTTGTCCCCCGACCTGATCCACGTCCGGGACTGGGTGCACGAGTTCGCAGCCGACGTCATCCGGCCCGCCGCCGCCGAATGGGACGAGCGGGAAGAGACGCCTTGGCCGATCATCCAGGAGGCCGCGAAGGTCGGGTTGTACTCGATGGAGATGTTCGCTGAGCAGTCCGCGGAGCCGACCGGCCTCGGCATGCTGACGGTTTTCGAGGAGATGTTCTGGGGCGACGCGGGCATCGCGCTCGCCATCTTGGGCACCGGTCTGGCGGCGGCGTCACTGGCCGCCAACGGAACGCCCGAGCAGATGGGCGAATGGCTGCCGCAGATGTTCGGCACCGTCAACGAGCCGAAAGTCGCGTCGTTCTGCTCGTCGGAACCGGGGGCGGGTTCCGACGTCGGGGCCATCCTCACCCGCGCCCGCTACGACGAGGCCACGGACGAATGGGTACTCAACGGCGTGAAGACCTGGGCCACCAACGGCGGTATCGCCGAGGTGCACATCGTCGTCGCTTCGGTGTATCCCGAACTCGGCACGCGCGGACAGGCGACATTCATCATCCCGCCGAACACACCCGGTTTCCGGCAGGGCCAGAAGTTCCTCAAGCACGGCATCCGCGCCTCGCACACCGCCGAGGTGGTGCTCGAGGACGTGCGCATCCCGGGCCGTCTGATCGTCGGCGGCAGAGAGAAGTTCGAGGAACGCATCGCGCGCGTGCGCGAGGGTAAGAGCGCCAAGAGCCAGGCGGCGCTGATGACGTTCGAACGCACGCGACCCAGTGTCGGGGCGATGGCCGTCGGCGTGGCGCGCGCGGCATATGAGTACGCGCTCGACTACGCCCGCCAACGTGAGCAGTTCGGCCGCAAGATCGGCGAATTCCAGGCCATTGCGTTCAAGTTGGCCGATATGAAGGCCCGCATCGACGCCGCCCGGATGCTGGTGTGGCGCGCCGGTTGGATGGCCCGCAACGGCAAGCCGTTCGAGAACGCCGAGGGCTCGATGGCCAAGCTGGTCGCCAGCGAGACCGCGGTGTATGTGACGGACGAGGCGATCCAGATCCTCGGCGGCAACGGCTACACCCGCGAGTATCCGGTCGAGCGGATGCACCGCGACGCCAAGATCTTCACGATCTTCGAGGGCACCAGCGAGATCCAGCGGCTGGTGATCGGCCGCGCGGTCACGGGCCTCGAGATCCGCTGAGCAAGCGATTTGTGGAGCCGCACCGGCGCTCACCGCCGGTGCGGCTCCACAAATCGCCGCTCAGAGCATGTCGACGAACAGTTTGTGGATGCGGCGGTCGCCGGTCATCTCCGGATGGAAGGCCGTCGCGAGCCGCTTGCCCTGACGCACCGCGACGATGTGACCGGCCGCCTCGGCCAGCACTTCCACCTCGGGTCCGGCACGTTCGACCCACGGCGCCCGAATGAATACGGCGTGCACCGACCCGTCGACACCGCCGAAGTCGATGTCTTCTTCGAACGAATCGACCTGACGGCCAAAGGCATTGCGCCGCACCGTCATATCGATGCCCTTGAGCGGTGTGGCTTCGCGGCCCGCCGCGCCGGCATCTAGAATCTCCGACGCCAGCAGGATCATCCCCGCACACGAGCCGTAGGCCGGCATACCATCGGCCAGCCGCGACCGAAGAGGCTCGAGCAGATCGAGTTCGCGCAGCAGGTGGCTCATCGCCGTGGACTCGCCGCCGGGGATCACCAGCGCGTCGACCGACTCCAGCTCGGGCACCCGCCGCACGGTCGACGCCTCGGCGCCGGCCTCCCGCAGTGCGGCAAGGTGTTCGCGGGTGTCCCCCTGCAGCGCCAGCACGCCGACGTGGGGTGTGCTCACGGGTTGTAGTCGCGCTTGTAGCGGGTCAGGCCCTCCTGCATCACCGCGGCGACCATCTCACCGTCCTGATTGAAGATTTTGCCCTGACACAGCGAGCGGCCACCGGACGCCGACGGCGAGGACTGGTCGTAGAGCAGCCACTCGTCGGCGCGGAACTGCCGCATGAACCACATGGCGTGGTCCAGCGAGGCGACCTGCAGGTGCTTGCGTTCATCGGCATGGTGCACCTGCGCCGACCCCAGCAGGGTGAGGTCGCTCATGTAGGCCAGCGCGCAGATGTGCAGAACGTGGTCGTCGGGCAGGGGATCCTTGTGCCGAAACCAGACCTGCTGCTGAGAAGCCTTGCCTGGGACCCGCACCAACTTCTCCTGCGGGACGATGCGCACGTCCCACTCCTCGAACTGCTTGAAGCCTGCGTCGTCGAAGGCCTTGGTATCCGTCAGCGCCGGGAGATCATCCGGTGGCGGCGCCGACGGCACCGAGTCCTGATGCTCGATGCCACTCTGGTCGGTCTGGAAGGACGCCGACATCGAGAAGATGGTCTCGCCGTGCTGGATCGCATTGACGCGGCGCGTCGCGAACGAACCGCCGTCACGCAACCGCTCGACGATGTACACCGTGGGCGCGGTCGCGTCCCCGGGGCGCAGGAAGTAGCCGTGCAGTGAGTGCACCTCGAACTCCCTCTCGACGGTGCGCACTGCCGACACCAGCGACTGTCCCGCCACATGCCCGCCGAACGTGCGCTGCAGAAAGCCCGACTCGGGGCTCCACATGGTGCCGCGGTAGATATTGACCTCGAGTTGTTCGAGATCGAGGATCTGTTCGATCGACATCGGATCCGGTTACCAGCCGCGCTCGGCGAGCCGGTGCGGGGCCGCGACGTCCTCCACGTTGATTCCGACCATGGGCTCGCCGAGCCCGCGCGACACCTTCGCCAGCACGTCGGGATCGTCGTAGAACGTGGTGGCCTTGACGATCGCGGCGGCGCGTGCGGCGGGGTCGCCGGACTTGAAGATGCCCGACCCGACGAACACGCCCTCGGCGCCGAGCTGCATCATCATCGCCGCGTCGGCCGGGGTCGCGATACCACCGGCGGTGAACAGCGTGACCGGCAGCTTGCCGGCCCGAGCCACCTCGACCACGAGATCGTACGGCGCCTGCAGTTCCTTTGCGGCGACGTACAACTCGTCCTCCGACAGCGAGGTGAGCCGACGGATCTCGCCGCCGATCTGACGCATGTGGGTGGTCGCGTTCGACACGTCACCGGTGCCGGCCTCGCCCTTCGAGCGGATCATCGCCGCGCCCTCGGTGATGCGACGCAATGCCTCGCCCAGGTTGGTCGCACCGCACACGAACGGGACGGTGAACTTCCACTTGTCGATGTGATGGGTGTAGTCGGCGGGGGTGAGCACCTCGGACTCGTCGATGTAGTCCACGCCGAGGCTCTGCAGGATCTGCGCCTCAACGAAGTGCCCGATACGGACCTTGGCCATGACCGGAATGGTCACCGCGGAGATGATGCCCTCGATGAGATCGGGATCGCTCATCCGCGCGACGCCACCCTGCGCGCGGATGTCGGCGGGAACGCGTTCGAGCGCCATGACCGCCACCGCACCGGCGCCCTCGGCGATCCGAGCCTGCTCCGGCGTGACGACGTCCATGATCACGCCGCCCTTGAGCATCTCTGCCATGCCGCGCTTCACCCGGGCGGTTCCGGTCTGGGTCACCCCGTCCTTCCCCCCGGTCGTCCCCCTACCCTCCGGATGGGAGGTACCCCCATCGCTCCAGCCCCCTGGGACCCCGTTAGGTGCGGTATCCACTGCTATCTCCTCCGAATCGCTACTGATCCAGTCTAAGGGCGGGCGCAAATGTGTTGATTCCGCGCTTCAACGGATCGACTGCAACTGCGGCCGCAGACCGCCCCCGCGCGCGTCGGCGAGCGCATTGGCTTGTTTCAGCAACTCGCCGAGTTGCAGCGGGTAGACGGTTTCGCCGTTGGCGACCAGTTCTTGAATCATTGTCTCATCACACCAGCGGTAGCCGTGAATCGTGCGTCGTTCCAGTGCGGTGTGACCGCCCATAGACGGCTCGAACCGGATGGTGCGGTGCACGAAGAACAGCTCTTCGCTCCGGATCACCGCGCCGTCGAACTCGAAGACCGCCTGGCGCCGCCATAGCGGGCCGACCAGGTCGGCGGCGGCCACTCGCAGGCCGGTCTCCTCGCCGACTTCTCGCGCCGCGGCCTCGGCCAGGGCCTCCCCCGGTTCCACCGCACCACCGACGGTGAACCACCACAGCGGCGCGTCGACGATCGCCGGGTCCGAGCCGCGAAGCAACAGCACCGCACCGGTCTCGTCGAGCAGAACCACTCGCGCCGACGTGCGCCAGCTCACCGGCGGCTGACCCCCGGTGCCGCCTCCGGTCGCTCGACAATCTCGAAATAGGTTGGTAGCGCGGCGGTTCCGCCGAGCCGCAGGATGCGCACCACCGGTCGTTCGCGAAGCGCAAGGGTGTCTCGCACCGCGTCGTTGTGGAAGCGGCGGGCCAGCACCACCCGCGCTTCGGCGTCGGCGAGTTCGGTGACCAAAGCCGGTGGCAGCGACGCCGGGTCGACCATGGTCAGCGCGGCGGACAAGTCGTTCTCGGCGGCCTCGCGCGCTGGCCGCGCCGACCGCTCGGCTGCGTCGGCCAGCGCCGCCAGCCGCCTGCCCTCCGGGCCGCCACCGTAGGCGTCGACGGCGACCGCGCGGGCGACCACAGCGCGGCGAGCCAACGCGCCGTCGAGCGCTTGCCACGACAGGTCGTAACGCACATGCAGCCGGTCCAGCCGGTTGGCCATCTGCAACGCCCACGCACCGATCGCCAGAAGAACCACGACAAGTAGCGCCAGCGTGATCACCACGATCCAGGTGATCACCGGACGCCTCCGGTCGCCTTCCCTGCCCTCGCTCTGGCGGGCTTGGCCCGGCCGCTGCCGTCACCACCGGCCACCGTCACCTTGATCCCCGCGCCCGAGACGGTCTCGTACACCCGCATGATCTGGCGCGCCACCACCGACCAGTCGTAGCGCCGGACCGCGTCGGTCGCTGCCGCGATGTAGCGCTCGCGCACCGCGTCGTTCTCGAGCATTTCGATCAGCCCGTCGGCCAGTGCCGGCGCATCGTCGACGGGGACCAGGCGTCCGGCCACACCGTCTGCGAGTACCCGCCGGAACGCGTCGAGGTCGCTGGCCACCACCGCAGTGCCGGCCGCCATCGCCTCGACGAGGACGATGCCGAAACTCTCACCGCCGGTGTGCGGCGCGCAGTACACGTCGGCGCTGCGCATCGCCGAGGCCTTCTCTGCGTCGTCGACCTGACCCAGGAAGCGCAGACGCGCGGCGAGTTCACCGGCGTCCTTACGCAGTTCGTCCTCGTCACCGCGGCCGACGATGAGTATCTCGATGTCACCGAACCGCTCGACCAACTTCGGCAACGCACGCAGCAGCACGGCCATGCCCTTGCGCGGCTCGTCGAAACGACCCAGGAACAGCACCGTCTTACCCGCGCGGGGATAGCCCTCGAGAAGCGGCGCGGACGCAAACGCGCCCACATCGACGCCGTTGGGGATCTCGACGGCGTCGCTGCCCAACGCCTCCATCTGCCAGCGCCGCGCCAGGTCCGAGACCGCGATCCGGCCGACGATCTTCTCGTGCATCGGCCGCAGGATCGGCTCGAACACGGTGAGCGTCAACGACTTTGTCGTCGATGTGTGAAACGTCGCCACGATCGGGCCCTCGGCGACGTTGAGCGCCAGCATCGACAGGCTCGGCGCGTTGGGCTCGTGCAGGTGCAGCACGTCGAAGTCGCCGTCGGCCAGCCACCGCTTGACCATGCGGTGCGTGGCGGGCCCGAATCGCAGACGCGCGACGGACCCGTTGTACGGGATCGGCACGGCCCTACCGCCGGAGACCACGTAGTCGGGCAACTCCGTACCCGGCGACGACGGCGCGAGCACGCTGACGTCGTGGCCGCGATCGTGCATCACCTGGGCCAATTGCAGAACGTGCGACTGCACGCCGCCGGGCACGTCGAACGAGTACGGGCAGACCATGCCGATGCGCACTAGCCCGCCTCCAGCTTCGCGCGCCGCTCCGCGGGCAGGTCGGCCAGCCACTGCGGTTGCATCATGTGCCAGTCGGCGGGGTACGCGGCGATGTTGCGGGCGAACCGGTCCGCCAACGACTGGGTGATGACGGTGACGTCACCGGAGGACGTGTCGACCTCGGGATACACCCGCATGCCCCAACCGTCGCCTTCAAACCAGCAGTGCACCGGAAACAACGCCGCCCCGGTCTCGATCGCGAGTTTGGCCGAACCCGCCGGCATGCGGGTGGCTTCGCCGAAGAAATCGACCTGAACTCCGTTGCGGCTCAGGTCCCGATCCGCCATCAGGCACACTGGCCGGTTGCCCCGCAACCGCTCGGCGAGCACCTCGAAAGGCGGCCGGTCACCGCCGCTCAGCGGAACGACCTCGAAGCCGAGGCCTTCCCGGTAGGCGACGAACCGGTTGTACAGCGACTCGGGCTTGAGCCGCTCGGCCACCGTGGTGAATGTGCCGTAGTTCTGCGCGAGCCAGACCCCCGCCATATCCCAGTTACCGCTGTGCGGCAGCGACAAGACGGCGCCGCGACCCGCGTCCAGCGCGGCCCATAGCCGATCGATGTCGTCCACGACGAGCTCACGGCCGATCGCCTCGTGGTCCATCGTCGGCAGCCGGAATGCCTCCCGCCAGTACCGGGCGTAGGAGGCGAGCGATGCGCGAATCAAGCCGTCGGGCACCTGTTCGGGTGCGATGCCGACGACACGAGCCAGGTTCTTGCGCAGCTGTTCCGGTCCGCCGCCACGCGCCGCATAGTGCGCTCCGGCGTCGAACGCGTTGCGCGCGAGGAACTCCGGCATCGCACGGACGACCCGCCATCCGGCGGCGTACCCCCAGTCGGCCAAGCGGCCACCCACTGGATGGGCACTGGCCGTCGGCCCCGAGGGCGTGGTCGTCACGGCTCGTCCCCCTGCCCTCCGGGCGGGTGGTTCCCCCACGCCTCCGGTTTCTCTTTACCGGAGTCGGTGGCGCCGGGCTTGGCGATGCGGTCCATCGCCCCCGGCGAGGTACGCACACTGTGCACCCGCTGGCCCAGCGTGACCAGGCTGGTCAACGCGAGCACCCACATCGCGAAGTGCAGCAACAACTCCACCCCGAACAATCCCGACAACCCGGCCCCGAGCAGCACGATGATCAGCCGCTCCGGACGCTCGATCAAGCCGCCCTCCGCGGACAGCCCACTGGCTTCGGCGCGGGCCTTGATGTACGAGATCACCTGCGAGGTCACCAAGCAGATCGCGGTTGCGACCACCAACGACGTGCTGCGCAGCCCGAACGCGGCCCACCACAGCAGCCCGCAGAAGATGGCGCCGTCGCTGATCCGGTCGCAGGTGGCGTCCAGCACGGCGCCGAACCGGGTGCCGCCGCCGCGTTGACGGGCCATCGCGCCGTCGAGCATGTCGGCGAGCACGAAGAGCCACACGGCCACCGAGCCCCACCACAACTGACCGATCGGATACAGCGTCAGCGCGCCCAACACGGAGCCGGCGGTGCCCAGGATGGTGATGCTGTCGGGTGTGAAACCCACCCGAAGCGCAGCCTTGGCGACCGGCGTGCTGAGCTTTTCGTACGCCGCGCGGGTCATCAGATAGAAGTTGCTCACTGCTGCCTCGCCCATTCCTTGGCAAGGAGTTCACGGGTTTCACCCAGCAACTGCGGCACCGCTTTCGAGCCGCCGATGATCGTGATGAAGTTGGCATCGCCGCTCCAGCGCGGCACCACGTGCATGTGCAGATGATCAGCCAGCGAGCCGCCCGCCGATTGGCCGAGGTTGAGCCCGACGTTGAAGCCGTGCGGCCGGGACACCGACTTGATCACCCGAATCAGCTTCTGCGTGAACGAGATCAGCTCGAGGCTCTCGTCCGGGGTGAGATCCTCCAGCTCGGCCACCCGCCGATAGGGCACCACCATCGAGTGGCCCGGGTTGTACGGGTACAGGTTGAGCACGATGTAGACCGACTCGCCACGCGCGACGACGAGTCCCTCCTCGTCCGACATCATGGGGATGTCGGTGAACGGCTGCAGAGACTTGCCCGATCCCGCCGAACCGCCCTTCATCGGCGCCTCGGCAATGTAGCTCATCCGGTGCGGCGTCCACAACCGTTGCAGATGGTCAGGCTCACCGACGCCGCGGTCGATTATCGTCTGCTCTTCGCGTCTCTGCTCTTCGGGGCTCACTTCGCCGTGTCCACCTCGAGCAGTTCCGCTGTGGGAGCGGCGTTTTTCCGGCTTGCGATCCACTCGGCGATCGCGGCGACCGCCTTATCGCGTGGGACGCCGTTGATCTGAGTGCGGTCACCGAAACGGAAGCTCACGGCCTCGGCCTCCACGTCGCGGTCCCCCGCCACCAACATGAACGGCACTTTCTGGTTGGTGTGGTTGACGATCTTCTTGGCCATCCGGTCGTCGCCGGCGTCCACGTCGGCTCGGATGCCCTTCATCTGCAGCTGCGCCGCAAGGCCGTTGAGATAGGGAACGTGGTCGTCGGCGACCGGGATGCCGACCACCTGCACCGGCGCGAGCCAGGCCGGGAACGCACCGGCGTAGTGCTCGGTGAGCACCCCGAAGAACCGCTCGATCGAACCGAACAATGCGCGGTGGATCAGCACCGGACGCTGCCGGCTGCCGTCGGCGGCGGTGTACTCCAGCTCGAACCGGTCCGGCATGTTGAAGTCCAACTGGATGGTCGACATCTGCCAGCTGCGCCCCAGCGCATCCTTGACCTGCACCGAGATCTTCGGACCGTAGAAGGCCGCGCCGCCCGGGTCGGGCACCAGGTCAAGACCGGAGGCCTCGGCGACCTCCCGCAACGTCTCGGTGGCCTGCTCCCAGTCGTCGTCGTCGCCGACGTACTTCTCCGGGTTCTTCGTGGACAACTCCAGGTAGTAGTCGTCGAGACCGTAATCAGCGAGCAGCTCCAGCACGAAGCGCAGAAGCGAGGCCAACTCGTCGCGCATCTGCTCGCGGGTGGTGTAGATGTGGGCATCGTCCTGGGTCATGCCCCGCACCCGGGTCAGGCCGTGCACCACGCCGGACTTCTCGTAGCGGTATACCGAACCGAACTCGAAGAGCCGCAACGGCAATTCGCGATACGACCGTCCCCGTGACCGGAAGATCAGATGGTGCATCGGGCAGTTCATCGGCTTGAGGTAGTAGTCCTGCCCAGGCTTGCGCACCTCGCCGTCCGGACCGAACTCGGCGTCGATGTGCATGGGGGGGAACATGCCGTCGGCATACCACTCCAGGTGACCCGAGGTGATGTACAGCTGCTCTTTGGTGATGTGCGGGGTGTTGACGAATTCGTATCCCGCCTCCAGATGCTTGCGCCGCGAGTAGTTCTCCAACTCCAAGCGCACCACACCACCTTTGGGGTGGAAAACCGGTAAGCCCGAACCTAATTCGTCGGGAAAGCTGAACAGGTCGAGCTCGGCGCCGAGCCTGCGGTGGTCACGCCGCTGCGCCTCCTCGATGAACTCGAGGTGCTTGTCAAGGGCTTCTTGCGACTCCCACGCCGTGCCGTAGATGCGCTGCAGGCTCGCGTTGTCCTGATTGCCGCGCCAGTAGGCGGCCGAGCTGCGGGTGAGTTTGAACGCCGGGATGTACTTGGTCGTCGGGATGTGCGGTCCGCGGCACAGGTCGCCCCATTCCCGTTCGCGGGTGCGGGGATTGAGGTTGTCGTAGGCGGTCAGCTCGTCATCAGAGCCAGGGGGGGCGACTTCCATGACGTCGGGGTCGCCGGACTTGTCGTCCACCAGTTCGAGTTTGTAAGGCTCGTCGGCGAGCTCTTCGCGCGCTTGGTCTTTGGATTCGTAGACGCGCCGGGAGAACAGCTGGCCTTCCTTGACGATCTGGCGCATGCGCTTCTCCAGCGCCGCCAGATCCTCGGGCGTGAACGCGCGCTCTACGTCGAAGTCGTAGTAGAACCCGTCGGCGATCGGCGGGCCGATGCCGAGCTTGGCCTCCGGGAACATGTCCTGCACGGCCTGCGCCAGTACGTGTGCGGTGGAGTGCCGAATGACGCTGCGGCCGTCGTCGGTGTCCGCGGCCACCGGAGTCACCTCGACATCGGTGCCGGGCGCCCACGACAGGTCGCGTAACCGCCCCTCGGCGTCCCGGACGACGACAATCGCATCCGGAGCGCCCCGGCTCGGCAGGCCGGCCTCTCGCACCGCCTCACCCGCGGTGGTCCCGGCAGCGACCCGGATCAGGGCTGCTGGGGTGCGGTTTGTCGCGGCGCTCATCGGTGACTCTCCAGTTTCGTCGTCAACAGATTCGAGGACGCGACCATGCTATCCGTGCCGGTAGTCAGGACCCGATGCCAACAGGGCTCTTCAGCAGCTTGTGGTCCAGCCCGACGAGTTCGGAGAAGAAGCCGACCGCGCCGAGCAGCCACAAGGTGGCGAAGACCACCAGTGCGGTGAACACTCCGCCCAAAATCTGTATCGCGCCGTGCTGTCGGTGAAACCACGCCATCACCTCGTCGTAGCGTTTCCGGGCGTACTTGAGCAATCGTCGCGCCCAGTCGAACTCGGTGGCCAGGATGGCGAGCCCGACGAATACGATCGCCCAGCCCGGGCCCGGGTACGGGATGGCCACAATGCCCAGGCCGAGCACCGCGGCACCGACGACGCCGACGGCCATGCGGTAGGTGAAGTTCGTGGTGCGACGCTCGCGCACCCGATCGCGCCATCGCCCGAGGCGCAGCTTGACGTCGGCGGCCTTCACGGCTGACCCGGCTTGAGCTTGACGAACAACGCGTGCGCCTCGGCGAGCACCGCGTCGGCGTCGAGCAGCCGGCCGGAGACGAAGATCTTGCGGCCCTCGATCCGGTCGATGCCCGCGGCCACCTGGAACTGCTTCTCGACGCGCGCGATCTTGCGGTAGTCGACGTGCAGGAACGCGGTGCGCTGAGCCCTGCTACCGCTGAGCTTGAACGCGGTGAAGCCCAGCAGCGCGTCGAACAGTTGCGCAACACTGCCGCCGTGGGCCGCGCCGTTGCGGCCGAGGTGGAAGCGGCGAAACTCGGCTGTGCCGCGGATGTGCTGGTCCCCGGTGACATGCAGGTCGAGGGGGATGGACAGGATGTTGCCGCGGCCGGGCAAGTCCATTCGCCGCCCCGAGGGGGAGGACCACTCATCTGCGTAGTACGGGGCGAGGAGCTGGGAAACCTTCTCGATTTGGTCCGCCGCCTGAGTGATCACCTCGTCGGGGGCGTCGGCCGCGCGGGCGTGGTCCTGCAACGTACGGACCGCGTCGATGAAGCGTCCGTAGTCGGGTCCCCCACGCTCGGTGGGGACCGGCGGGTTGAACCCACCACCGGGTTCCGCAGCGACTGACTGCGCCCCGGTGATCTCCCGGGTCGCCTCCCTCCTGCCCTCCGCACTCACCCGTCCACCGTATTGCCTAGTTCGGCCGCCGGTGGCTCCGGCTTTGCGCAGCGCCTCGCCGACACCGAGTGTGGCGGGGCGCGACGGTCGGCGGCGGTCCGCTGCAGTTACCGCTCCGATGCGGCCAACGGGAGGTCACGGCACCGACCGTACGCCGTGGATGGGAAGGTGGCCGGGTGCAGCTGAGCAACCTCGCCGCGCTACCGCTGACCTATCCGGAGGTGGGCGCCACCGCCGGTGTGCTGCCGTCCGGCTACCACCATGTGCACAAATCGGCAGTCATCGGCCACAGTCGGGGCCGCTTCGAGGATGCCGCCGCGGCCGGCATGCGATGGGGCATGCTGCGCGGCGCCGGGGTCCGTGTCGAGGCGACGACGGAAACTGCGGAGGTGGGGGCCGAGGTGATCGTGCACCTCGGTCCGATCGGGGCGCCGTGCCGAGTGGTCTACGTCGTGGCCGAAGACAATGCCCGCGGGTTCGCCTACGGCACCCTGCCGGGCCACGCGGAGTCGGGTGAAGAGCTGTTCCTGGTGCGCTACGACCCGGCGTCGGGGCAGGTGTCTGCTGTGGTGAGGGCGTTCAGCCGGCACGCGACCTGGTGGAGTCGCCTGGGCTCCCCGGTGGCCTCACTGGTTCAGCGCGTCGTCACCGAGCGGTATCTGCGGGCGCTGTAGGGCGCTGTCCTCGGCGGCAAAGCTCCGAAAACTGCAGTCAGCGTTGTTTGCGTCGCCGATAATTATGACCGACCGCTAGATCGATTACCGGCTCGTCCGCGTAGCCTGGGACGAGTTGGAGAAGGATTTCAGATGGTGATGGCGAACGAACCCGACGAGCGCGAGGACACCCATCTGCGCATCGCTGAATTGGTGCGCGGGCTCTACAACCGACCAGACGCGGAAACAGTGATCGCGGAGCTGGCCGAACATGCAGCCGTCGAGATTCCTGGTGCGCAGTACGCCGGCATCACCATCATCCGCAAGTCCAAGACCGTCGAGACCCCCGCCGCGACGCATTTGTATCCGATGCTGTTGGACAAGATCCAGCAGCGGCACCGGGAGGGCCCGTGCCTGACAGCGGCATGGGACAAGAAAGTCGTCTACGTTGCCGACCTCGAAATTGACGATCGCTTTCCCGGCTACCGCCGAGACGCACTCGCCGAGACGCCGATTCGGTCGATCATGGCATTTCAGTTGTTCATCGAGGGCGAAACGATGGGCGCGCTCAACGTCTATTCGGAGAAACCCGACGTGTTCGGGGACGAATCGCGGAGCATCGGACTGGTTTTCGCGGCCCATTCATCGGTGGCGTGGAATGCGGCGCGGCGCGACCAACAGTTCAGGCAAGCGTTGGCCAGCCGCGACATCATCGGCCAGGCGAAGGGCATGATCATGGAACGCTATGGCGTCGACGCAGTTCAGGCTTTCGATCTGCTGCGCAAGCTATCTCAGGATTCCAATGTGCCGCTGATCAAGGTCGCGACGGAGTTCGTCCAGAAGTCCAAGGGCTGAGGCGTCAGCGGGCGATCACTCGCGGAACCTCGGGGTTCGCCGGTTCCACCCTCGGTCGCGGTACCTCCACGCTGTTCTCCTGTACGAGAACCGGGTCCCCGACCTTGACCGTGTTGAAATACCACTCGGCGTCTTCGGGGCTGAGGTTGATGCAGCCGTGGCTGACGTTCTCGTGGCCGAGCGCATTGATCGCCCACGGCGCTGAATGCACGAAGATGCCACGCGTGGTGAGCCGGACGGCCCATTCCACGTCCAGCAGGTAACCGTCGTCCGCGCCGACGGGGATGCCGACGCTGCTCGAATCCATCAGCACGTCACGCTCTTTGGCCAAAACGGGGAAGGTACCCACAGGCGTCGGATATTCGGGCCTGCCCATCGAAGACGGGAAAACCCCGGGTTTGCCGAAGTGAGGACGGTGGTGTGGCGCGGGGAGGATCGGGGGCGGACCAGCCTCAACTCCGTCGATGGTCACGGTGAACGTGTGTTCCGCGATGTTGGCGACAGCGACTACCGCGGAGCCCGTCGCGATGTTCGTCTTCATCCCGCCGACGGACAGAGCGATTGTGCTGTGCGCCGGCCAGAACCGGTCGGGAACCCACTGCACGGTCTCGCTGTCGAGCCACTCGAACTTGCCGGTCATGGCGGGATTCGAGGTGATGTCGAGGAGCCGCTCGGCGGCCCGCTTGTCGGCGACGGACTCCTTGAACGACACGACGACGGGGTGCGCGACTCCGACGACCTGGCCTTGCGCCGGCTGTATGGAGGCGATGGCGTTTCTCACCCACTGGTTAACGGCTGCCCTGCCTTCTACAGCCGGCCCGGCCACCACACTGGTGGCGACGACGACCGCGGATAGAACACACCTGACAATGGCACGCAATCTTGTGCCTCCCTTGGAATTACAACGATGTCAACCATGCTATGGGAGCTCCAGCAAGTTAAGCCATAGAGCCCGTAGGCAATTCGATCAAGTCTCCGTCACGTTTCGGCCACGACGGACGTTGAATACATTGCCGCTGAACGGATTTGGCCCGGCGACGAGTTGCGCTCGCCGCCGGGCCAACCCGGAGGGACTCGTTCAGTGCACCGTCACGTCACCGGACCGGGCGCAGTGGGTTGGCCCGGCACAGGCGCTCCTGGCGCCGGTGGTCCGACCTTGTCCCCCTTACCGGCCAACCCGCCCATCTCGGTGAGCGGAGCGCCGACGACGGCCGGGGCGCCGCCCACAATCGGAGCACCCGCCACCGGCGGGACGACAGGCGGCGGTGCTATCGGGGGCACCAGGGGCGGCGGCACCATCGGGGGTACCAAGGGCGGCGGCACCAGGGGCGGCGGCACCACCGGCGGCACCAGGGGCGGTGCGATCGGCGGCGGGCCGGGCAGTGCCATCGGTATGCCGGCCATCTCGTTGACCGGAGCGCACACCGCACCAGCCGGTACTCCCGCGGGAGCCTCCCCGGTCGCCGAAGGGACACACTCATAGCCTCCGGCCGACGCGGCCGGACTCAACGCAATGGCTACCCCACACAGTCCAGCACCCACAGCTGCCGCGATGTTGACTCGTCTAAAGGTCGTCATCGACGTTGATCCCTCCACTCGCACTCACAACTTTCCGTTCAAACCGGGGCTGCAGATCTGCATGCCGTACCGAGTCGCAGTTAAGCGACCGCGTTAATATCAGCAGCCGATCGCCATGGACGCCCCACGCCGCACCGCACCGTTTCCAAACGGTGACCGGTTCGGCATGGTAGAGCCGCATACGTCCTCAGCGGCGGGCTCGATATCACGTTCACCTGCGATTACGCGGTGCCTCGCCGCGTCACCAAGATCACGATCGTCATTCGGGTTTCGCGGTCGATGACCATGGGCATCACTGTCGGACAGGTCAAGACAAGTCAGAGGTTGGTGTGTGATGACGGTGGAATCGAGGCCTACCCCGGACGCGTCGATCGGCGAATTGATGGGTCAGTTGTCGACGCAGACGTCGCGGCTGATTCGCGACGAGATGCGGTTGGCGCAAAAAGAATTTCAAGAATCGGCCAAGCATGCCGGTATCGGTGCGGGCTTGTTCAGCATTGCAGGCCTGTTGGCTTTCTTCGGCGCGGCGACGCTGATCGCGGCGGCGGTGGCGGCGCTGTCCCTCGTACTGGAGGTTTGGGCCGCGGCGCTGATCGTCGCCGCGGTGCTGTTCCTCGTCGCGGGTATCGCGGCGCTTGTCGGACGCAGACAGGCGCGTGAGGTCACTCCCGCGGCCCCCAAGACCGTCGAGACGGTGAAAGCCGACATCCAAGAGCTGAAGGACACCCGCTCATGACCGCGCCGAATTCCCGCCCCGAACCAGGCCCCGATGCGGGTATTAACGACATCGAGGCGGATATCGAGCAGACCCGCCACGAACTCGGCGAGACGGTCGAAGCGCTGCAGGCCAAGATGGATGTGAAGGCGCGCGCCAAGGAAAAGGCGAGCGAGACGAAAGAGCGCGTCGCCGAGAGAGCGGACACGCTCCGGCACACGGCCACCGACAACCCGAAGCGGACGGTTCCGGTCGCGGCGGTCATCGCGGTGTTGGCCGTGCTCGGGATCATCGCCTGGCGCCGGCGCCGCTAGCTCTCCGGCGTGACCTTCGCAGTACGGACGTGTGCGCCACGGCGGGCGGTGTCACCATCGGGGCGATGACCGAATCCGGCGACCGGCGACCGCACAAGAAGATATCGGTGGTGGGCGTCGGTTCCGTGGGCACTGCGATCGCCTACGCCTGCCTGATCCGAGGCTCGGCCGGAGCGCTTGCGCTTCACGACACGAATGCGGCCAAGGTCCGGGCCGAGGTACTCGACCTGACACATGGAAGCCAGTTCGTCCCGCATTGCGCGATCGTCGGTTCAGACGACATCGCGGTGACGGCGCACTCCGCGATAGTGATCGTCACTGCGGGCGCGAAGCAGCATCCCGGCCAGAGCCGACTCGACCTGGCCGCCACCAATGTGGCGATGGCGCACACACTCACGCCAAGGTTGCTCGAACACTCGCCGGACGCCGTAATCATTTTCGTGACCAATCCGGTCGACGTCGTCACCTATGCCGCGGTCAAGGCGGTCCAACCCGCGCCCGGTCGGATAATCGGCTCGGGAACGCTTCTGGACTCCAGCAGGTTTCGCTTCATGATCGCGGAACGAGCGCGGGTGGCGGTGGGCAATGTGCACGCGTTCATCGTCGGCGAGCGCGGTGACTCCGAGATTCCGCTGTGGTCTGCGGTTTCGATCGGGGGCGTCCGGGCAGCGGACTTCCGCATCGATGGCGTCCCGGTTTTCCGCGCGCAGGTCCGGGACGAGATCGGGACGAACGTGGTGAACGCCGCCTACGAGATCATCTCCGGCAAGGGCGCGACGAACCTCGCGATCGGGTTGGCAACAGCACGCATTATCGAAGCGATCCTGCAGGATCAACGCCGCGTCTTACCCGTCTCGACGGTGCAGGACGGCGCGCACGGCATCAGCGATGTGGCGCTGTCACTGCCGACGGTCGTCTCAGCCGAGGGTGCACAACGGATTCTGGAGTTGGCGCTGTCGACCGACGAACTGGAGGGACTGCGGACGTCCGCTCAGACGCTGAAGGACGCGCAACGGTCCCTCGGTCTTTGATCTAGCGTTCAAGTCATGTCCACCAACGCACAAGACCGGGGCATCGTGGTCGGGGTCGACGGGTCGCCGGCGTCCAAGGTCGCCGTCGACTGGGCCGCACGCGATGCCGCACTGCGAAACCGCCCGCTGATACTGGTCCACGTCGCCAACCCGGTGGTGGCCACCTGGTCTGCGTCGCCGCTGCCCGGCGACTTCGGGAAATGGCAGCAGGAGCGGGGACAGTCGTTCCTCGACGACGCCGCTCAGGTCGCGAGGCGGGCCACCACTGGGGCCGAGCGGCCACAGACGCAGACCGAGATCCATTATGCGGCAACGGTTCCGACGCTCGTAGAGCTTTCGCGGAACGCCGACATGGTCGTGGTCGGAAGTCGGGGGCAGGGGGCGCTGGGCAGTGTGCTCGGCTCCGTCAGCGCCGGGCTCGTTCACCACGCGCATTGCCCTGTGGCGGTCATCCACGACGAAGATCCACTGATGCCGCACCCCGCCAAGGCACCCGTTCTGGTGGGAATCGACGGCAGCCCTGCATCTGAGCTGGCGACGGCAATCGCGTTCGAGCAGGCCTCGCTGCGTCAGGTGGACCTCGTTGCCCTGCACGCATGGAGCGATGCCGGCGTCCTCGACTACCCCGGCATGGACTGGTCGACGATGAAGTCGTCCGAGGATGCGTTGCTGGCCGAGCGCCTGGCAGGGTGGCAGGAGCGCTATCCCGATGTGCAGGTTTACCGCCTCGTGGTCTGCGATCAGCCGGCCCGCCAGCTCATCGAACATTCCGAGGAAGCACAGCTGGTAATCGTGGGCAGCCGCGGACGCGGCGGCTTCGCGGGCATGCTGCTCGGTTCGGTCAGCGCTGCGGTGCTCCAGTCCGTCCGGATGCCGGTGATCGTCGCGCGCCAAGCGTGACTCGCATGCGTTAGCTGCGCGGGTCCGGGTCCGCCGGCCCAAACCGGAAGCGGCGGCCGGTGACCTTTCTCGCAAGCACGCGGACATAGTGTTGTTTGACCGTTTCGGGCCAGGACAGCAGTTGCGCCCGTTCGGCCTCCGCGACGTCGTCGTCATCGCGCACCGACCGGGCCACGCCGCGGACGATCACGCTCCAGCCCTCGGCGGTGGTGTATTCATCGGCTTCGAACACCACGTCGCGGTTGATGGCCGTGCTGACCAACTTGGTGCCCTCGGCGGTGCGGAACAGCAGCGTGCGGCGCTGAACGGCGAAGTTGACGGGAAAGATCTCGGGGTTGTCGTCGACACTGGTGACCAGTCGACCCAACGACACCGTGCCCAAGAGCCGCCAGCATTCAGTTTCCGGAAGGATCACCACGGGCTGGTTCGTATCAGGCATGGCCACCGGCACATGTTGGACCGATCATGAAAGTCATAGTGGCGAGTCTATGAAGACAGGGCGTCGCGGCGCCTGCCGACGGAGATGTGGTCCCGGCTGGGTTCGAACCAGCGACCTTCCGCGTGTGAGGCGGACGCTCTCCCACTGAGCTACGAGACCGGAGAGTCGACCGAATGGCCGAACGACGTCGAAGACTAGCACGATGAGGGGCTACGGCCCGAATCCGCTCGACGGGATAAGCAGCGGCGGACTGCCTGGTTTCGAAGTGGCCGCGCGAGGTCACGGGCTAAGCCCCGATGGCTGATCTTCGCCGATGGGCGGCGATACTCGCCGGCTGCGCGAAGCCGGGCCGCCTGCCGGGGGGACGACGCAGGCCCCGGTTCTTCCTCTCCCGCGGGCCGTACCAGCCGTTTCGAGATGTGAACGGGCAGAGACGCACCGGGGAACGTCGAGATTTGTGCAGCTACACTTTGGTGGACTATCGTCGTCCTTCGCGACGAGCGACGAGTCGTTCGTGGCGCGCGGATGTAGCGCAGTTGGTAGCGCATCACCTTGCCAAGGTGAGGGTCGCGGGTTCGAATCCCGTCATCCGCTCGAAGGTGCAGTGGCATCAACCCCAGCGGTGGAGTGGCCGAGTGGTGAGGCAACGGCCTGCAAAGCCGTGCACACGGGTTCGATTCCCGTCTCCACCTCCAACGAGGTTTCTGGCGCGATTAGCTCAGCGGGAGAGCGCTTCCCTGACACGGAAGAGGTCACTGGTTCAATCCCAGTATCGCGCACCACGTTCTGCCTGCGGATATTCGTGAACGGTTCGCGAACCTAGATTGGACCTCACGGTGGCAAAACCCGAGAGGTTTCGCCATGACGACAACCCCATGCACGACTGAGCGCACGTACACCCAAGCCGAGGTTCCGGCGATTCGCCGCCGAGACCGAACGCCTCAACCCCGACTGTCTAGCGATCCCTTGTTCCAAGCCGCCTGCCGGCCCGGTTTCGCCCATCGCGCCGTTAGCTGCCCGCTGGCGACGGCGGCAGACCGCCTTCGGTGTCCGGGGGCACGTGAATCGTCTTGTGTTCCCACCTCGCAGCCGGGGGCAGGCTGTAGCCGAGGCTCGCGGCGTCGTCATTGCCGTAGCCAGGTCGATCCTCCAACCGACCCGTCAGCCGTTCGACTTGAGACGGTTTGTTGGCACGCCCGCGCACACTGCTGACTTCTCGACAAGAGCCATTCCGAGCGACATACCAGAAGCGACCTTCATCGGACACGATCACCGCGTTCGCGCGTTGGCCTTTCCACTCGTTGTTCTTTACGGCCCAAAGCCTCAGGGTTTCGAAGTCAGTGCAATCTGCGAACGCTGCATACGGACGCAAGTACGGCACCGCCTCATACAGTCGATAGGTCATCTGCTGCTCCGCTTTGAATGATCCGAGCAGTTGAATTGACCCGGTTCCCAAATTCTTCTGCTGCACCCCATCGTGTAGTAGTCGACCATCGACGACAACAGGCTCGAGATTTCGCTCTGGGTAGGGTCTGATCCATCTCACCGCCACAGCGTGACCTTTTTGTCGATTCGCTGCTGCTCGCCGATACGGCACTTTGGAATCGGCGTGCGCCGCGGCTGCGAGACCGGCTGGCGCCGCCACGACGCGGATGGAAGACCTGTATCGCGTCACAAGTTCGCCCCGTAATTCGGCGGCGGGTACCGACCGTAGATGCCCCGCGGGTCACCCTCGGCGAAGAGCTTGTCCTCATAGTCGGCGCGGTTGGCGAGAACGTCACGGCGATACTGCTCGCGAAGTTCCTGAGCCTTTCGATCCTGCGCGGACTTGTATTTCCAGAAGAAGAATCCGCCGGCGCCGACCATCGGAACCAACACGAGGAGCAACCATGGGTGCTCGATGATGTTGCCCAGCAACACCAGCCCGAGGATCACGCCTGCCACGATCAGTGGAGTCCGCGACCGAGTCCTCACGTTCACACCACCGGGGCCACCTCCGACAGCGACCGACGATCCAGACAACCCACTGAAGAGGGCGACCAGAATCCAGATCGGCAGCCACAGCCCACAGGTCAGCAACGTCAGCACAGCGTGCAGTGCATGGTTAGCTCCTCCGCCGGAAGACACCGCCACCGCCACCGCCGACGGTGCCGGCGCACTCGGTGGCGGCGTGGGCACAAAGTGCTGAGTCCACCGCCGGCCGTCGTAATAGCGCTGCCCCGGCTGGCCGCCGGGATCGGGGAACCAGCCCGCGCTCACTGCACAGACCATTTCGCGTCAGAGGTCTTAGGCCGCTTGGGGCACCACCGCCCGCTCGAGGCCGAAATTGGTGAGTCTGGTTGATGCACAGTGGTTCCCTCAGTTGGTAGTGGCCATCGCAGAGATGCCACCGCTTCCCGCGCTGCCCGTACCGGCACAAGACAGTGTTGGAGTGCCCCCGACGGCACTCCGACCCCCCACGATTACCGATACGCAGTCAACACGCCGGAGCGGTCGGCTCAGTACAGACGCTACGGAAAGACCGGACCTGAGGAATCAGGTGTTTCCCTAAGATCAGTTCGCTACCGCATTCTGTGATGATCGCCGTGCTCGGCGAGGAACGCTGGCTAACATCATCGGGCTCGTGTCGGCGTTGATGTCAATGCACATCATCGGTGAAGTCAGCAACGGGACGTCGGAGTACGCGGCTGTCCGACGGGTTTCACAGGAATGGAACCTGTGATCAGACTATCTGTTAGCGAGTCTGCCCATGGTTTCAGGAAAGCCAACCACTACAAGTCGCAGCCCCTTCATGATTCGCGCCGTCATTGCCGCCGCCACAGCGCCCGGAGCCTTTGCCGGGGCCATCGCCGAGCACTTCGAGTTATCTTGTCGGTCTCGTCGTTAATATGACGCGCATGGGGAAACAGGGGTGGATCGCAGCGATCGCAGCAGGAATCATCGCTTCAGGGTGCTCAAGCCCTCCGGCTCCACCAATGAGACAGTCACGGTGACAACGGAACGTCCGGTAGCCGACGCACCAGAACCGGCAATCTCACCGACGCCCAGCTTGCCCGTCCCTGACGGCTCGGTTGCCCCAGCAGCGCAATCCTGGACGATGCCGAACTTGATCGGCAGGAACCTGCAGGACGCCCAGGACGCTATCCAATCCCTCACAGATAACGAGGTCTTCTACTCCGGGTCTACCGACCTCACAGGTCAAGGCCGCAACCAGATCATGGATGCGAATTGGCAGGTCTGTACATCTACACCACCGCCCGGATCGACCATCACCAAAGACACCGCGATCGACTTCGGTGTGGTTCGAATAGACACCGAGGACTGTCCATGACCGAGCTGTCCCTGGCCAGACAGGCCCGACACCAACCCTGTAAATCTGTGCCACCACCATGTGTTGCCCGCCGCTCAGGCGGCTACATCGACGAACGTCGCCCCGCCGTTGTTCCGATGGCCATGTGGCGCTTAACTACGCGCGGTCCTGGACGACCAGAAGACGCGAAACATGAGTAGCAAAGGTTCGGACGACGTCGGCAAGGGTATTGCTGGGCTGATCGTTTTCGTCATCGTGCTCATCGCGTTGATTCCGAAAGAGATCTGGATTGCGCTCGGCGTTGTCGCCGGGGGTGCGATTCTGATCGGGTTCACCGCGTGGGCGACATCGGAATACAAGAAGAGCCGCGCAGCAGCGGAGGAGCGAGCACGCGCGGAGCGTGCAGCCCGTGCGGCCGCGGAGAAACGGGAACGCGAAGAGAAAGCCCGTAAAAAAAAGCAACAGCGCATCCGGGCACTGGGTAAAGAAAACGCCGCGCTCGTTGAATCTGCAATGGCTGCTGTAAGACAGGTGGGCGCATCGGAAGCTGCGCGCACCGGGTGGCTCGGTGATGTCGACTTCACTGCCGACATCCAACAAATCACGGACAACTTTCAGAAAGCACACGCTCTACGTAAAGTTGCTGACGAATTGTCCGCTCTTGACAAGCCCAGCCCGGATGATCGCAGAATCCTCGCCGAGGCGAAGACCACCGTTGCCAACCTGGAACTGGCTGCTGTCGAACGAGTTGAACTAATCGGCAAGTGCGCGACGGAGGCGCGCCTCATCGACAAATCACTCAGCGACGAGCGCAAGGACGCGCGGACTGCAGAACAACGCGCAGAACTGCATGCAAAGTTGAGCGGCTTGCTTTATGGGATTGAGGCCGCGCCAGACACCACGCCAACGGACTCGGCTGCAGATGCAGTGATGGCACGAGTCCAGGCCTACAGGGAAATCAAGAGTCAGATTCAACAAGCCCGTGACTACTAGCCTCGGCGGACGATGTCGGCTACCCTTACCCAATTTTCTGGATGCAATCGTGTTGTACAGCAGGCGATTCGGGTTCTATCTCGGTATCGCGCACCACGTCTCAAGCGTTGTTCGCTAGCAACATCAGTCGTCAACGGCCTCAATCATGTTTCTACGCCGTAGCCACCACGGAGATCCTTATGGGCGGCTTTCAAGACGCGATGGCACAGCGCCACCAGCGCCTCGACGTCAAGCTCCGACTCGTCGCCGAGTCTCTTGAGCCATGATCCTTCTTCTTCTTTGAGCTCACACCACTTGCGCTCCGCATAAATCGCCTCTTCGTCGGTCGGCGGAACGTCGCCCGCCGTCTGGACTAGTCGCCTCTTGCACGCATCCAACTGTGCGAGCGAGTAGCCGTGATCGCGGAACTGGCGGTCCCATTCGTCGAGCAATAATTCGGTGAGGTCGCGAACCGGTTCTGCGGCATAAATCATCAACTCGGCTATGCCGTCGTCGAGACCCAGGCGGATACGGAATTCGTACAGTTGCCTGATGGCCTCGGCCCGCCGTTGGCTGAGGCTCTGCTCGGCACCGACGAGTAGTTCTGCTCCGCGCTTGAGGTGGAGAGTCGCAGAGATTAGGCACTTCAGTGCGGCCTTCTTCTCCTCTCCCGCCCGCTTCTCGAAGTCCAAGACCAAAGCGTGGTCTCTTTCTTGTTGCTTGGTTCTCGCGTCGATGCGCTTCGTCCAAATTGCGACGGCGGCAGTCGACACAACACTCGCGAAACGCACCAGAGTGGTCGAGACCATGGTCGCCCAACTCATCGGGTCACGCCTCCGTGCCGTCGCAGCGCAGAGAGCTTTTTCGATATGTGCGCCCTGACGTGGTCATTTCCCACCGGCTCAGTCTGCCTGATTGAGCCGAAGCGCACGAAGGTTTAACCCAGCCGCCGATACCTATGCTTCACACCAGCCTCCTCTGCGAGAGGCGCTTCAACCGCGGTCATGGGTCCGCTCGCACGAGCCGCACGGGATGAGGGCGCGATGTTGTCCACCGATGGAGCTGTTTCCTGCGCCTGGCGCGGGCGCAGGGTCGGCGGGTGTACGACGACCGGGCGGGGCTGGCTGACCTCAACCGAGCTCTAGAAAGATGCGGGCGAGAAAGGCTGTGCCACAAAGAGATCGGCGCAGTGCCCGCTCGATGGGCTGCTCGCCACGACAGACCGGACTTCGGTAGCGGATTTCCACCATTACCGATCTCTCGACAACAGCTGAATTGACCCCGTCGACGTGCGTGCGGCATCCGCGTGCCCCCGCGTGACGGGAAAGTCCGCGGCCGTCGCGTCGTACCTACTACGATTTGCGAAGAACGACCGGTCATGACGACACGAGGGTGAGACATGATTCGCCAACTGCTCGCCGCCGCTGCGATCGCCGGCGCCGCCGTCTGCGCGGCTCCGTTCGCCTCCGCTGACGACACCGACTACCCCGACGCTCCGGGTCGCTACGCCACCGACGTCCCGGGCATGAACTACGACGCCCACCTCGCCGGTCCATGCACCAACATGGAGCGGTTCACCTTCGGCCGCGGTCCCGGCGGCGAAGTCCTGCAGTGCCGCTGGATCGAGAATCAATGGCCGCCCGTGTACACCGGCTTCTGGGTCGCCGCCTACGAACTGTTCGGCGTGCAGGAAGTCGGCTCGCCGTGCCCCAAGCCGCAGGCCGCTGCGCAGTCACCCGACGGCCGACCCATGCTGTGCCTAGGAGCGCGAGGATGGCAACCCGGCTTCTTCACGCGCGAGGGCTTCTTCCCGAGATAAGCGCTCAGGAGCGCAACGTCTCGCTCGGGGCGGTCCCGAAGGTGCGCTTGTAAACGTCGCTGAATCGGCCCGCATGGCTGAATCCCCATCGACCGGCGATCGCCATCACGGTGTCGCTGCGGGGGTCCGCAGTTTGCAGTTCGCGATGCGCGCAATCGAGCCTCACCAGTCGCAGATACTCCAGCGGAGTCATGCCGAGGTGTCGGCGAAACGCATACTGCACGGAGCGCGGCGTCACATTGACGGCATCGGCAATATCTCCGAGTGTTATTTCCCTGTGCGCGTTCTCGTTGATGAACGCGATCGCTCGGCGCAGCACTGCGGACCGGACGCGGGCGGGATCGACGTGGTGGCGCATAACAATCCGCCGGGTACCCCGGCAGCAATGACCAAAACTGCTTTCCCCAGGTTTCGTAACCAGGGCATGATTTGCTGATGACCGACCGCGTCGAAGTGCATCGCACCATCGCCGCGCCATCCGACATCTTCGCCGTGCTGGCTGACCCGCAAGGCCACGTCGCGATCGACGCCACCGGAATGCTGCAGGACGCCGACGGCGATCGGCTCCGCGCCGCCGGCGACAGTTTCGTCGTCCACATTACTCGACCGCACGGTCAAACGGGGCTACCAGCGACCGTCAACCAACGGTTGACGCACCCGTGGTGGTCAACCTAGGGTTGACGCCATGACGAAGCCCGCCGAAATCGCCAACCCGGTCCGGCTCGACGACCTGATCGACGTCATCAAAACCGTGCACTCCGAGCCCCTCGACCAGCTCACCGACGCGGTGCTGGCCGCCGAGTCCCTCAGCGAGATCGCCGACCACCTCATCGGCCACTTTGTCGACCAAGCCCGCCGCTCGGGGGCGTCGTGGACCGAGATCGGCAAGTGCATGGGCGTCACCAAGCAGGCCGCCCAGAAGCGCTTCGTCGCCAAGACACCCGCCGGTGTCGATCTCCTCGACCCCGACGCGGGGTTCGGCCGATTCACCCCGCGCGCACGCAACGTCGTGGTGGAAGCCCAGAACCTCGCCCACGCCGCCGGCAACCGTGAAATCAGCTCCGATCACCTACTGCTGGCGTTGTTCAAGGATTCCAACAATCTGGCCGCCAAGCTTTTGGCCGCCCAGGGTGTGGACTTCGACGCCGCGTCGAAGGTCGTGTCACTGCCGGAGCGGAGCGACGGTCAGCTTCCCGCGCTGATTCCCTTCGCCGGCGCCGCGAAGAAGACGCTCGAACTCACGTTTCGACAAGCACTTCGATTGGGGCACAACTACGTCGGAACCGAGCACATCCTGCTCGCGCTGTGGGAGGCCGAGAACGACGACGGCCCTCTGCACCGCGCCGGCGTCGACAAGGACCGCTTCGCAACCGACCTCCTCTCCGCGCTGCAAGTCTTCACCGACTGATCTCACACCGGTGGGCCCCTCGACGTCTTCATGATGTGAGAGTGCGACCGTTCGAAGAGGTGGTGGCCCAGCACGGACCGACCGTGCTGCGGGTGTGCCGCGCGGTCGTCGGCCCCGTCGACGCCGAGGACGCCTGGTCCGAGACGTTCCTGTCCGCGCTGCGCGCCTACCCGCAGTTACCCGCCGACGCCAACGTCGAGGCGTGGCTCGTCACCATCGCCCACCGTCGCGCCGTCGACGTGGGGCGGGCCCGCTCGCGCAGGCCCGCACCCACCGCGTCGATGCCGGATCTGGCGTCGCCGCGTGCGGATCCGGCTGGCCGCGACCCCGACCTGTGGGACGCGCTGGCACGCCTGCCCACCAAACAGCGCCAGGCCGTCGCCTACCACCACATCGCCGGCCTGCCGTTCGCCGAGATCGCCGGCCTGCTCGGCAACTCCCCCGACGCCGCGCGCCGCGCCGCCGCCGACGGCATCAAGACCCTGCGCAAGATCTACCATGAGGACGAAAGCCGATGACCGCCAACCTCTTCGACGACCTGCAGCCCGACGCCGAAACGCTCGAGCGGTTGCACCGGCGGCTCGAACACGCCGCCGACGACGGCGACGTGCTCGACGTCGCGTACCGCACGTTCGACAGCCCCGTCGGCCCGCTGCTGTTGGCCGCCACCACCGTCGGATTAGTGCGCGTCGCCTTCGGCATCGAGGGCCACGACCGGGTGCTCACCCGGCTGGCGGAGGTGGTCAGCCCGCGCATCCTGAAGGCTCCCGACCGGCTGGACACCGTCGCACGGCAACTCGACGAGTACTTCGCCAAGCGCCGCACGGCCTTCGAGGTGCCGGTCGACCTGCGACTTGCCGCGGGCTTCCGGCGCAGCGTCATCGACCACCTGCGCGACATCGGCTACGGGCGACGCGAGAGCTACGCGAACGTCGCCGCCGCCGTCGGCAACCCGCGCGCCGTGCGGGCAGTGGGAACCGCATGCGCGCACAATCCGCTGCCCGTCGTGATCCCATGCCACCGCGTCGTACGCTCCGACGGATCGCCCGGACGGTACGTCGGCGGCCCGCAGGCGAAGGCGGCCCTGTTGAGCCTCGAGGCCGCGTAAGGGGCGTCCTGACCTGGAAGCGGCTGTAACACGTTTCAGTTTGTGCGATCATGCGGGGATGCGTCGCTGGTTCGTGCTCCTCGTCGCCGCGATGGCGACGGTCGCCGGGATAGTCGCTGCGCCTGCATCGGCGGTGACCGCCCCGATCGGCAGGCTCGGCGACACGTTGCAGGTGAAGTTCAAGGGTTTGGTCGCCGACATCACCGTGCACAGCGTCGATCCGTCCCCCATTCCGCCCGGCTTCGGCTATCCCCCGCGGCCTCCGCGTCAGCAGGTGTGGCGGGCCTGGGTGACGGTCCATTCCATCCAGGTGCCGACGCCGTATGCCCAGTCGATCACCTACAGCTTCCGTGGCGTGACGGCCACTGGCGACAGCTACGAACCGCGCAACACCGACGCTGCGGACGCGCTGCAACCCGCGCTGAACAATGCACCCGCCGGGTCCACGGTCAGCGGTGCGGTGTTCTGGGACTGCTACCGCGACCTGGTGTCCAACGTGGTGCTGCTCGACAGGATCACCGGCGAACACCTGGCTCAGTGGAACGTGTAGTCGCCGTTGGGTATTGACGTCACGGCGGCCGTCGAGGCCGATGTGGCCGAACTCGCCGACGTCGCCGGCCGTACCTTTCCTCTCGCCTGCCCTCCGGCGGCGACCCCGGGCGACGTCGCGGCGTTCATCGACGAGAACCTGTCGCAAGCCCGCTTCCGTCAGTACCTCGTCGACCCCGATCGGGTGGTGCTCGTCGCGCGCGACGCCGACGGGTCGATCACCGGCTACGCCATGCTGATTCGCGGTGTGCCCGACGAGCCAGACGTCCAGCGCGCCGTCGAACTGCGCCCGGCTCTCGAGGTCTCGAAGATCTACGTGCTGCCCGAGCACCACGGCACCGGCGCGGCGGGGGCGCTGATGACCTCAGCGGTGCAGAAGGCCGCCGACCTCGGCGCGCGAGTGGTCTGGCTCGGCGTCAACCAGCAGAACCTTCGCGCGCAGCGGTTCTACGCCAAGCACGGTTTCGCGGTCAGCGGCACCAAGACCTTTCGGTTGGGCGCGGCCGTCGAGAACGACTACGTGATGGCGCGGGCGTTATAGCGCTACAGCCCGATCGAGACTTTCATCGTCCGCTCCATGTGCCTTCCCGCGAGAGCGCAAGCAACCGCGACGTCGCGCGCAGATACTTCTTGCGAAATCCACCGGCCAGCATCTCTTCGCTGAAGATGGTGTCCAGCTTGGCGCCCGACGCCACCACCGCGGTCCCCGCGTCATACAACCGGTCGGTCAGCGACACCAGGCGCAGCGCAACATTCTGGTCCTCGATCGTGTGCACGCCGGTGACAAAGACCGCGGTGACACCCTCGATCAGCGTCAGGTAGCGCGACGGGTGCATGGTGGCCAGATGTGCGCACAGCGCGTCGAAGTCGTCGAGCGTCGCGCCGGACGCCCGCGCGGCGCGTGAGCTGACCTCGGCGTCGCTCAGCGGCTCCGGCGCGGGCGGGAGGTCACGGTGGCGGTAGTCGGGCCCGTCGATGCGCACCGTCTCGAAAATAGCTGCCAGAGTGTGGATCTCACGCAGAAAATCCTGCGCGGCGAACCGGCCCTCCCCCAGTTGCTCGGGCAGCGTGTTTGACGTCGCCGCGATCGACACCCCACGTTCGACCAGTTGCGACAGCAGCCGCGAGATCAGCGTGGTGTTGCCCGGGTCGTCGAGTTCGAACTCGTCGATGCAGACCACGACGTAGTCGGCCAGCAAATCGATGCACTCGGCGAACCCGAAAACGCTTGCCAGTTGCGTCAACTCACCGAAGGTCGCGAACGCCTTCGGCTCCGGCAGCCGGTAGTACGACGAGGCCAACAGATGCGTCTTACCGACACCGAAACCGCCGTCGAGATAGAGCCCGACGCCGGGCAACACCTCACGGCGACCGAACAGTTTCTTCTTCCCCGACCGCCGTTGCGCGGCCTGTTCGCAGAACCGCGCACATGACCGCAAGGCCGCGGCCTGCGACGGCTCGGCAGGGTCGGGGAGGTAGGTGCCGAAGCTCACGTCGGAGAACGTGGGCGGCGGGACGAGCTGGGCGATCAACTTATCCGGTGTGACGTCGGGGTGGCGGTCGACCAGATGCTGCACCGCGGCCGACCCGTCCATGCAGGGCACCTTATCGGCGTGCTGCAATCGTCTTCATGCCAGTCAGAGGCTCGGCGGGTCCGGTGACCGCAGCGTCTTCAAGCAGATGCGCTAGCTGTGCACCCGCTACGTCCGGCTCGGCTGAACCGCGCATCAGTACTGTGGTCGACATGCATCGGCGTCGTCAGCTGATCCGGCTCCTGAGCCTGGCAACCGTCGCGGCGTTCGTCGCGGCGTGTTCCCCGGGCCTGGCCGCCAATCCCCGCTTCGCCACCGACTCCGGCGCGGGCCCGCAGGGCGAGCCGGAAACCACCAAGGCCGCCGAAGGTCCGCCGGCCGTCGAGGCGCCGAAAAACGACTTGGCCTGGCGGGACTGCACATCACGCGCGTTCAGTGACGCCGCCGTGCCCGCAGTGCCCGGGGTGACCCTGGACTGCGCAACTTACGACGCCGACCTCGACCCGATCAACGGTGCGTCCGGGTCGGTCAGCATCGGTGTGGTGCGGGCCCGCGGTCCGCAGACCCCGGAGGACGCCGGTCCGCTGGTGATGACGACCGGCACGGACCTGCCGTCGTCGGTGCAGCTGCCGGTGTGGCTGTCGCGAGCCGGTGCCGACGTGCTCAACACCCACCCGATAGTGGCCGTCGACCGACGCGGCATCGGCATGTCCGGGGCGCTGGACTGCCGTGACCTGTTCGACCGGCAGGAGATGCTCGATCAGGCGCAGTTCCAGTCCGGCGACGACCCCGTGGCGAACCTGGGTGCGATCGTGCAGACCGCGACCACCAGCTGTACCGACACCATCGCTCCCGGTGATTCGGCCTACTCCAACTCGCACGCTGCCGAAGACATCGAGCGACTGCGCAGCACCTGGGACGTGCCGGCGCTCGCACTGCTGGGGGTCGGAAACGGAGCGCAGGTGGCGCTCGCCTATGCCGGATCGCATCCCAACAAGGTCGCGCGGCTGGTGCTCGACTCCCCGCTGCCGCTGGGGATCGCCGCCGAAGCCGCGATGGAGCAGCGGGTCAAGGGCGAGCAGGCTTCGCTGGACGCCTGGGCCGCGCAGTGCGCGGCGACCAACTGCGTACTGGGCCCCGATCCCAAGGGCGCGGTCGACGCGCTGCTGTCGGCGGCGCGCCAAGGCCGGGGGCCCAACGGCGCGGCGGTCGCGACCGTAGCCAACGCGATCTCCACCGCACTGGCCTACCCGCGCGGGGACCGGGTCGAGGCAGGCAACGCCCTGGCCGCGGCCGTGGCCGCCGCCCAGTCCGGGGACGCTGTTCCGTTCACCGATCTGATCAACCGGGCCAAGGACCTGCGCGACAGCGACGGTCAGTTCGTCAACGGCTGCAGCGACTCGCTGAACCGGCCGACTCCGAACCGGGTGCGCGAACTCGTCGTCGCGTGGAACAAGCTGTACCCGCAGTTCGGCACCATCGGCGCACTGAGTCTCGTCGACTGCCTGAACTGGCCCAGCGGGTCCGCGCCCGAGGAACCGAAGAACCTCAAGATTCCCGTGCTGCTGCTGGGCACCCAGAACGACCCGATCGTCGGCAACGAAGGCGTCGCAGCGGTCGCGGCCACGGTGATCAACGCCGGGTCGGCCAGCAAGCGGGTGATGTGGCAGGGCATCGGGCACGGCGCCTCGATCTACTCGCCGTGCGCGCTGCCACCGGTGATCGGCTACCTCGGCAGCGGTGAACTGCCGGAGACCGACACGTTCTGCCCCGCCTGACGCCTGACGTCGACAGGGGTCGGGTACCGTGCGGTCGTGCGTGATCTTGTGACCGCTCCGTTCCGGCCTCGAACCTACCCACCCAGCGTGGCGCATTTGTTGAAACTGATTCTGTGGCCGCTGGCGATCCTGTTCATCATTCACCGCAGTTACGTCCTGGCCACCAACGGCTACATCACCGACGACTACGGACCCGTGTACCGGGCGGTCGTCAATTTCAAGATGGGCTGGGATATCTACAACGAGCACTTCAACCACGTCGACCCGCATTACCTCTATCCGCCGGGCGGCACGCTGTTGATGGCGCCGTTCGGTTATCTGCCCGTCGACGCGTCGCGGTACTGGTTCATCACGTTCAACACGATCGCGATCGTGTTGGCCGCCTACTTCCTGGTGCGCCTGTTCGGCTACGGCTTCGGTTCGGTCGCGCTGCCCGCGCTGCTGGCGGCGATGTTCTGCACCGAAAGCGTGATCAACACACTGGTTTTCGGCAACATCAACGGCTGCATCCTGCTGGCGGAGGTGCTGTTCTTCCGGTGGCTGCTAGACGGGAAACGCAACCACGAATGGCTCGCGGGTGTGGCGATCGGGTTGACATTGGTGGTCAAACCGCTGCTGGCCCCGCTGTTGTTGCTGCCGCTGGTGAACCGCCAATGGCGTGCGCTGGTTGCCGCAATCGCCGTTCCGCTGGTGTTCAACGCGGCGGCATGGCCGTTGATCAGCGACCCGATGAATTTTGTGACACGCACGGTGCCCTACATCTTCACCACGCGCGACTACTTCAACAGCTCGATCGCCGGCAACGGCCTCTACTATGGCTTGCCGACGTGGTTGATCCTGTTGTTGCGCATCGCTTTTGCGATTATCGCGGTGATCTCGCTGTGGCTGCTGTACAAGTACTACCGGACCCGTGACCCGCTGTTCTGGATGACGACGTCGTCGGGCGTGCTGCTGATCACCTCGTTCCTGGTGCTGTCGCTGGGGCAGGGCTACTACTCGATGATGCTTTTCCCGTTCCTGATGACGGTGGTGCTGAAGAACTCGGTGCTTCGCAATTGGCCTGCGTGGGTGGCGATCTACGGGTTCATGAGCGCCGACCGCTGGCTGCTCGGGCACTGGCCGACGACCGGCCGCTTCCTCGAGTACATGAAGTTCACCTACGGTTGGGGCTTGATGCTCGTCGTCGTGTTTTCGGTGCTGTACTTCCGCTATCTGGATGCCAAGGCAGAGGGCCGTCTCGACGACGGGATCGATCCGACGTGGCTGAAGAAGGTCGAGCCCGCCCCGTCTGAGCCGGCGAAACCGGTCGGGCCGCCGATCAGTTGACGCCAAGCGGCCGCGAAAGTGCACCCAGGGTCGTGATCGGTCGCCGCTCACAGCCCTGACTGCACTTTCGGCGCTCCGGCAACTGCATTAACACTGCTGACAGGCCATTGATCTCGTACGATTAATTCGCTCACGGGGGTCCACTGGGGAGGCGCAACATGCCGACAATCCCGGTGGACCCGCGGTGTATCACCCCGGACTGGCTCAGCGAGGTCCTCGAGGCCGACGTGCGGGCCTGCAAGCTCGAGCAGATCGGCATCGGCGTCGGCCTGCTGGGTCGCCTGTACCGGGTTCATCTCGAGGGCGGCCCTGGCACGCCCGCCACCGTCGTCGTCAAACTACCGACCGCAGATATGTCGGCCCGGACGGCGATCTGCGAGCCCGGCAACTTCTACCTGCGCGAAATCCGCTTCTACCAGGAAATCGGCCTGGCCAACCCGCTGCCGCCGGCGCGCCCGTATTTCGCCGCCTTCGACGAAGTGACGCACGATTTCGTGCTGGTGCTCGAAGATCTCGGGCGGCTGCGCAACGCCGATCAGACCGTCGGCTGCAGCGTCGCGGATGCCGAAACCCTTATCGATGCCATCGCCGGCCATCACGCGTACTGGTGGGACAACGACCGACTGGCATCGCTGACATGGCTGACTCCAATGAACGTCCCGCCGCTGTCCGACGTCATCATCACGAACTTCAAGGCTGCCTGGCCGGTATTCCTCGAGCGCATCGGCTCCGACATGTCCCCCGCCATGCGGGACTTCGGCGAGAGGTTCCCCTCGGCGATGCAGTGGTTCCTGGATGAGTTCGTGCGGCCGCCCGCGACGTACGTGCACGGTGATCTGCGACTGGACCAACTGTTCTTCCCCATCGGCCCCGACGACCCGCCGCTGACCGCGCTGGATTGGCAGATCGGCGCGAAGGGTCGTGGCGCCTACGACATCGGCTACTTCCTGAGTCAGAGCCTTACGGCCGAGACACGGCGTCGCTGTGAAAGCGAGCTACTCGAGCGGTACACCGAGCGCCTGGCCGAACATGGAATCGTTTACCCCCGAGAACAACTGCGGCACGACTACCGGCTCGCCATCGCGTGGTGCTTCGCCTACCCCGTCCTCGGTGCAGGCAGCCTGGACATCGCCAACGACCGCCAGCTGGAACTGCTTCGCACGATGTTGAGCGGCGCCACGGCGGCGATCGAGGACCACGACGCCTTGTCACTGAGGCCCGACTGACCATGGCCGAGAACCGCCGCGCCTGCAGTTCCTGCAAAACGCCGAATGAAGAGGACGCCCGCTTCTGCGAAGGCTGTGGCGCATCGCTTGCCCGGGTCTGCGCGACCTGCGGTGTCGAGGCCAGCGCAACCGCACGGTTCTGCCGTGGCTGTGGCACAGCACTTGACGGTCAGCTCTCCGCGAAGGACGGCCCCGTCGCGGCCGCGGTGCGCAAGACGGTCACGGTGATGTTCGCCGACCTGGCCGGCTCGACCAGCTTCGAGGAGAAGGTCGACGTCGAGACCGCCCGCGAGGTGATCGGCCGCTACCACGACCTGCTGCGGTCGGTCGCGCAACGCCACCGGGCGGGCATGACCAAGTACATCGGCGACGGGTTCATGGCCGTCTGGGGTGTCCCTGAAATCGGACCCGACGACGCCCCGCACGCCGTCGAGGCGGCGGTCGCGCTCCAGGAGCACTTCGTCGAACTCGCCGCCGAGGTCGCCGGGACACACGGCGTCGAACTCGCACTGCGAGTGGCGGTCAACACCGGTGAGGTCGTGGTCGGCGCGGATGACGCCGACCTCGTCGGCGACGCGCTCAACGTCGGGGCGCGCCTCGAGGCCGAGTGTCCACGCGGCCGCGTCGTGGTCGGCGAGGAGACGTGGCGCGCTACGCGCAACCGGTACGGCTACGAGTCACTCGGCCAGGTGCAGGTGAAGGGCCGCACCGCGCCGGTGGCGGTGTACCAGTGGGTCGGCCACCAATCGGAGCCCGCCGACGCCGCCCCGTTTGTGGGGCGCGACGAAGAGTTCTGCCGGCTGCAGTCCGTCCTCGACGACGCGGTCGAATCCCACCAACCCCGATTGGTGACGGTCATCGGTGACCCCGGCGTCGGCAAGAGCCGGTTAGCAGCCGAATTCACTGCAGCACAGGCTAATACCCGTGTTGTAGATGCTCGATGCGTCATCGAAGCATCCGTTGCACTGGCCCCGATCATCGAAGTGCTGCGTGCCCACGACCTCGAAAGCGATCTTCCCGCCGCCATTTCCGAGCGGGATCGGTTGCTTCGCGCCCTCACCGGCCTCGTGTCGGGAGATGCGGGATCCGTCGAGGAAAACTTCTGGGCGTTACGACGGTTCGTCGAAGTCCTCGCGGCCGACCAACCCGTTGTGCTGGTGCTTGACGACATCCAGTGGGCGGATACCCTGCTGCTGGACTTCATTGAACACCTCATGGAATGGCTGCGCGGCGTACCGGTCCTGGTGTTGGCACTCGCCCGGCCCGAACTGCGCGAGTCAAGACCAGATCTGGTCACCGTCAGTCGATGGGTGTCGGAGGCAGTGCACCTCGGCGGGCTCAACGCCGGATCCACCGCCGAACTCGCCTCCAAAGTGCTGGGCGCGGCGCGGCTTCCCGACGAGCTGCTGCGCCGACTCCCCTCGTCCACCGGAGGCAATCCCCTGTTTGTGCGGGAACTGATCGGAATGCTCGCGCACGACGGGGTGCTCGTCGAGCGGCCGGCTGGCTGGCGACTCACGATCGACGTCGACGCGATTGCCATCCCGCCCACCATTCATGCGCTGCTGGCGTCGAGACTGGAGCGGCTGGAGCCGACCGATCGACGTGTCCTCGAGATCGCCTCGGTGATCGGCAGTGACTTCTCGCCGGATACGGTGCGTGCGCTTGCTGGAAGCGCAGCCCCCGGAGTTGAGTTGTCGCTCAACCGCCTTCGGCGACGCGAGTTGCTGCAACCGAGCGGGGCGTACGTCGGCGACGAGCCGGTGTGGCGCTTCCACCATTTCTTGATCCGGGACGTCGCCTATCGTCGACTGCTCAAGTCAGACCGGGCGGACCTTCACAAACGGTTGGCCGATTGGGTGGAGGCGGGCGGCCCGAGCGTGGCGTTCGATGCCGACGAGGTGGTCGCTCGGCACCTCGAAGCCGCTCACACCTACCGACTCGAACTCGGCGCCGCTGATGAGCACACAAGCGACCTGGCGTTGCGATCGGCACGTCACTATGCCGCATCGGCACGCCGTGCTCTCGACCGAGACGAACTGGTCTCCGCGGGAACGCAGGCCGCCCGCGGGGCGGCGCTTGCCATGGCCGACGCGGGCCTTCACGCCGACCTGCTGCTGACCGGCTGCGAGGCGTTCCTGTCGGCGGGCGACGTCGCCGCAGGCGCGCCGCTTGTGGACGATCTCGATCGCATTGCCGACGAAGCGCTCTCACCGTGGGCGATCTGCTACCGGTGCCAGTTCACCGTCTACACCGACCCGGCGCGGCTGCCGGAGGTCGATGATCTGCTACGGGGCGCGATCGACGAGTTCGGCCGTCGGCGTGACCACGCAGGATTGGCGAAGGCACACCGGGTCCGGGCGGGTGCGCGGGCGCGGCTGGGGCGGATCGGCGACTGTGAGACCGATCTTTTCGAGGCGCTCATCGCCGCACGGCAGAGCGGAGACCACCGGCAGATCACCGCGGCACTCGGCGCGGCACCGAACGCCGCGCTGTGGGGGCCAAGCCCGGTGCCGAAGGCCGGCGGACGTTGTCTGGACGTGGTCCGGATGCAGCGGATGACGACAGCAGCGCCGTCGCTGGAGGCGACGTCGTTGCGCTGCCTGGCCGTGCTGGAACTGCTTCGGGGACGGCCGGACAAGGCCCGGACCATGTTGGCCGACGCTCGTCAGGTGGTCGCCGATCTCGGTTTGCGGCACGGTCTGATGGAGACCGAGCTGTTCGCGGGCATCATCGAGTCGATAGAGGGCGACCCGGTCGCCGCCGAGCCGCACTTCCGAACCGCACTGGAGGGTCTCGACGCCCTCGGTGTCGGCGCCGACGCCGGCCAGGCCGCGGCGCTTCTCGCGAGATCGGTTCTCGCTCAGGGCAGAGTCGACGAAGCAGATGAGTATGCCACCAAAAGCGAGCGGCTCGCCGGCCGCAACCTCAAATCGGCGATCGCATGGCGCGCAGTGCGTGCCGAGATTCTGGCCGCACAGGGCCGCCACCATGACGCCGTGGCAATGGCACACGAAGCTGTCGAGGTCGCCGGCGGTACCGACCTGGTGCTCGACCACGCCGATGCATGCCTGACCTTGGGCCGTGTCCTAGATGCGGCCGGGGATGCAAAGGGCGCCAATGCTGCTCGTGACAACGCCAAGGCGTTGTATGCGGCCAAGGAAGTGACGAACGCGATCACTCAGGTGAACACGCAAGTCATATCTGCATCGACGACGACAGCGAAGACAAGGCCGTCATCGCGCCTCGCGGTGAGAAACAGGGCCACTAAGACCTTCACCGCCGTTATCGAGGCGATGCAGGCTGGGGATGTCGCCGCGGCAGCGGAGCTCTTCTCAGATCGACTCGGCTATGACGACCGTCGTCGGTTGAGCGGTGACCCGATCGAGAAGCGCGCCGGAGCGCGGGCGGCATTAGAACGCCTCGGTGAGCAGTATTGCCACTTCGAGTCGCGCACGTTGGCGGCACGCGGTGAGCGTCTGGCGCTGTTACACGTGCGCTGGTCCGACGACGCCGGCAACGAGACCGCCGGGCTCATCGTGGCCGAGGTCGACGGTGACGGGCAGATCATCTACCAGGGCCGCTTCGACGAGGACTTCGATGACGCGTATCGCGAGCTGGATCGGCGCTACTACGCCGGCGAGGGTTCAGCGTTCGCCGAAAGTGGAGCCACGGGCACCGAGTGGACGCTCGCGCTGAACCGAGGCGACCTCGACAGACTGTTCAACGAACTCATGGCGCCGGATGTCTGCATCAAGAATCGTTCGCGCTCCGCCTTTCCGGATCGCTCGGGAGCGGAATACCGAACCACGCTGGAAGAGCTTGCGACGATGGTGGTCTCGTCGCGATCTTGGTGCCCGGCTATGCGGTGGTTGTCATCGAACTGCTTCGTTGCACGTTGCGAACGGGAAGCTGTCGGCACGGACGGGCAGCACTACACCTGGTTCTTCGTCATCGTGTTCGAGGTTCGCGACGGGCGGATCGCGTCGATGTGCGAATTCGAACCCGACGACGAGGATGCGGCCTTCGCCTACGCCGAAGAGCGACTATGGACGATCACGAGCAGGATGGCGGTCACGAACCGGGCCAGTGCATTAGGCGACGTCGCATGGCGGGCATTGCAGCTCCACGACGCAGAAGCCGCCGTCGGAGCGCAACGAGCACGGTTCGTGTATGACGACAGGCGGCGACTCAGCGGTGACCCCATAGCAGGTGCTGCTGAATTGCGCGAAGCCACTGATCGCATTCTCGAGCAATACCCGAATACCGAGTGGCGAACGCTGGCCGTCCGCGGTGAGCGGCTCGAATTGCGTTGGCAGCGCTTGACGGACGATGCCGGAAACGAGGCGACGACCCTAAACGTTCTCGACTACGACGAAGACGGGCAGCTCGCGTACTTCGGCCGCTTCGAAGACGACGACTTCGACAGCGCATACCGAGAACTCGAGAACCGGTACTACGCCGGTGAAGGAGCAGCGTTTGCCGAAGGTGGTGCAGTCGCGATCGCGTCCATGGCTGCGATGAACCGAGGCGACTTCGATCGGATGTTCGGCGCAGCGGGGACCCAGGATCCAAATTTCGAGAACCGTTCCCGCTCGCTCTTCCCGAACCGGTCGGCGGTCGAAGTCCGCGCTGGATTCGAGGAACTCGATGCGATGGTCGCCTCGATGCGGACATGGCTTTCGGTCGTGCGCTGGCTATCGCCGAGTGTGGCCATTGGCCGGTTCGAGCGCGAGGCCATCGGGCATGACGGCGAAATATATGCGTGGACGCGGCTCAATGTCACGGAGATCCGCGACGGTCAACTCGCCTCGATATGCCAGTTCGAACTCGACGACGAGGCGGCCGCATTCGCCTATGCCGAAGATCGGGTGCGCCTGACCACCAGTCGGCTGGCGGTGACGAACCAAGCCAGCGCGGCCGGGCTCGCCCTCGCCGCCGCCATGAATACCCGCAACATCGACGCAGCAGTCGCGGCCTACTCAGAGCGATTCGTTTACGACGATCATCGACGGTTGAGTGCATATCCAATCGAGGGTCGGGCCGCGACACGGACGGCGCTCGAGCGCGCTTGCGACCAGTACACCCACTGGGAAGCGCGCGTATTGGCCGTGCGGGGCGAGCGCCTGGTGCTGGCGGCTAATCGCCGGTCCGACGACGAAGGCAACGAGACAGTCGATCTGAACCTGGTCGAGATCGACGAGGACGGACTGATCATCTACCAAGGTCCCTTCGACGAGGACGATTTCGACGGCGCGTACCGCGAACTTGAAAATCGCTACCACGCGGGCGAAGGCGCGGCGTTCGCGGAGAACGGCCCCGCAGCGACCGAGTCGATATGTGCCTTGAACGCCGGCGATTTCGACCGGCTATTCGACCTCTTTTGGCCCGATATGCGTGTCGAGAACCGGACGCGCTTGCCCTTCCCCGACCGCTCGGTCAGTGACCTACGCGCCAGCTTCGGCGATCTTGACGCGATGCTCGATTCGTCGCGGACATGGCTGTCGGCGGTGCGCTGGCTCTCGCCGAACTGGGCTGTTTCCCGGCTGGAGCGTCAAGCTACCGGCCGAGATGGTGAAGATTACGCGTGGACACGGATTCTCGTGGTGGAGGTTCGCGATGGCCGAATCGCGTCGATGTGCGAGTTCGAGGTCGATGACGAAGAGGTGGCATTTGCCTACGCCCAAGATCGATTGCACGCGACCACCAGCCGCCTAGCAGTGACGAACCGGGCCAGTGAGACCTCCGATTCGGCGTACAGAGCGCTGCGGGCGCGCGATGTCGAAAGCATGGTTGACGCCTTCTCGCACCGGTGCTTCTTCGAGGACCGCCGACGGTTGAGCGGCAACCCGATCGAGGGGCTTGCCGGGCTCCGCACGAACATCCAGCGGCTCGTGAGGCAGTACTTCGGCTTCGAATGGCGCACGCTGGCCGTACGCGGCGAGCGCCTTGTCTTGGTCTCAAGTCACATTTCCAGCGAAGCTGGCTTTGCGACTTCGCATCTGTTGGTCTGTGAGGTCGACGATGACGGGCTCATCACATACTTGTGCACCTTCGACGAGGAGGATTTCGAAGGCGCATACCGCGAACTCGAGCGCCGATACTTCGCCGGAGAAGGGGCTGCCTTCGCCGAGGCGGGCGCCGCGGCAACCCAATCGATAATCGCCCTGAATCGTGGCGACTTCGACCGGGCTTTCGGTGAGCTCAGCTCCCCCGAGATGCGCTTCGAGAACCGCTCCCGCGTGCCCTTCCCAGCTCGCTCAGCGAGCGAGATGCGCGCCAGCTCCCGAGAACTCAGTGCCATGGTTGCCTCGTGGCGCACATGGGGGTCATCCGTCTGTTGGCTGTCCCCCACATGGGGGGTTGCCCGACTTGACCGCGAGGCGGCCGGAGCAGACGGTGAGCGATTCGCATGGACATGGCTTCAGGCGTTCGAGGTGCACAACAACCGAATCGCGTCGCTGTGCTTTTTTGACCTTGAGGATGAGGAGGCGGCTTTCGCGTACGCCGAGGAGCGGATGCGGGCGAGCAGCAGTCGGCTGGCGGTGACGAACCGGGCGAGCGCGAAGATGGACACCGCGCTTCGGGCACTGCGGGCGGGTGATCCCGACGGGATCGTCGCCGAGTTCTCCGACTCGTTCGTGTACGAGGATCAGCGGCGGCTGAAAGGCAATCCGGTCCACGGCATTGCCGAGTATCGGGCATCCGCGGCTCTAGCCATCGAGCAGTACGACCGTTTTGAGTGGCGCACAGTGGCGGTGCGGGGCGAGCGTCTGGCTCTGATTTGGAGCCGGATGTCGAATGACGACGGCTTTGAGTCAACCCATCTGCACGTTCAAGAGGTGGATTATGACGGCGGAATGCTCTACGAGGCCCGCTTCGACGAGGACGACTTCGAGGGCGCGTACTGCGAACTGGATCGGCGCTACTTCGCGGGTGAGGGCGCGGCATTCGCCGAAGGCGGTCCGACTCTCACCAATTACATCACTGCTTTGAACCGCGGCGAGCTCGAGCGCGCCTTCGTCGAATCCGCCGCTCCCGGAACACAGATCGAAAGCCGATCCCGCTCGGTGTTCGGCGACCGTTCAGTCGGCGAGCTCCACGAGAGCGTGGAGCAACTGAGCGGGTTGGTCGCTTCGCAGCGGACATGGCACTCCGTGGTGCACTGGTTGTCACCTAACTGGGTGGTGATCCGCGGAGAGCGCGAAGCTGTCGGCAACGACGGGGAGCGCTACGCATGGACGCAGGTCTATGTGATCGAAATCCGGAATTCGCAAGCAGCATCCCTGTGCGAGTTCGAGATTGAGGACGAAGAGGTAGCGCTCGCCTACGCCGAAGAGCGCATGCGTGCGGGTCCACGTCGGCTGACCGTGGCGAACCGGGCCAGCCAGGCCGCGGATGCCGCCTACAACGCGCTGCGGGCACGCGACGTCGAAGGCATGGTCGCGAACTTCTCGGACCGCTGCCTGTTCGAGGATCGACGGCGGTTGAGTGGCAACCCGATCGAGGGGCTTGCCGGGCTCCGCGCGAACATTCAGCGGCTCGTGACGCAGTACGTCCGCTTCGAATCGCGCACCCTGGCAGTTCGCGGCGAGCGCCTTGTCCTGGTCTCGAGCCACGTTTCCAGCGAAGCCGGCTTCGAGACTTCGCACCTGTTCGTCTGCGAAGTCGGCGCCGACGGGCTCTTTACGTACCAGTGCACCTACGACGAGGAGGATTTCGAAGGCGCATACCGCGAACTCGAGCGCCGTTATTTCGCCGGAGAAGGAACTGTTTACGCCGAGGCGGGCGCCAGAACGACCGACTTCGTCCTGGCGATGGGCCAGGGCGACCCCGAAGAGTTGTCCACTGCGCTCTCGACGCCCGGCTTGCGTGTGGAGAACCGGTCACGCTCGGCCTTCGGTGACCGCTCGGCGGCCGAATTCCTCTCCAGTTTCGAACAGCTCAACGCGATGGTCGCTTCGGTGCGGACATATCAGTCGGCGGTCTGTTGGCTGTCGCCGACACTGCTTGTCGGCCGGTTCGAGCGCGAAGCCGTCGGGCATGGCGGTGAGCAGTACACCTGGACCCACCTTCACGTTGTCGAAGTCGCGGCTGGGCGGCTCACGGCAGCCTGCATCTTCGATGAAGACGACGAGGCAGGCGCGTTCGCCTACGCCGAGGAGCGCATGCGAGCACCAAGCCGACTGGCCGTCGCCAACCGGTCCTCCGAGGTGGCACATGCCATCACACGTGCGCTACGAGACCGCGACGTGGACGCCATCATGCGGTGTTTCTCCGACAACCTTGTCTACGACGACCATCGGCAGCTCGGGGGCGATCCCATTCGGGGAAACGACCAGTTCCGCACCGCGTGGGAGCGAATCCTCGGGCAATACAGTAAGTTTGATTGGCGCATCCTCGCGGTGCGGGGCGACCGGCTGAACCTGCACTGGACCCGTTGGTCGGATCAGGCGGGCAACACCACAGCACATTTGCATGTGCTGGAGCTCGACGACGACGGACTGCTCGCGTACGCGGCTCGGTTCGACGAGGACGACTTCGAGAGTGCCTACCGCACGCTGTCGGAACGGTATTATGGCGGCGAGGGTGCGCCTTTCCTCGAAGGCGGAACTGTGGGAACAGAATTCACCATGGCGTGCCACAGAGGTGACTTCGACCGGATGCTCGGCGAGCTGAGCGCACCCGGGCTGCGATTCGAGAACCGGTCCCACTCCGTCATCTTAGATCGCTCGGTCGACGAGTTTCGAACCAGCGTCGAAGAGCTGTCGTCGATGTTGTCGTCGGCTCAAACGTGGAATTCGGTCGAGCAATGGCTGTCTCCGGGTTGCTGCCTCACTCGTTTCGAGCGAGAAGCCGTCGGCCAGGACGGCGAGCAATACAGGTGGACATGGATCTACATCACCGAGATCCGCAACGGGCAAGTCGTGTCGTCGTGCAAGTTCGATCTCGAAGACGAGGACGCGGCCTTCGCTTACGCCGAGGAGCGAGCGCAGGGGACCAGCGGCCGCCTGTCGCCGGTGTGTCGGTTCGAAGTGAACGATGAGGAGGCGGCGTTTGCGTACGCCGAGGAACAACAGCGAACGTCGTGCAGTCGCCTGGCTGTCGCCAACCGGGCGAGCCGGATCTGGAAATCGGTGGGAGAGGCGATGCAGGCCGGCGATGCCGACGGCGCAGCCGCCTTCTTCGCCGAAGAATATGTGTACGACGATCGCTGGGCCATGGCCGGAAATCCGCCCGGCGACGTCCGCGCCGCTTGCGCCGAGATTCTCGAGCAGTACTCGCTCTTCGAGGGCCAGACCCTAGCCGTGCGCGGTAGTTCGCTGCAGTTGTCGCGAACGCGCTGGGCCAACGACGCCGGATTCGAAACCAACTACCTGCACGTCATCGAAACGGACGACGACGGTCTGGTCTGTTACTACGGCCGCTTTGACGAAAACGACTTCGAAGACGCCTATCGAGAACTCGATCGGCGCTACTACACCCGCGAGGGCATGGCATCCGCCGAAGCAGGCGCGACTCAGACCGAATGGCTCGTTGCTTTGAACCGCGGGGATTTCGACCGGTTGTTCGGCGAACTCACCGCACCGGAGATGCGGTTCGAGACGCGGTCCAGCTCAGCGTTTCCCGACTCATCGATGGTAGAAGCTCGTGCGTACATCGAAGATTTCACCGCGATGGTCGCCTCTGTACGAACATGGCACTCAGCCGTCTGCTGGGTGTCGCCAACGTGTTGCGTCTGCCGTAACGAGCGCGAGGCCGTCGGCCGCGACGGCGAGCAGTACACATGGACGCGGCTCACCGTGGTCGAGTATCGGGACGGGCGCATGACGTCGGAGTGCGAGTTCGACCTCGACGACGAGGCGGGGGCCTTCGCCTACGCCGAAGAACGGGTGCGGGATACCAGCCGATTGTCCGTCAGCAATCGGGCCAAGCAGACGTGGGACGCACTCAACCGGTTGGCAAATGACCGCGACTTCGATGGTCTTGCAGCGTGCTTCTCGCCGGCGCTGGTGAATGAAGATCGGCGGCGGTGGAGCGGATACGCGATCGCTGACATGCGCACGGCCGCCGAACGCGTCGCCGAGCAGTACACCCAACTCGATATGCGGTCGCTGGCAGTGCGGGGTGACCGTCTGCACCTCGGGCGGACCCGCTACGTCAACGACTCTGGGTTCGAATCGACCGCCTTCTGGGTACACGAGGTCGATGATGACGGGCGAATCGTTTACCTGAGTCGCTTCGACGAAGACGACTTCGAGGATGCCTATCGCGAACTCGAACAGCGGTACTACGCCGGGGAGGGTGCGGCGTTCGCCGTTGCGGGTGGAACCGCGACGGACTTTGCGATCGCAGTAGCCCAGGGCGATTCCGATCGGGTGTTCAACGAGTTGATCGCCCCCGACTTCCACGTAGAGAACCGGTCGCGTTCAGTGTTGAGTGATCGCACAGCGGCGGATTTTCGCGCGGGCGTTGAAGCGCTGATGGCGATGGTCGAATCGTTGCGGACATGGAATTCAGCGGTGTGCTGGCTGTCGCCGACCTGTGGCGTCTGCCGCAATGAGCGCGAAGGCACCGGGCGAGACGGCGAGAAATATGCGTGGAGCGACCTGGAGGTGTTCGTCATCCGCGACGGACGAGTCGCGTCAGCGTGCATGTTCGAACTCGACGACGAGGAGTCGGCGTTCGCCTACGCCGAGGATCGGGTGCGTCGCGCCGAAAGTGGTTAGCTTGGAGACATGACCACACCGGCTCCCAGACTGCAGCTGACCGACGACGAGTGGCGCCAGAAGCTCAGCCCCGAGGAATTCCACGTGCTGCGCCAGGCCGGCACCGAGCGCCCGTTCACCGGCGAGTACACCGACACCAAGACCGAGGGCGTCTACGAGTGCCGCGCCTGCGGCGCCGAACTCTTTCGCAGCACCGAGAAGTTCGAATCGCACTGCGGCTGGCCGTCGTTCTTCGATCCGGCCGACTCCGACGCCGTCATCTTGCGACCCGACGACTCGCTGGGCATGCGCCGCGTCGAGGTGCTCTGCGCCAATTGCCACAGCCACCTCGGACACGTCTTCGAGGGCGAGGGCTACCCGACGCCGACCGACCAGCGCTACTGCATCAACTCGATCTCGCTGCGGCTCGTGCCGGCCTCCTGACGCGAACGAGAAGCTACGGTCGCGATCGAACCGGGATAGCTACCAGGAATGCTATTTCGGCGCTGACGACTACGCCGGGTAGACGGCGAACTCGGCGCGGTCCTCGGTGTCGGCGACACACTGGAAAAGCAGCGGCGCCGTCATCGCGTTACCCGAGTAACACGTGAACGGGCCGATCACTTGGTACTTGTCGCCGTTGACGTCGTACTGCACGGCGTAGTCCGACGCAGTGACGCAGTCGATGTCGCCGGCGGTGATGTCGATGACCTGACCGAAGCGGGGCGCACATCGCTCACTGTCGGGCGCCTGGGCGAATCCGCTGGGCGCCGCCGCGAACGCGCCGACCGACATGGCAGCGGCAACCAAGACCTGTGTCCTCATCGACCCATGATGGACGAGCGTGGCCCTTTACGGCAGGCGTTCGATCAACTGCTCGGGGGTGATCCGCGGTCCGGTGAAGAACGGAGTCTCCGCGCGGGTATGTCGACGAGCGTCGGTGGCGCGCAGATCACGCATGAGATCGACGATCCGGTGCAATTCGGGCGCCTCGAACGCCAGGATCCACTCGTAGTCGCCCAGCGCGAACGCCGGAACGGTGTTGGCCCGAACGTCCTTGTAGCCCCGCGCCGCCATGCCGTGTTCGGAGAGCATGCGGCGGCGCTCCTCGTCGGGCAGCAGGTACCACTCGTAGGACCGCACGAACGGGTACACGCAGATGTAGTTGCCGGGCTCCTCGCCGGCGAGGAACGCAGGGATGTGGCTCTTGTTGAACTCCGCGGGGCGGTGCAGCGCGACGTTGCTCCACACCGGGTTGCTCGCGCGGCCGAGCGTGGTGGTGCGACGGAAGTCGGCGTAGGTGGCCTGTATCGCCTCGACGTTGTCGGCGTGCGTCCACATCATGAAGTCGGCGTCGGCGCGCATGCCCGCGATGTCGTAGAGGCCGCGCACCACGACGCCGCGTTCCTCCTGCTGTTTGAGGAACGTCGCGGTCTCGTCCGCGACGCCCGCCCGCTCTTCTCCCAGTTCCCCTGGCCGCACCGCGAACACCGAGAACATCAGGTAGCGGATGGCGGAGTTGAGCGCGTCGTAGTCGAGTTTGGCCATGGCTCTATCGTGCCACGCGGGAGGTGACCAGCGCGGCCGCCGCCCTGGTGGCAGCCGACACACACGCGGGCACACCGATGCCGTCGAGGAAACCACCGGCCACCGCGATCGTCGGCGGCAACGCCGCCCGTAGTTCGGCGACCAACTCGCCGTGCCCGGGACCGTACTGCGGCATCGCGTCGATCCAGCGCTGCACGAGGTAGTCCACGGGCTCCGCCCGGACGCCGAACATCGTGTCCAGATCCTCGGCCGACCAGGCGAGCAGCTCCTCATCCCCCGCGCTACGGGCCAGATTGTCGCCGAACCGGCCGAAGGACAGCCGAAGCAACTCGACATTGCCGCGTGGCCCCCACTTGCGGGACGTCAGCGTGACGGCCTTGCACCGCAGCCGTTCACCGCTGGCCACCAGTACCCCGGACTGCTGCGGCAGCGGCGTACCTCCCGGCAGCGCCAGCGCCACCACCGCCGACGACGCCACCTGAATTCGTCGCGCGGCGGCGGCGCTACGCGGCGCCACATCGGCGACGAGCCGCGCCAGCCGCGGTGCCGGCACGGCGAGCACCACCGCGTCGGCGTGGTGGCGGACGCCTTCGTCGTCGACCAGTTCCCAGCCCTGATCCCCCGGCTTCAGGGCCTCGACCGCGACCTGCCGCCAGTGCACCCGCGCGCGGCGGACGAGCGCGTTGACCAGTACGCCGTAGCCGCCGTCGACCGCGCCGAACACCGATCCGGTCACCACGGGTGGTAACGCCTCCCGCACGGCGTCGGTCAGGCTGGCCGCCCCCCTGTCTAGGGCGGCGGCCAGCGTCGGAACCGCCGAGCGCACCCCGATCGTCGTCGCACTCCCGGCATAGACCCCGGTCAGCAGCGGCTCCACCGAGCGGGTCACCACCTGCTCGCCGAACCGGTCGCCGACCAACTCGGCGACGGACGGGTCCGCACCGGGCCGCCACGAGAACGGCCGGTTGCGCTCGCCGTGCATCCACTTGATCGTCGCGTCGTCGACGAGCCCGGCCAGCGCCGACGGCTGCGCCGGTATCCCCTGCAGCGTTCCGGTGGGCAGTGGATGCAACCCGGCCTGGCTGTAGATCAGCGGGCGTGCGCCGGTCGTGCCGACCTGCCTGTTCGCCATGCCCAGTTCGGCCAGCAACGCGGGGATATCGGGCCGACGGGCGACGAACGCCTCCGCGCCGACGTCCATCGGCTGGCCGGCGATCCGCTCGGTGCGCAGCACGCCGCCTAACCGGTCGGCGGGGTCGAACAACGTGATCGACGCATCGGGCCCCGCGGCGACGCGCAGCCGATACGCGGCGACGAGACCCGAAATCCCTCCGCCGACAACGCAATACGACAGGCTCACAGCGAGTGCACCAACGCGACCACGTCGGTGATCACCTCGGGGTCAGTGGCGGGGAGCACGCCGTGCCCGAGGTTGAAGATGTGCCCAGCGGCTCCGGCGTCGACCGCCCGCCTGCCATCGTCGACGACCACTCGCGCCGCACGTTCGGCCACCGCCCAACCGGCCAGCAACACCACCGGGTCGAGGTTGCCCTGCAATGCCGTCCCCGGCACCACCCGGGCGGCGGCGTCGGGCAGCGACGTGCGCCAGTCGACGCCGACGACGGCCGGGGCGCCGTGCCCGGATGCCGCCTGCGACATCGCACCCAGCAGTTCGGCGGTGCCGACCCCGAAGTGCGTCATCGGCACCCCGGCACCGGCCAGCGCCGCGAACACCCGGGTGCTGTGCGGCAGCACGTAGCTGCGGTAGTCGGCCAGCGACAACGTCCCGGCCCACGAGTCGAACACCTGGATCGCGTCGACACCCGCGTTCACCTGCACCTGCAGGAACGCGATCGTCACATCGGTCAGTGCGGTCATCAGCGCATGCCAGGTGTCGGGTTCGCCGAGCATCATGGCCTTGGTGCGCTCGTGGTTGCGACTCGGCCCGCCCTCGACCAGATAGGACGCCAGGGTGAACGGCGCGCCCGCGAAGCCGATCAGTGGCACCTCACCGAGTTCGCACACCAGCAGCTTGACGGCTTCCGAAACCGGCGCGACGGCCTGCTCTTCGAGCGGTCTCATGGCCGCGACGTCGGCGGCGGTGTGGATCGGGTGCTCGATCACCGGGCCGACGTCGGGCACGATGTCGAGGTCGATGCCCGAAGCCCGCAGGGGCACCACGATGTCGGAGAACAGGATCGCTGCGTCCACACGGTGTCTGCGGATCGGCTGCAGGGTGATCTCGGTGATCAGCTCGGTGTCGAAGCAGGCCTGCATCATGGTGTTCTTCGCCCGCAGCGCGCGATACTCGGGCAACGAACGACCGGCCTGGCGCATGAACCACACCGGCACACGACCGGGTTTGCGGCCGCTCGCGGCGGCCAAATATGGCGAGTCGGGCAGCTCACGGCGCGTGTTCATCGCTGTCAATGCTGCCATGCTGACCGAACTGCGCCCGCTTCGCCTCAAGCCGACCGGATCGGCGCGCCACGCGTACAGACCTGCTCGTATGGACTAGCGTGAAACGTCGTGACCACCGCCGAACCGGCTCAGTTCCGCGAAGCGGTGGCGGCGATGAGTGCCACCACCGTCCGACCGGAGATCGAGCTCGGCCCGATCCGCCCGCCGCAGCGGCTGGCGCCGTTCAGCTATGCGCTGGGCGCGGAGGTCCGCCATCCCGAGACGACGATCGTGCCGGGAGCGCAGGAGGGCTCGGAAGGAGAAGCGTTCGGCCGGCTGATCCTGCTGCATGACCCGGAAGGCGCCGACGCGTGGGACGGCACCATGCGGCTCGTCACCTACATCCAGGCCGATCTGGACTCGAGTGAGGCCGTCGACCCGCTGCTGCCCGAGGTCGCGTGGAGTTGGCTCGTCGACGCCCTTCAGGAGCGCGCCGAACACGTCACCGCGCTGGGCGGCACCGTCACCGCCACCACCTCGGTGCGTTACGGCGACATCTCCGGTCCGCCGCGGGCCCACCAGTTGGAGCTACGCGCCTCGTGGACGGCTACGACGCTGGAGTTGGGGCCACACGTCGAGGCGTTCTGCGAAGTGCTCGAGCATGCGGCCGGTCTGCCACCTCAGGGTGTCACCGATTTGGGCCCCCGCACCCGCGCTTGACGATGGCCGAATCCCAGGAGGCCGTCCCCGAGGAGGCCGAGGCCGAACGATCCGAGCCGGCGGCGACTCCGCTGCTGGCCCCCCGCGGGGGGGTGCCCGAACTATCGGTCAGCGTCAGCGAGATCCACAGGGCCGCTGAGTTTCTCGACTCCGGCCATGGCCCGTTCGCGGTCGACGCCGAACGCGCCTCGGGATTCCGCTACTCCAACCGCGCTTACCTCGTGCAGATCCGACGGGCCGGGGCGGGCACCGTGCTGATCGATCCGGTGAGCCACGGCGCCGACCCCGTCGAAACGTTGGCGCCGGTGGCCGAAGTGCTCACGACCGACGAGTGGGTGCTCCATGCCGCCGACCAGGATCTGCCGTGTCTGTCGGAGCTCGGCATACGGCCGGTCAGGTTGTACGACACGGAGTTGGCGGGCCGACTGGCCGGCTTCGACAAGGTCAATCTCGCCGCGATGGTGCAGCGGCTGCTGGGCCTGCAACTGATGAAGGGGCACGGCGCCGCCGACTGGTCGAAGCGGCCATTGCCCACCGACTGGCTCAACTACGCGGCGTTGGACGTCGAGGTGCTGGTCGACCTGCGCAACGCGATCGCCGCGGTGCTCGATGAGCAGGGCAAAACCGGTTGGACGGTACAAGAATTCGAGCACCTGAAGATGTTCGAACCGGCACCGACCCGCCGCGACCGCTGGCGACGTACGTCGGGAATTCACAAGGTCCGCGACCCGCGCGCTCTCGCTGCGGTGCGCGAGCTGTGGATCGCTCGCGACACGATCGCCCAGCGCCGCGACATCGCGCCTGGCCGGATTCTGCCGGACGCGGCGATCATCAACGCCGCCACCGCCGATCCGGATACCGCGGAGAAGCTGACCGCGCTGCCGGTGTTCGGGGGGCACCGGCAGCGCCGCAACGCGAAGGTGTGGCTGGATGCGCTCGCACGGGCGCGCACCACTGAGGACCTGCCGAGTTCGCAGGAGGCGTCCAACGGCCCCCCGCCGGCATCCCGATGGGCCAGGCGCAAACCCGAAGCAGCGGCCCGGCTGGAGGCTGCGCGCGCGGCTCTCTTTGAAGTCTCGCAACGAGTTTCAGTGCCGACAGAGAATCTCATCTCGCCCGATGTCGTGCGGAGGTTGTGCTGGGACTGGGAACCACCACCGCAGAACTCGACCGTGGTCGCGGCGGTCGACGACTTCCTGCGCGAAGCAGGCGCGCGGCCGTGGCAGCGCGAGTTGACAGTGCCGGCGCTGGCCAAGGCTCTCGAAAACTAGGCGGTCACCCGGTCGACATGGGCCAGGAAATGCCGCAATACTTCTTCCGGCGCCTCGAGTTGCGGCCAGTGGCCGATGTCGTCGGCGAGCATCACGACGTCGGCATCGGGAATGACCTCGGCGTACCGACGCGCCATGTGCGCACCGGAGTTCGGGTCGACAGGTCCGTCGATGAGCCGCATCGGCACCGCGGTTTCGCGCATCGCACGCACCCACCGGTTGCGATGCGTATAGCGGTCGCCGAGGAAACGGCCGACCTTGTGCAGCACGCGCTTGCCGTCGTTGTATTCCAGGATCTGGTGAAAAGACCCCATCAGCCCGTGCGACGGCTTGGTGTTCGGGCCGAACATCTCGTTGATGGTCGACTCGAGCACCCGACGCGACAACCGACTGCCCTGAAGCGGGCTCATCAAGTCCCCCAACCCGGTTCCCGACATGAGTTTCTGCATGGCGCGCGGCGTGTAGGCCTCGTTGAACAACCCGCCGTTGAGCCAGGTGATCGACTGGTAGCGCACCGCCCCGTACGACTGTTGGCCGAATTGGCTGCGGGCCAGCAGTTCCTGGCCGACCGAGTCCCCCAGGTCATGCGCCAGAACGTGACAACGTTCGACGTTCAGGTGATCCAGCAGTGCCTCGTGAATGTCGGCGTGATCGGACACCGAGTATTGGTAGGCGGCCGGCTTCGCCGAGAAGCCCAAGCCGATCATGTCGGGCGCGATGACGGTCAACCGGTCGGTGAGCGTCGGCCAGATCATCGACCAGTCCCACGAGTTGAACGGATAACCGTGGATGGCCAGCAATATCGGGGCCTCGCCCAGCGGTGGGCCGTCGATTCGATAGAAGATTTCGAAACCGAGGTAGTCGAAGTAGCGGCCTGCGGCTTTCCAGCGCTCCAACCCGACGTCCATCTCCGCAGCCTAGTGGGATGCGTCCCGACCGTGTCGGGCCGTCAGCCGAACCGCCCCTGCAGAAACGGGGTCGAATCCGGCAACGAGGCCAGTACCGTGCCGCTGTGGTCCTCGTCCGGGTACACCTTCAAAGTGACGTCTTGACGGTTGGCGACCAGCCGGTCGTTGAACTGCAGCGTCAGCCTCGGCGGTACGTCGTGATCGAGTAGCCCGACGCCGAGGAAGATCGGCTGGTCGTATCCGTCGGCGGGGAAACCCATGAACGCATCGACCGCCTCGGCGGCGCCGGGAATCGATGCCAGCGGCGCGCCGAAGAAGCCGGACACCGTCATGTCGGCCAGCGCCGCCGAAAGCTCAGCCAGACACTCGTTTTCGGCTTGGTCCGCGGCAACGCGGCCCGCCGGGCTGAGGATCGCGTCCACGTCGAGGTCGGGGCGCGCCTCCCGCAGGGCGGTCACGATGTAAGCGGTGTAGGCATTTGCGACCGGCCCCAACTCTGGCGGGACGACCATGTCCGGACCCGCTTGCTTGGCGAGGTTCTCGACGCCGGCCGGGGTGCCGGTGGCCACGACTCCACGGTAGGTAAGACCCGAACCGGAACTGAACGCGCTGGCCCACCGGGCGGTCGCGATGGCTGCTCCACCGCCTTGCGACTGGCCCACCACGGCCCACTCGGTTGAGAGCGGCAGACCCATCTGGTGTGCCGCGATCACGGAATCCACCACGCCCCGTGCGGTCGTCACGCTGTTGAGGTAGCTCATCAACCCGGGAGTGCCCAGACCGGCGTAGTCGCTACCGACCACCGCGTAGCCCTGCTCCAGCCAGTGCGTCAGGTACTCGTTGTCGCGTTCGCTGCGGGGCCGCGCCGACGGCGTGCAGTCGTCACCCAGTCCGACGGTTCCGTGCGCCCACGCGATGACGGGCCAACCACCCTGTGGTGGAGGGCTTTTCGGAGCGAAGACGACCGCCGTGCTGACGGCGGGGCGGTTGTGCTGGTCGATGGTGGCGTACAGAATGCGATAGGCCTGAGCCGCGCCCGCCACCGACAGAGCCGGATCGAGCGGAACCGTCTGAATCAAACCGCCCGGCACCGGGATCGGGCCGCTGTAGGCGCGTGCGTCGAGACCCGACCACTGCGGAACCCCTGCCGACGCCGGGCCCGGAGCCCCCACCGAACCGACCGCGACCAGCACCGCGATAGTCAGTACGCAAGCTGATTTCACGCCCACAGCGTAGCCAGCCGCTTTGTCTCGGTTCGTAGGAGATTACGCGGAACCTTCACGGCCGCCGCGGGACACTGCTTGGCGTGACGGAATGGCGGAGCAGGACGAAACCGGGAACGAAGAGGACCAGCAGCGTTTCGCTGACCGGGTTGAGCCGCCGAGGACGCGTCCTCGGCGCGTTGGTGCAGGTGTGTCCATCGCGATCTTCGTCCTGCGGGTCCAGCGCCGCGGCATCTCCGACGAGGCCGCCGAAATGGCCGACGAGAATCAGTCGAGTCGCTCGCTGACTTCGGGTTCGTTGACGGCAGCGCCCTGCGCGGCGATCCACCCGGTGATCTGGCGGGCCACGGTCCGATCGGTCAGGCCGACCTCCGCGAGCACCTCGCCGCGGGAGGCGTGCGTGAAGAATTCCTGCGGCAGGCCGACGTCGCGGCACGGCACATCGATCTCCGCTCGGCGCAACGCCGCCGAGACCGCCGATCCCACACCGCCGTTGACCCCGTTGTCCTCGAGCGTGACGACGAGCTTGTGCCCGCGGGCCAGCTTCGAGATCGTCTCTGGCACCGGCAGCACCCAGCGCGGGTCGACGACCGTCACGCCGATGCCCTGTTTGCGCAACAGGTCTGCGACCGCCAACGCCATTGCGGCGAACGGGCCCACCGCCACCAACAGCACGTCGTCGGTGAGCCCGTCGGCGGGCGTGGCCAGCACGTCGATGCTGCCGCGCCGCTCGATCGCCGGAATATCCTCGCCTACATCACCTTTCGGGAACCGGATAGCGGTCGGGCCGTCGTCGACGTCGAGCGCCTCGCCGAGTTCCTCGCACAGGCGGACGCCGTCCCGCGGCGCGGCCACCCGCATACCGGGCACGATGCCCAATATCGACAGGTCCCACATGCCGTTGTGGCTGGCGCCGTCGGGACCCGTGACGCCCGAGCGGTCCAGCACCATCGTCACCGGCAGCTTGTGCAGCGCGACGTCCATCATGACCTGATCGAACGCCCGGTTCAGGAACGTCGAATAGATCGCGACGACCGGATGCAGACCGCCCATCGCCAGCCCCGCCGCCGACGTCATCGCATGCTGTTCGGCGATACCCACGTCGAAGAACCGGTCCGGGAAGCGCTGACGGAAGGCGCTCAGGCCCGTCGGGCCGGGCATGGCCGCGGTGATCGCCACCACGTCGCGACGCCGGGCGGCATAGCCGATCAACGCCTCGGAGAACGTAGACGTCCAACCGGGCCCGGGCACCGACGTCGCCAACCCTGTCTCGGGGTCGATGACTCCGCACGCGTGCATCTGGTCGGCCTCGTCGTTCTCCGCCGGCGCGTAGCCCATGCCCTTACGGGTGACGACGTGCACGATCACGGGCGCGTTGAAGCCCCGGGCGTTGCGCAGCGCGGTCTCCACCGCGTGCTCGTCGTGGCCGTCGATGGGACCGACGTACTTGATCCCGAGGTCGGTGAACAGCACCTGCGGAGAGAGCGCGTCCTTGATGCCGGCCTTGATGGAGTGCATGGCCTGATAGCACGCCTCACCTATGACGGGCACACCGCGAACCGCCTTGCGGCCCCCTTCGAGCACCCGTTCGTAACCCGGCTGCAGCCGTAGTCCCGCCAGATGCTCCGCGAAACCGCCGATCGTGGGGGCGTAGCTGCGGCCGTTGTCGTTGACGACGATCACGACCGGCCGCCTTGCAGCGGCGATGTTGTTGAGCGCCTCCCAGCACATGCCGCCGGTCAGTGCGCCGTCACCGACGACGGCCACCACGTGGCGGTTGCGGTGGCCGGACAATTCGAACGCCTTGGCCAGCCCGTCGGCGTAGGACAGCGCCGAACTGGCGTGGCTGGATTCCACCCAGTCGTGTTCGCTCTCCTCGCGCGACGGGTAGCCGGACAGGCCACCCTTCTTGCGCAGGGTGTCGAACTCGTGGCTGCGACCCGTCAGCATCTTGTGCACGTAGGACTGGTGTCCGGTGTCGAAGATGATCGGGTCGTGTGGTGAATCGAACACCCGGTGCAGCGCGAGCGTGAGCTCGACCACGCCGAGGTTCGGGCCGAGATGCCCGCCGGTCGCAGCGACCTTGTGGATCAGGAATTCACGTATCTCACGTGCTAGATCGCTTAGCTGCGACTGCGTAAGGTGCTGCAGATCGGCGGGCCCGCGGATCTGTTCAAGCATTCGTTCAGTTTACGCACGGCCGTCGTCGTCAGTCGTGTCCAACCTGGTAGATGTCGGGTACGCCGTCGTGGTCGGAATCGGCGGTTTCCTGCAACCAAATGGCGCGGTATTGCCTGTTCCGCAGCCTTAGCAGCACGGCGGCCAGAGCCGCCGCGCACACCGATCCGGTGAGCACCCCGATCTTCACGAATTCGTCACGATCTGAGCCGGCGCCGTACGCGAGGTCTCCGATGAGCAGCGACACAGTGAACCCGATCCCTGCCAGCATGGCGATGCCGAGCACGTCGACCCACCGGATCGCGGAGTCGAGATCGGCGCGAGTGACTGAGGCCAGCACCCGCGTGGTCAAGAAGATGCCGACGGGCTTGCCCACCAGCAACCCGAGCACGATGCCGAGCGTGATGGGATCCGCCAGCGCCTGGGTGAAGCCCCGGTAGCCGCCGATGCTCACCCCGGCGGCGAAGAACGCGAACACCGGTACCGCCACCCCGGCCGACAGCGGGCGTATGCGGTGTTCGAAGTGCTCGGCCAGGCCGGGCCCGGCCTCCGGGCCGCCGGCCTGCCCCGAACGCATCACCGGCACCGCGAAGCCGAGCAGCACGCCGGCCACCGTGGCATGGACACCGGACTCGTGCATCAGGATCCACGTGGCCACCGCCAACGGGACCAACAGCCACCAGGACCGGATCCGGCGCTGCACACACACCGCGAATAGCGACAGCGGGATGAGCGTCGCCGACAAGGCCACCACGTCGATGTCCTCGGTGTAGAACACAGCGATCACCGCCACCGCCAGCAGGTCGTCGACCACGGCCAGGGTCAGTAAGAAGATCCGCAGGGCGGAAGGCAAATGCGTGGAAATGACCGCGAGCACCGCGACCGCGAACGCGATGTCCGTAGCGGTCGGAATGGCCCAACCGCGCGTCGCGCCATCCCCTAGGGGCGCGGTCACCGCGACGAAGATCAACGCGGGCGCCACCATGCCGCCGACGGCCGCGGCGATCGGCAGCACAGCGCGGGTGGCGTCACGCAGATCTCCGGCCACGAACTCGCGTTTGAGTTCAAGGCCGACGACGAAGAAGAACACGGCGAGCAAACCGTCCGCAGCCCAGGCGCCGAGCGCGAGGTTCAGATGCAGGCCCAACGGCTCGCCGCCGACCTGGAGATCGCGCAGCGCGTAGTAGCTCGCCGACCACGGCGTGTTGGCCCAGACGAGGGCTACCGCGGCAGCCACCAGAAGGACCGCGCCGCCGACCGTTTCCTTGCGCAGGATCGCAGACACCCGGCTCGCCTCGGACCACGACCCGCGCGCGAACAGCGTCCGCCTTGCGAACCGGAGAGGATTGGCAGTCACGGCAAGTCCGATCTGTGGCTAGCGGTCGACAACGAATCGCCGACCAGACTTCCCGGCACACCCACGCTCAACGTATCAACGCGACGTACGGTCCCGCAGGGGCAGCCGACTCGGTTACCTTGTGCCGGGATGATTGTCGAACGTCGCAGCGCCATCGACGCGCCCGCCGAGCAGGTGTGGCAGCGCATCGTCACCCCCGAGGGCATCAACCACGAGTTGCGGCCGTGGCTGACGATGTCGATGCCGCGCGGCGCGAAGGACCTCACAGTCGACACCATCCCGGTCGGCGAGCCGATCGGCCGTTGCTGGATGCGGCTGTTCGGGGTGCTGCCGTTCGACTACGACGATTTGACCATCGCCGCGTTGTGGCCTGGCCACGGCTTTCACGAGGACTCGACGATGCTGAGCATGCGGTCGTGGCGGCACGAGCGCACCCTCGAACCCGTGGGCGATGTGAGGACCGTCGTGCATGACCGGCTCACCTTCGAGTTGCGTGCCCCGGTGCGCGTGCTGACGCCCGTGGTCGCCGCCGGCATCGGAGCGTTGTTCACCCATCGCCAGCGCAGACTGCGGCGCTATTTCGGCGACTGACCGTCGCGCGGGACACGTCGCGGGCGGTCGGATTCGGGCCACACGTACTCCAGATCGTCGGGCACATCGGGAAAGAACTTGCGGTAGTGCTGCGGATCCTTGCGCACCAGCACCGACTGGTGGCCGCGGTGAAACGCCGGATCGCCCAGCCACGGCGGCGTCTCCCCCGCGGCCGTCAACTCCGCCTGCGTGCGCGGCGTGCCGATGCCGGTGGTGCGGGTGAGGTCGGTGACCATCGTTGTTGCGCAGGTGTCGGCGTGGCCCAGCCGACACCATGCGGCACAGATGTCGAGCCCGTAGCGGACCAGCGCCTCTTCGTAACCGGCCCACATCGCCGCGGCCGGGTGATGGCGCCAGCCGTAGCCGGGGACCGTCAACGCGCGCACCACCTGGATCGCCTCCACCCGCTGCTTGCCGAGCCGCTTCGTATCCAGGACGCGGGCGGTGTCGGCGAAGCCCGGGCAGGGCAGGAAGGTCTGCATCGCCGGTGGGATACCCGTTTACCGGCTCAACACCGCGACACATTCGAGGTGATGGGTCAGTGGGAACGAGTCGAACACCCGCAGCTCCTCGACCGAATAGCCGTGTCCCCGGTATAGCCCGACATCGCGTGCGAACGACGCTGCCTCACAGCCGATGTGGATCAGCCGGGGCACCCCGGCGCTCGCCAGCAGATCGATCACCTCGCGGCCGGCCCCCGTCCGCGGCGGGTCGAGCACCGCGACATCGGCCCGGCGCCGCTGGGCGGCCACCGCTCGGCGCACCGAGTCGGTGACCACCGACACCCAGCCCATGTCGCTCAGCGCGGCCCGCGCCGCTCGCGATGCTCCCCGCGAGGTGTCCACGGTGAGGACCTGGCCCGTCTCGCCGACGGCCTCGGCCAGCACGGCCGCGAAAACGCCTGCCCCGCCGTACAAGTCCCACGCCGTCATCCCGGCGCTCAACTGAGCCCAGTCGGCCACCAGCCGGCTGTAGAGCGGCGCCGCGTCACGATGCGACTGCCAGAAGGCGGTCACGGGCACCCGCCAGGTCCGTCCGCCGACGCGCTGAACGGCCTCGTAGTCGCCCTCGATCACCTGTGTGGGGGCCTTGCGTCCGCTGTCGCGTCCTGCCCGGGGTCCAGACTGTACGACGTGACGCGCGCCGTCGTCGTCTAGTGCGACGTGCAGCTGTGCGCCAGGTGGCCAACTGCGCTCGGCCAGCCCGTCGAGCATGCCGTCGGGTAGCTGTGCGCAGTTCAGCTCGGTGACGAGTTCGGCGCTGTGATAGCGGTGGAATCCCGGTCGTCCGGCGGCTGTGGTGTCCAGCCGGACCCGCGTGCGCCACCCGGTCGCGCCGACGTCACCGACCGGATCGGCGGTGGCCTCGGCCTCGTCACGCCACTGGTAGCCGCCCAGCCGCATCAGCTGGTTGGCGACGACCGCACCCTTGAGTTTGCGTACCGCGTCCGGTTCTGCGAACGCCATGTCGCAGCAGCCGGCGCCGTCCGCGCCGGCGATCGGACAGATCGACTCGACGCGCTCGGGCGACGGTTCGATGACTTCGATCGCGTCGGCGTGCCAATACTTTCCGCGATCGGCGACCACCCGCACCCTGACCCGCTCGCCGGGCAGCGCATAGCGGACGAACACGACACGGCCGTCATGGCGCGCCACACAGCTGCCGCCGTTGGCAGGTGGCCCGGCGGTGAGCACGAGTTCAGACGGCAGCCCGGACGGGCCGCCGGGTTCCCCGGTCAATCCAGAAGTCCCCTGCGCGCGTCGCCCGGGGCCGACTGCGGCTGCAACGTCTTGAGCCGCTCCGACGAACTCAGCTGCCACGGAACCGAAGTCACCATCACGTTGGGCTCGAACAGCAGCCGGCCCTTGAGCCGGAGCGCACTCTGGTTGTGCAGGATGTTCTCCCACCAGTGGCCGACGACGTATTCCGGAATGAAGACGGTGACAACGGTGCGCGGTGACTCCCTGGTGATGCGCGCGACGTACTCGAGCACCTTCTCGGTGATCCCGCGGTACGGCGAGGCCAGTACCTTCAGCGGGACACTGATATCGCTCTCCTCCCACTTGTGTACGAGCGCCCGCGTCTCGCCGTCGTCGACGCTCACGGTGATCGCCTCCAGCGTGTCCGGCCGGGTCGCCCTGGCGTAGGCCAGCGCACGCATCGTGGGCAGGTGCAGTTTGGACACCAGCACGATCGCGTGGTTGCGGCTCGGCAGAACCAGGTCCCCCGCCGCGGCGGCCTGCTCCTCGAGCTCTCGTGACACGGTCGCGTAGTGCTTGTGGATCAGCTTCATCATCACAAAGAGAGCGACCATCGCCAGGATCGCGATCCATGCTCCGGCAACGAATTTCGTCACCACGACGATCACCAGCACCGTGCCGGTGCAGGCGCAGCCGATCGCGTTGATAACCCGGGATCGGATCATCTTGCGCCGGATCATGGGCTCGGTCTCGCTACGCAGCAGCCGAGTCCAGTGCCGGACCATGCCGAACTGGCTGAGCGTGAACGAGACGAACACCCCGACGATGTAGAGCTGGATCAGCGCGGTGACTTCGGCGCGGAACGCCACCACGAACGCGATCGCGGCGAGCGCCAGAAACAGGATGCCATTGGAGAACGCGAGCCGGTCTCCGCGGGTGTGCAGTTGCCGTGGCAGGTACCGGTCCTGGGCGAGGATCGATCCGAGCACCGGGAACCCGTTGAACGCGGTGTTGGCGGCCAGCACCAGGATCAGCGCCGTGACACCGGCGATGACGAAGAGCCCCGCGGTGAAGTCGTGGAACACCGCGTCGGCCAACTGAGCGATCAAGGTCTTCTGGTGGTAGTCCGGCGGGGCACCGACGAGTTGTTCGTGTGGCCGCTCGGCGATCTGCACACCGGTTGCCCTGGCCAGCATGATGATGGCCATGAACAGCGAGATCGCGATCAGGCCGAGCAGAGCCAGCGTCGTTGCGGCGTTGCGTGCCTTCGGTTTACGGAAAGCCGGCACACCGTTGCTGATGGCCTCGACGCCGGTGAGCGCCGCGCTGCCCGACGAGAATGCCCGTGCGACGAGGAAAACCAGCGCGAACCCGAGGATTTCACCGTGTTCGGAGCGCATTTCGAAGCCCGCCGATTCGGCTCGCAGCGGTTCGCCGAGCACGTAGATCTGGAAGAACCCCCAGCCGAGCATCGCGAACATGCCGAGTAAGAACGCGTAAGTCGGGATGGCGAAAGCGGTCCCCGTCTCCTTGACCCCGCGCAGGTTCAGCGCCGCCAGCAGCAGGATCGCGATGACGGCGAACAGCACCTTGTGGTGGTTGATGAACGGCACGGCCGAGCCGATGTTCGACATCGCCGAGGACATCGACACCGCGACCGTGAGCGCGTAGTCCACCAGCAGCGCACTGGCCACGGTGACGCCGGCAGTCGGCCCGAGGTTGGTGGTGACAATGTCGTAGTCTCCGCCGCCGTCCGGGTATTCGTGCACGTTCTGCCGGTAGCTGGCGATGACGACCAACATGACCCCGGCGACTGCCAGGCCGATCCACGGTGTCATCGAGTACGCGGCCAACCCGGCGACCGACAGCACCAGGAAGATCTCTTCCGGCGCATAGGCCACCGACGACAGCGCATCGGAGGCGAAGACCGGAAGGGCGACCCGTTTGGGCAGCAGGGTGTCTCTGACCCGGTCGCTGCGAAAGGGCCTCCCGAGGACCCACCGCCGCGCGGTGGAAAGCTTGGACACGAGTGCCAAGAGTAAGCCCAGCGGCATTTGACCGTCGGGAAGCTGTAGCGTTCTCCACTGCACGGGTTCGACAGGAAGGACCGTGGAGTGCGTGTAGTGGTGATGGGGTGCGGCCGGGTGGGTGCGTCGCTGTCGGACAGCCTCTCCCGGATCGGCCACGACGTCGCGGTCATCGACCGGGACGGCACCGCCTTTCACCGGCTGTCACCGGAGTTCTCCGGCGAGCGGGTGCTCGGGATGGGCTTCGACCGCGACGTGCTGCTGCGTGCGGGCATCGAAGAAGCGGGCGCGTTCGCCGCGGTGTCGTCGGGCGACAACTCGAACATCATCTCGGCGCGGGTGGCGCGCGAGACCTTCGGCGTCGAGCGGGTCGTCGCCCGCATCTACGACGCCAAGCGCGCGGCGGTCTACGAGCGGTTGGGCATTCCCACGGTGGCCACCGTGCCGTGGACCACCGACCGGTTGCTCAACGTGTTGACCCGCGAGACCGAGACCACCAAGTGGCGCGACCCCACCGGCAACGTCGGCCTGACCGAGCTGGCGCTGCACGAGTCGTGGATGGGCCGCCGGATCACTGAACTGGAGGCGGCCACCGGCGGCCGGGTGGCGTTCCTGATCCGCTTCGGGGCCGGCCTGCTGCCCGACGGCAAGACCGTCATCCAGGCCGGCGACCAGGTCTTCATGGCCGCGATCGCCGGACATATCGCCGAAGCGCTGGCCATCGCGGCGTTGCCGCCGAGCGAGGACCTCGAAAGCTGATGAAACGCGTCCACCACGACATGGAGGAGTGGCGCAGTTGAAGGTCGCCATCGCCGGGGCCGGCGCCGTCGGCCGGTCCATCGCTCGCGAACTCGTCGACGCCCACGAGGTGACCCTGTTCGAACGCAATCCCGACCACATCGACGTCGACGCGATCCCGGCGGCGCAGTGGCGGTTGGGGGATGCGTGCGAGCTGACCATGCTCGAGTCAGTCCAACTCGAGCAGTTCGACGTGGTGATCGCCGCCACCGGGGACGACAAGGTCAACGTGGTGGTCAGCCTGCTGGCCAAGACCGAGTTCGCGGTGCAGCGGGTGGTGGCCCGCGTCAACGACCCGCGCAACGAGTGGTTGTTCGACGAGAGCTGGGGAGTCGACGTGGCGGTGTCGACGCCACGCATGCTGGCCTCGCTCGTCGAGGAGGCCGTCGCCGTCGGCGATCTGGTGCGGCTGATGGAGTTCCGCAAGGGTCAGGCCAACCTCGTCGAGATCACCCTGCCCGACGACACCCCGTGGGGCGGTAAGCCCGTCAGACGCCTCGAACTGCCACGCGACTGTGCGCTGGTGACGATCCTGCGAGGCCCCCGCGTGATCGTGCCCGAGTCCGACGAACCGCTCGAGGGCGGCGACGAACTACTGTTCGTGGCCGTCGCCGAAGCCGAGGACCAATTGCAGGATCTGCTGTTGCATCCGCAGCTGGGTTGACACGGCGCCCGATCTATCCGCCGGCCGGAGCCCTCAGGTCGTCCGGCGCCTCGTTCGCGGCGATGGCTTTCTGCGCGGACCGGATCGCCAGATAGGTCACCAGGGCGGCAACCGCGGTCAGCGGCCAACCCATGGAGATGCGCGCGACGCCCAACCAGCCGGTCTGGTCGGCGTCGTAAAGATGCCGTTGCACGACGAAGCGGGAGGCGAACACCGCGACCCAGAACAGCGTCGCGATGTCGAACGCCGTCACCGCCCTGCGTAGCCGGCGCCAGTCGCGGCTGTGGCCGTTGACCCAGCCCCACACGTAGCCGACCACGGGACGGCGGATCAGCACCGACAGCGTGAACACCGCCGCCCAGAACAGCGACGACCAGATGCCAAGCAGGAAGTAGCCTTTCGACTCCCCCATCACGTAGGCGATCAACGCGCAGATGCCCACACCGAAGAAGCCGGAGATCGCGGGCTGGGCGGACTCCCGGCGAGCCAGCCGCCATGCGAGGACGACCCCGGCCACGCCGAGCGCCGCGACGATGGCCGGCACGAGCCCGAAAATCTGGGAGACCGGAACGAACGCCACCACGGGCAGCGACGAATAGATCAGCCCACTGACACCGCCCATCTGGTCGAGGACGGCGTTCGCCTTCGTCGACTGCTGGGTTCTCGGTTGCCCCGGTTCGGTTCCGGGGTCGCTCACTTCTGAATCTCGTAATGCGGGTTGTAGATGGCCTTGGCCCCGTTGTCGAGCTTGCCGACGCGCCCATGCACCTTGAGGGTGCGGCCGGCCTCGATACCCGGGATGCGGCGCTGGCCGAGCCAGACCAGCATCACCGAATCGGTGCCGTCGAACAGTTCGGCCTTCACACCGCTGGCGCACGCCTTGGTGTTGCACTCGACGCTGCGGAGGGTGCCGACCATCGTGACTTCTTGACCGCGCTGACAGTCGATCGCCTTCTGAGCGCCGGTCATGGCGGCTTCGTCGCTGAGCTCCTCGAGATCGAGTTGCTCGGGGTCCTCCGTCAACCGACGGGTGAGCCGGCGCAGATACCCTTCGGCCGTTGCCATGGCCTCTCCTGACCTATCGCAGATCCACCGTGGATCTACCCGAATAATCGCCACGGTAACCCTGTTGGTTACGAGATGCCACGCCGGGTCACCTCGCCGCGCCGGGCGCTTTGAGGGCAAGGCACGATCGAGCCATGACGGTCGATCTCCGCGGCGTCACGACCGTGCTGTTGCCGGGCACCGGATCGGACGATGACTTCGTCTACCGGGCGTTTTCCGGAGCCCTGCACGAGCAGGGTGCGACGGTGGTCACACCGCCGCCCCAGCCACACCGGCTCGTCGACGGCTACCGCGAGGCCCTCGACGAGGCGGCACACGACGGGGCGATCGCCGTGGGTGGTGTGTCGATCGGCGCCGCGGTCGCCACCTCGTGGGCGCTGGCCCACCCGAGTCGCACGGTCGCGGTGCTCGCCGCGCTTCCGGCGTGGACGGGGACTCCGACGCATGCGCCCGCGGCGGTCGCGGCGCGTCACTCCGCGGAGTTGCTGCGCCGTGACGGCCTCGCGGCCACCACCGCGGCCATGCGGGCCTCGAGCCCGCAGTGGCTGGGCGACGAACTCGCCCGGTCGTGGTTGGGCCAGTGGCCGCTACTGCCGGAGGCGATGGAGGAGGCGTCCCGATACGCCGCGCCCACCTTCACCGAGTTGGAGCGGTTGGCCGTCCCGCTGGGCGTTGCCGCCGCGACCGACGACCCGGTGCATCCGCTCGAGGTGGCCGCCGAGTGGGTGGCGGCGGCGCCGCGGGCGGCGCTGCGCACGGTCACACTCGACCAGATGGGCGCCGACCCGGCGGTGCTGGGCGCGGCATGTGTGGCCGCCCTGCTGGATGCCTGATGGCAGTCAAGGCGTTAACCGGTGGATCGCACGCACGTGGTACGTGGGATCCACCGGTTAGCGCGCAAAAACTCAGCCGCCGGTGATGGTCCGCAACTGCTGCATCGCCGAACCCTGGGCACTGCGGCGCGCGACCGGCTCGGCCGGCGGCTCTTGCTCGCCGCCCTGCTGAGCTTGTTGCGCCTGCTGAGCCGCGGCCTGTTCAGCGGCGGCGCGCAGTTGGTTGGCCATCGGCTCCGGCAACTCGACCGCCAGGGGCGTGCGTACCGGCAACGGAGTGTCACCGCGGCGAACCACGCTGTCGGCCAACGCTTCCCGCGCTTCGGCGGCGAGCGCCTCGATGTGTTCCTGGGGACCGTTGACGACGCAGCGGATCATCCACCGGTAGCCGTCGACCCCGATGAAGCGCACGACGCCGGGCTGACCCTGCTGCGCCGCCTGAGCCTGCTGCGCGGACGCCACGCCGACGACCTCACGTCCCCACGGACCGTCCTGGATCGACACCTGGGCGCCGTCCTTGCGTAGCGAGTCGGCCAGTTCTCTTGCGATGTCGCGCCACAGGCTGCCGGTCTTGGGCGCCGCGTAGGCGGCGACGGTGAACCGGCCGTGCGGAGTGACGACCCACACCGCACTGGGCACGCCCTGCGGGGTGAGCTCGACCTGCACCTGACCAGCCGCGGGCAACGGGATCAGCACCGAGCCCAGATCCAGCCGGCCCGCCGCCGCTGTCTCGGCGTCGTCGAAGTCCTCGATGTCGAACGGACCTTCCAACTCCCCGTCGACCGGATCGACCGTCTCTTCGACGCCGCTGACGTCGTCGTTGTCTTTGCTTCTACCGAATGCCATCACAAACTCGCATGTCCGCCGGAGGAACCGTGGCCGCCGTCGCCACGGGAGGTTTCGCCGAGACCGGCCTCGTCGAACGACGTGACCTCGACCAGCTCGGGCAACTCGACCCGCTGAACCAGCAACTGGGCGATGCGGTCCCCGCGGTGCACGACGATCGGCACCTGCGGATCGAGGTTGATCAGCGCCACCTTGATCTCGCCACGGTACCCGGCGTCGATCGTCCCTGGGCTGTTGACAATCGAAAGTCCCACGCGGGCAGCTAAACCCGAACGAGGGTGCACCAGACCGACCATCCCGTGCGGGATGGCCACCGCGATACCGGTGGGCACCAGCGCCCGGTGACCGGGCGGCAGGTCCACGTCGAGCGCACTGAAAAGGTCGACGCCTGCGTCGCCGTCATGGGCGCGACTGGGCATCGGCAGATCAGGGTCTAGGCGCACGACCGCCAGAGAAGTGGGCACGACGTCAGAGATTACTCTTGGCCGCGTGTCCGACACGCGCGCCACGACGCAATCCGTGCGCTACCGCGAGCGCCTGTGGGTGCCGTGGTGGTGGTGGCCGCCGGGCTTGGCGCTCGCGGCCTTGATCGCCGTCGAAGTCGAGATGGGCGTCTCTGGCCTGCCCCGATGGCTGGCGTACGCCGTGCTGCTGCCCGTCGCGGCAGTCGTGCTGCTGTGGCTGGGGCGTACCGAGGTGCGGGTCGTCAGCGGGCCCGACGGCACCGAACTGTGGGCGGGGGACGCGCATCTGCCGACCGGCGTGATCGCCCGCTCGGCCGAGGTGCCGCGCAGCGCCAAATCGGCCGCGCTGGGCCGTCAACTCGACCCGGCCGCCTACGTCGTACACCGGGCATGGGTCGGCCCGATGGTTCTGGTGGTACTGGACGATCCGGATGACCCCACGCCGTATTGGCTGGTGAGCTGCCGGCACCCGGACCGGGTCCTGGCCGCGCTGCGGAGTTAGGCCGCGCAGTCCGAACAGATCATCACTCCGTTTTTCTCGCTGGCCAGGCGGCTGCGGTGATGCACCAGGAAGCAGCTCGAGCAGGTGAACTCGTCAGCCTGTTTGGGCACCACCCGCACCGACAGCTCTTCACCCGAGAGGTCGGCGCCCGGCAATTCGAAGGACTCTGCGGACTCTGACTCGTCGACGTCGACAACCGCCGACTGGGCCTCGTTACGCCGCGCCTTCAGCTCCTCGAGCGAATCTTCCGAGACGTCATCGGTCTCGGTGCGCCGCGGGGCGTCGTAATCGGTAGCCATCTTCGTCCCCTCCGGATAAACCATGTGCAGCAGAGCTTTGTACCAGCGTCGAACGCATCCGCCAAACGTTTCGTGCCCGTATTGGTACCCGTTCCACTGTGATTTATGTCACAAGAGCTATCGTTCCATGCGAAGAACGCGGGAGCAGGGGCTTTAGAGTGCACTCGTGGTCGCGCAAATCACACAGGGAACCGCATTCGACGAGCACGGTCGCCCCTTCCGGCGGCGGAACTACCTGCCGGCGATCGTATTGTTCGTCGCGCTGTCGGTGGCGACCCTGCTGGTGTGGGTCATCGCCTTGAACAGACCGGCCGACGTGCAGGAAGCGGCAATCTGCAATCCGCCCCCTGCGCCAACCGATCCCAGTGCGCCGGCCCCCACCCTCGGTGTGCAGGTGTCGCGTGCCGACATGGTCGACGTGAGCCCCGCCCGCCTCGCCGACACCAAGGTCAGGGTGCTCAATGCCAGCGGTCAGGGCGGCCAGGCCGCCGAGGTGGCCACGGCGTTGAAGGATCTGGGGTTCGCCGAACCGACCGCGGCCAATGACCCGATCTACACCTCCGCCCGCCTGGCCTGCCAGGGCCAGATTCGTTTCGGCGAGGCCGGACGCGCCGCGGCCGCCGCGGTGTGGCTGGTCGCGCCGTGCACCGAACTGTTCGAAGACGAGCGCGGCGACGACAGCGTGGACCTGGCCCTCGGCACCGATTTCACCGAGTTGAGCAGCAGCGACGACATCGAAGCGATGCTCGCCAGCCTGCGACCGGATGCCACCCAGGCGGCCGATCCGTCGTTGCTGTCGAAAATCCACTCGACAGCCTGCTGACACTGGTATCCGGCTGTCCGGCAACCGCTTTCGCGCCGCTTAGAACGCACCAGCGCGGCGCAGTGCGGCGTCCAGCGCGGCTGATACACCCGGTGCCGCGGCGACGATAAACCCCGGTGCGCCAGCTGCCCCCTGCCCCTGCGGCAGCTCCAGCGCGGCACCCGCCTCGGCGGCGATCAGGGCCCCGGCCGCCCAGTCCCACAGGTGCACATCGTTTTCGTAGTAGGCGTCGAGCTGGCCCGCCGCGACCATGCACAGATCCAGTGCGCACGATCCGATGCGGCGCACGTCACGCACCGCCGGAAGGACCCGGGCCAGCACCGCGGCCTGTCGGGCACGCTGCTCGCGGTCATAGGAAAACCCGGTGCCCAGCAACGACATTGACAGATCGTCAGCTGCGCTGGTGTGCAGCTGCGTGGTCACCTCGGCACGCCGCAGATACGCGCCGTGGCCGACCGCGGCCGAGTACACCGCGCCGGCGGCCACGTTCGCGACCGCGCCGGCCACCGAAACCCCGTCGCGCTGCACGGCGACCGACACCGCATAGGCCTCCAGCCCGTAAAGGAAGTTGACCGTGCCGTCGATCGGATCGAGCACCCAGGTCAGTCCGTCCCCGCGGGCGGCCGTCCCGCCTTCCTCTTCGCCGAGCACGTACTCACCGGGGCGCAGCACCGCGAGCCGGTCGCGGATCAGCCGTTCGGTCTCGGTGTCGACGATGGTGACCGGGTCGGTGGGCGAACTCTTGGTCCGGACGGGCAAGGTATCGGGCGACGAGCCGAGGTCGCCAAAAACCTCTGCGCGACGCCGCCGCACGAAGTCGGCCGCCTCGGTGGCCAGTTGCTCGGCGACCGAGCGCAGCAGGACGGGGTCGGCGTCGTTGTCGGACATTCACCCATCGCAGCACGTTTCGGCATTCGTTGTCGCGACCTGTCTGCGCGACAGGTGCGTGCCGGCTCGGCCCACCCACTAAGGTGTGGGGCGCATGACCTGGCTGAAGTAGAGGAGCTTCATGACCGCGACCGATTCGCCCGCCGGCGCGTCGAGCGTCAACGGGGGCCAGCGCCGCGGATTCGGAATCGATGTCGGGGGCAGCGGCGTCAAGGGCGGCATCGTCGATTTGAGCACCGGGCAGTTGATCGGTGAGCGCTTCAAGCTCGAAACTCCGCAGCCCGCGACCCCCGAGGCGGTCAGCAAGACCGTCGCCGCGGTGGTCCGCGAGTTCGGCTGGACGGAGAAGGTGGGCGTCACCTACCCCGGTGTGGTCACCGACGGCACCGTGCGCACGGCGGCCAACGTCGACAAGGGCTGGATCGGCAGCAACGCCGCCGAGTTCTACCGCAACGCCCTCGACGGACAGCAGGTCACGGTTCTCAACGATGCCGACGCGGCCGGGTTGGCCGAGGAGAAGTTCGGCGCGGGCCAGGACAACACCGGCGTCATCGTGCTGCTGACCTTCGGCACCGGTATCGGTTCGGCGGTGATCCACAACGGCATTCTGCTGCCGAACACCGAGTTCGGCCACATCGAGGTCGGCGGCAAGGAAGCCGAGCACCGCGCAGCGTCGTCGGTCAAGGAACGCAAGGGCTGGAGCTACCAGCGCTGGGCCGTTGAGGTGACGAAGGTGCTGGTAGCGATCGAAAATGCGATCTGGCCGGACCTGTTCATCGCGGGCGGCGGCATCAGCCGCAAGGCCGAGAAGTGGATCCCGCTGCTGACGAACCGCACGCCGGTGGTGGCCGCGACGCTGCAGAACACCGCGGGCATCGTCGGCGCCGCGATGGCCGCTGAGGAAGACGTCACAGCTACCGCCAGGTAGCCACGCCCGGAACCTGCGATTTGCCGCTGAAGGCGGCGTTATCCCACACTGTCGTTACAATGGTCGACGGCGGCCGCAGCCTGGATAGCGACGATCATCAACCGCCAATATTCGACAGCCGACGCTCATCGGTGGGGCACACACCCTCCCCGCGCTTAGCGGTGGGCCCAGCCCGCGATGAGTAGCACGAGGAAAGGGTGTACGTGGCAGCGACAAAGGCAAGCCCGGCAACCGATGAGCCGGTGAAGCGCACCGCTACCAAGACCGCCCCCGCCAAGAAGCCCGCGGCGAGCCGCGCATCAGGCACCGCGGCGAAGTCGGCCCACGGGATGGCACCGGCCAAGAAGGCCGCCAAGACCACGTCCCGCTCTGCCACCAAGGCACCGGCCAAGAAGGCCGCCAAGGTCACCGCGAGCAAGGCGCCGGCCAAGCGCGCGACGAAGGCCGCCAAGTCCACCGCGCCCCGCGGGCGTGCCAAGAAGGACGCCGCGGCAGAGCCTGACCCCACCACGGCCGACGCCACCAAGGCCGACGTCGACGCCGAAGAGCTCGAGGCCGACGACCTGGAAGCCGAGCCCGGTGAAGATCTCGCGGTCGAGGAAGCCGACATCGATCTCGGGGATCTCGAAGTCGACGACGAGCCCGCCGAAGACAGTGCGGCGGCCAGCGAAGGTGACGCCCCTGCAGCGGAGGCCGGCGACGAGGCCGCCGCCGAGGATGAGGAGATCGCCGAGCCGTCCGAGAAGGACAAGGCGTCGGGGGACTTCGTCTGGGATGAAGAGGAGTCCGAGGCGCTGCGGCAAGCCCGCAAGGACGCCGAGCTGACCGCGTCGGCCGACTCGGTGCGTGCCTACCTCAAGCAGATCGGCAAGGTCGCCCTGCTCAATGCCGAGGAAGAGGTCGAGCTGGCCAAGCGCATCGAGGCCGGTCTGTACGCAACGCAGCTGATGGCCGAGTTCACCGACAAGGGCGAGAAACTACCCGCCGCGCAGCGTCGCGACATGATGTGGATCTGCCGCGACGGCGACCGCGCGAAAAACCATCTGCTGGAAGCGAACCTGCGTCTGGTCGTGTCGCTGGCCAAGCGCTACACCGGTCGCGGGATGGCGTTCCTGGACCTCATCCAGGAAGGCAACCTGGGCCTGATCCGCGCCGTCGAGAAATTCGACTACACCAAGGGTTACAAGTTCTCCACTTACGCCACCTGGTGGATCCGCCAGGCGATCACCCGCGCGATGGCCGACCAGGCCCGCACCATCCGCATCCCGGTGCACATGGTCGAGGTGATCAACAAGCTCGGTCGCATCCAACGCGAGCTACTGCAGGACCTGGGCCGCGAGCCCACGCCCGAAGAGCTGGCCAAAGAGATGGACATCACACCGGAGAAGGTGCTGGAGATCCAGCAGTATGCCCGTGAGCCGATCTCGCTGGACCAGACCATCGGCGATGAGGGCGATTCCCAGCTGGGCGATTTCATCGAGGACTCCGAGGCCGTCGTGGCCGTCGACGCGGTGTCCTTCACGCTGCTGCAGGATCAGCTGCAGTCGGTGCTGGAGACACTGTCCGAGCGTGAAGCCGGCGTGGTGCGGCTGCGATTCGGGCTCACCGACGGTCAGCCGCGCACACTCGACGAGATCGGTCAGGTGTACGGCGTGACCCGCGAGCGCATCCGACAGATCGAATCGAAGACGATGTCGAAGTTGCGCCACCCCAGCCGTTCTCAGGTGTTGCGCGACTACCTGGACTGAGTGCCACCTCGCTTAACTGCTGTGAGCAGCGGATTTACTGCTCTAGTTCAGAATATCACCGAAGTACAACGTTTCTAGTTAAGATATCGGCATGACCGGTATCCAACCGTCGCAGCGACGGCGCAAGCCTGTGGCGCTCGATCTGGCGGCGTTGTTGCCCTCGTGGGAGCTGTCCCTACGCGCTGAGCGCAAGTCAGAACAGACGATCAAGAGCTACTGCGACGGTGTGCGCGCGTTTCTGCGTTGGTGCGATAGCCGGGGCCACTCCCCCGCCCTGGACCGCGATCTTATGAAGGCGTTTGTTGCTGATCTGCTCGACGACGGCGCCGAACCTGCGACCGCACGCGCCCGCCAGCTCGGTATGCGACGGTTCTCGGCGTGGCTTGCCGAGGAAGGCGAGATCGACGCCGATCCGCTGCTCGGGCTCAAAGCGCCGAGGCTCGACGCCAAGGTGGTCAATTCGCTCACCGACGACGAGCTACGCCGACTGATCAAGGCGTGTTCCGGCAAGGATTTTCGCGACCGCCGCGACGAGGCGATAGTGCGCCTCATGTTGGAAACCGGCATGCGCGCCGGTGAGCTTATCGGCCTCACGCTCGACGCTATCGACTTGGAGCGCGGCGTCGTCACCGTGCACCGCGGTAAGGGCGGCAAGGGCCGCACCGCGCCTTTCGGCCCGCAGACTGCGCGCGCCGTTGATCGCTACATACGCGCCCGGCGCGCGCACCGCCTCGCCGGCACCGCGGCGCTATGGCTCGGTGACCGCGGAAAAGGCTTGGAGTACTTCGGTCTTCGCAACGCGCTGCAATTCCGCGCCGAAGTCGCCGGGCTTAAAGGGTTTCATCTGCACCTGCTGCGACACACCGCCGCGTCGCGCTGGCTCGCCGCGGGCGGATCTGAGGGCGGTCTGATGGCCGTCGCCGGATGGTCTACCCGCGACATGATCGACCGGTATACGAAATCCACGGCCTTAGACCGCGCCGCGGCCGAGGCCCGCAACCTCAACCTAGGCGACCTGTGAGCGACGCCCTGCACCGATTCTTCTACGACAAGCCGTTAATCGCTGCCACATGCAAGCGCTGCGGCAAGCTGGTCGCCGTCTACTGGGGGTCGGGCAGCCCCAAAGACGAAGGCTGGCGCCCCGCCCACAGGTGTCGATGCGACCCGCCGCTTCCTACGAGGACCGAGATGGCCGCGAAGATCGCGCAAGCCGACGCGGCTGAACGGAAATGGCTATTCCGCGCCCCGGTCAAGATCTACGTTTAACGCCACGCGGAATTAGGCCACAAATCCGCGGTAGCATAGAGCCTCACATGCTTAGTCGTTAAAGACACACCAACGCGGAGGCGAAGCGCTCCGGAGCCTTGAAAGGGCCTCCGAAGCATGCTCTCTGCCCCTGAGCGCGTACTACGCGCGCAAATCGCCGCCCACATGTCGTGGGCCAACACCGAGAATCGCACCGCCCGAACCGCAAACGCGCGCCGGGCACTAGAAGACAAATGGCTCGCCGAAGCCAACGGCGACCCCATGCGCGCCGAGCACCTACGCAAGGCGTTCTACGCCAAGATGGCGCTCAAGTCCGCGCAGGCCCGCCGTCGTCGCGCCGCCAAGGGCGGCCAAGCATGAACGCGCCCGAATGGCAGCCACGCTGCCGGGGCTGTGACCGGGTGCTGACCCGCTCACAGGATCGCGCCCGCGGCCTGTGCCGTCGCTGCGCGCGGGAGGCGGCCGACGATGCCACCTGACGAAATCAGCCCCGAACCGAGATTCGGGGCCGACCAGCTCGCCAAAGCTGCCACCGATTCTAGTCAGTCGTTGAGCGTTCCCGAGCCGATTGCCCTCTCGCAGCAAGTCAGTTGGTGGGATGTTCACGAATTCGTGTCACCGCTCCTGACAAGCGTGCAGTCGTGGCCGATGATCGGCAGCCCGGCGTGGTGCGAGCTACCCGGCGACGATCCCCGCAAGCTTGCCGCTGTGTTCGACGCTGCGAGGCATTGGGCGCTGCGGGTGGAGACATGCCAGCAAGCCCGCTGCGACGCGGCACAGGCGATCTCAGCGGCATATGACTGGCGACAAATCGCACAACGGCAGTTCGTGCGCGACTGCGCCAGAGAGTTCGGTGCCTACATTCCGCGGGTGAGTGCACAGTGAGCGCGCCAGAGGACGGCCGGGCCGTCTCTCAGCGGCTCTATGAGCAGGGTTTCGGTCGACGAGCGGAGTCGCCGCCTGAATTCGACGCCGATACGCCGAGAGACCAGACAAGCGAGCCGCCACGGCTCGACGATGCCCACATCGCCCAATACATCGCGGGCACAACGCTTGTCGGGAAGTTCTGTTGGTGCGCCGGCATGGGGTGGATGCGCTACACGGATATTGGGTACTGGGAGCCCGTCACCGAGGCGGCCATCGTCGAACGCGTGCGGGTGGCGGTCATCGCGTTGCACGCCAGCGAGGCCCGTCAAGGTGCTGACGCCGAGCGGCTCAAGCGGATATCTGGGTTGTTTGCGGCCAGCCGGATACGCGCCATTGTCGGGCTTGCGAAAGGCATTCTCGAAAGACATTCCGACGAGTTCGACGCGCAGCCCGACCTATTCTGCGCCGGTAACGGCGTGATCGACTTGCGTAGCGGGAAGCTCACGTCACACGACCCCTCCCTGCTGTTGACCAAGCACACTTCAGTCGACTATCGACCGGGCGCAACTCACTCCGATTGGACCAAAGCGCTGACCGCGTTACCAACGGCGTCGGCGGAATGGTTGCGGTGGCGGATCGGCCAAGCGGTCACCGGTCATCCGACACCTGACGACGTGATGCCGGTGTGGCAAGGGACTGGCGCCAATGCGAAAACAACTCTGTTGACTGCTATTACGCGCGCGGTGGGAGAGCATGCCGTCATCGTCCCGGAGCGAGTGCTACTGGCCAATCCCAGCGACCACCCGACTGAGCTGACGACACTCAAGGGCGCTCGCTTGGCGGTACTCGAGGAAACCCCCGAGACCCGGCACCTGAACACCAAACGGCTAAAGGATGTGCTCGGAACCGAGACCATGACGGCGCGGCGCATCGGGAAAGACTCGATATCGTGGCCGCCGACACACTCGCTGGTGATATCGACGAATTACCGCCCAAGAGTCGACGAGACCGATCACGGCACCTGGCGACGGCTGGCACTAGTGCGGTTCCCGTACACCTTTCGCAAGCCCGGTGAGCCTCTCACGGGTCCGTTCGACCGCGAGGGCGACCCAACCCTTCGAGACCGCCTCAAGCAAGGGCGCGACGGCCAGCACGAAGCGGTGTTGGCGTGGGCGGTGAGCGGCGCCGTCGACTGGTACTCCAACGGCCGCGTGTTGCCGCTGGCGCCACCGGAAATAGAGAACGACACAAGCGCGTGGCGGGCAGACTCCGACGCGGTGCTCGGATTCATCTCTGAGCATCTGGTCTTTGATGCGGACAGATACATCGCGACGACCGATCTGCTCGTCGTGTTCAACGGCTGGCTAAAAGGCCGCGGGCATCGTGAATGGTCCGATCAAACTCTCAGCGGACGACTGAAGGACCATGACGCGTGGCAAACCGTCGACTACCAACGGGTCAAAGGCAGCAGACCGGGCATATCCCGCCCAGGATGGTCGGCGGGCACGCTTGGCGAACGGTTCCGCGCTTGGGTCGGTGTCCGGTTCCGCACGGCCGACGATGACAACGACAGTGACAGCGATAACGAGGGAAAAGCCCCGCTGGGACAGGGTGGACAGGGCACTCCAACGCTTCAACAATCTATAGGCTCACGAAAGGCTTTGGACCACCCTGTCCACCCTGTCCACGCCAACGGTCACCGACGACCCTGTTCATGCGGCCGGCCCGGCGTCGTGAGTCGTGAAACCGGCCTCTGTCAATGGTGCGAGCTCAAGGCCGGCAAACGACAGGGGCCGACGTCGTGAGCCGCCGCCGCCGCGTTCCCGTCGACGCCGGCAAGCCCGGTTGGGTCATGCTCGTCGCGACGGTTCTGCACGGCGTTCCCCGTCTCGACGGCGCGCTATGTGCCGGGCAGCCTGGCATATTCGACGCTCACGACGCCGCCGACCGTGACGCGCGCTGAGTCTGTGCCAGCAGTGCCCGTCGCGGGCCGCGTGCGCCGCGTGGGTCCGGTCGCTGCCGTATTCGTGGCGACCGCCCGGCGTCGTCGCCGGGCGCTACCGAGGGCCGCGCCGATGACCGACGACGGACAGTTCCGATGCTTGGTTCTCTACCTCTCGGTGGGGCCGACCGCCGATTCCATCGCTGAGGGCACCGGCGACGCCGCCGACGCCTACGACGTCACCCTCGATTGGCTGACATCGGCCGAGCTGCTGACCATCGCCCGCGACCTCGTAGAGGCCGACGAGCGCGGCGAGGCTATCGCGTCGGTGATGCGCGCGTGGCACACCCTGAGGGGGCTGCAGTGAGCAGACGCCGGCGCAATCTGCGCCGCCTACCACCACCACGCCGAGCAACACCGCGACGGGCGACGACCAATCAACGCGGCTACGACGCGGCGCACAAAGCCGAACGCGAACGCGTCGGGCGCATCGTCGCCGCGGGACTGGCCACCTGCGCCCGCTGCGGTAAGCCCATCCACCCGGCGCACAAATGGCACCTAGACCACCACGACACCGACCGGTCGCGCTACATCGGTCCATCGCACGCCAGTTGCAACGTCTCCGCAGCTCAGCGCCGACGCTGGCTGCGGGCAGCGGGCCGCGACCCCGACAAGCCGCCGAGGCGACCGGCCCGAGCGCTGCGGTTCTTCAATACTGGCAACGGCGACGAAAAGCGATGAACGCCAACATGTTTCACAACGCGAAAGCCTTTGCGGTGCAACCCGTTTCGATGGCACTAGCAAACGCCGCAGCTATGGTGTACCCTCTTTTTTTGAGGGGCTTCGAGCCTGGGGACCCAAGGTCGAGGCCAATTTTTATCCCGCGAATCCACATTGATCTTGATTTTCCAGCAAACTACCTGCACTGCCCGACGCCGTTTGCTGGAACCGCCCCGAATCATGTTGGAAAGCAACGGATTCCGCGAGATACCCTCCGCGTCAATCCTATTGACGTGCAACGGCTTTCGGTTAGGTCGCATATTTGAGCCGGTATGCTTGGAATCGTCCGCCGTTGCGGGCTGTGGGTTCGACCGCCGTTGCGGTCATCCACTTTTCGAGGGTTTCGGGCCGTTGTCCGCATATCCTTCGGGGCCGACGCCAGATTCGCGCGCCCCAGGCCGCCGGGCCTTTTGTCCTTCACCCCACCGGTTGTTGCGGTGCGCGCGCTGGCGTTCGCGCCGTCGGCCGAATTTCCCACGAAAGTTGGAACTGATATGAGCACACGAACCGATGTCGACGCGCTCGTAGAGCTGCCCCGCGCCGAACGCGAGGCGCGTCTGCGCGCCGCCGCCGAGCGTGTCGAGACGCGCGCGAATCGCTGCGTTGCCGAGGGCCGCGACCTCACGCCGCGCGAAGATCAACTCATACGCGACGACCGCGCCGAGCTCGAAGCGCTGATGGCGGCGAACGCGATTGCCGAGCACTCCGAGCGGATGCGATCAGCGGTCGCCACAGCCGTCGAGACCCGCGGCTCGCGGCCCGAGGACCACGGCCAGCTCATTGAATTCGCGCAAGCGTTGACCCGCGGCGTGCCCGCGCGTGTGCAGATCGAATGCCGCTCGATCACGTCGGCCAACGCCGGGGCGCGCGGCGCGGTCGCCGTCGAACAGTTGGGCCGGCCGCAGTGGCTCTGGCAGGCCGCGGGCATCCCGTTCACTCCCGCGGACAGTCTGACTGTCTCCGGGCCGCTGTACGACGCGCTGGTGGCGCAGACGGCCACCGACGAGGGCGGCACAAAGCCCGCGATGGGCGATCCGGCGCTGGCGTCGGCGACGCTTAAGGCGTTCGCGGTGACGTCGGTCGTCTCCGATCAAGTCATCCGATTCGGTGTCGGCGCTGCGGCGGTGTCCGAGCGGCTCGCCGCCGAAAGCGTTTTCAGCGTCAACGCGGCGATAGCCGACGCGCTGGAAACCGCCGCGGGCACACCTGTCACCTACGCCACGAGCGCCAGCCATATGGCCGACGCGGGCATCGCGAAGGTGTGGGCGCAGACCGGCGCCAAACCGACCGCGCTGGTGATCAACAGCGCCGACTATCCGCTGTTGGCCGATAAGGCCGCGGTCGGCCCCGGTGACACGGTAGGGGCGCCGGTCGTGGCGTTCAACGGCACGACGCTGCTGGTCAACGATGCGATCACCGCGGGCATCGGTGTCGTGGTCAACGGCGCGGCGTTCAGCGCGCACGGCACCGACGTGCTGCTGGCATCGCTGCCGGATTTGGACAACAACACGGTGAAGCTGCGGGCCGAAACGTATTTCGCGCTGTTGCAGCACGACGCCGGGGCCATCGTCGCGGTTGATTTGGTGACGCCGTAGACCACCCGGCGCGCCGTGGGGTTTAGTGGATTTCCTCGCGGCGCGCCGGGCACGGCGAACCGATGCTCAGGCGGGCGGTTCGGCGTCGGCGATGACACGCCAGAACTGTTCGCGGCCGTCACCGGCTCGGGTCGCCGCCCGAAACATCGCCTCGTCGAAGTTGGCGTTGGCGGCGACCAGTTCGGCCAGCTCCCACACGCCGTCTTCGCCGGGCGGCAGCGCGACGGTGACAGCTTGGCCCATCTGTAGTTGCAGCATGGAGACCAGCGCGTCGAGCACGTCGGGCACACAGAAGCCGAGGTCTTCGAGCGGCAGGCGGTCCTCGCCGGGCATGCCGCGGCCGTGGTAGACCTCGCAGGCGTACAGGCACAGGCCGCAGGCCTCTTTGTAGGCGCGGGATGCCCGCTGCAGATGCTGCGGTTGCGGTTCGGTCATCTGGGTCTCGCCTTTCGTGTAGGGAGGCGAGGCGTGCGACTCAGTCAAAGATATTTGGAGCTACAGCGCAGGCTGACCAGCAGCGATTCTCCTGCTTGCGCATAACGCTGACTGCGCCGTAGTGCGCGACTACCTGGACTGAGCCTCTGCGGCCATCGCCGGCGGCGGCGGTGCCGGCGCGGGACCTGTCCTGTTGAGGCTGAAGTCGTTGAAACCGTTGCCGGCTTCGCCGCATAGGCCGGGGTCGTAAAAGGAGCGGATTGCCTTGCCGCTCGCCGCATCCCATGCGTAGTTCATCACCAGGTCGTGCTGCGACCCGTCCTCGCAAGTGAGCGCCTTGGGGTTCAGCACTCCTCGCATGATCCACCAGCCGACCTGCCAATAGGCGTTCCCACTCCATGACGGCGACTTCCGCTCGGCGTCATCGGCGCCGTACTCGGTGACATGCACACACTGAAAGGCGTTGCCCTCGCAGGGCGTCACGACCCATGTCTTGGCGCCCCACTCATATACGGCCTCGTACGTGCCGACTGCATTCGCACTGATCTGGTCCGTGCCGTATGCGGGGGCGGCAAGCCCCACCGCAACAGCTGCCGCGAGAACAGATGTCGTCGCAGTAACCCGCCTGACTCCCATGACGCTCCTCAGTGCCTGCCCGCATGTGAAACGCAGTATGCATCACGAGCGAGCGGCCCCGGACGCGATTCGACCCCGCACGTTCGCGAGTGTGGCGCTGTGCGACTCGATCTCGTCGTCGCGTGCGCAACTCGGTGACGTGTATCGTTTCCCGCCGTGCCGAGAACGCCTGTGAAGGTTCCGCCCATGCCCGTCGTCCGCGCCGTCAACCGGTTGCGCGCCGGACTGCAGCATCTACACCGTGCGACGGTGCCGCCGAGCGTGGCCATCCTCGAGATGGCGACGGGCGCGTGGACCACGCAGACCATGTACGTCGCCGCGAAACTGAACATCGCCGACGATCTGGCCGACGGCCCGGCACGCGCCGCCGATGTCGCTGAGCGGGTCGGAGCCGATCCGGACGCCCTCTACCGGCTGATGCGGGCGCTGGCGGCGAAGGGCCTGGTCGAGCATCGTCGCGACGACACTTTTGCACTGACCAAGGTGGGCCAGGGGCTGCGCTCCGGCGTTCCCGGATCGATGCGCGACATGGTGTTGTTCATCGGCCACCAGGCCCGCTGGGAGGATTGGGCCAACTTGCTGCATTCGGTGCAGACGGGCGAGCCAGCGGTCGCCCAACTGCGCGGCATGACGTATTGGGACTACCTGGAAAAGGACCGCGATCTGGCCCAGGTTTTCAACAACGCCATGACGGCGACCAGCGGTATCATCAACGAAATGGCGTTGAGTCGTTACGATTTCACGGGCTTCAAGCTCATCGTGGACGTCGGTGGCGGACACGGGCTACTGCTCTCGACGATCATGGCCCGCGCCCCGCAGGCCCGCGGAGTCGTCTACGATCTGCCGTCGGTGGTCACCGACGCCGACATCACGTTCAAGGCCGCGGGTCTGCGCGGGCGCTGCGCCGCCGAGGGCGGTTCGTTCTTCGACAGGGTCCCCGAAGGCGGCGACGCCTACGTGCTGAAGAACATCATCCACGACTGGGACGACGAAGAATCGCTGGCAATCCTGCGCAACATCCGCACTGCGATCGCACCCGACGGGAAGTTGTTGCTTCTCGAGATGGTCCTGCCCGAACGCGCCGACTCATTCCTGGGATTCCAGATGGACCTGGAGATGCTGCTCACCTTGGGCGGCCGGGAACGCACCCGCGAGGACTTCGCAAACCTGTTGTACCGTGCGGGGTTCCGGCTCGATCGCGTGGTCGACACGGTGACCCCGATCTCGATCGTCGAGGCCTCCCCGGTGTGAGGCGGGCTACCGCTTCTTGTCGCGCACCTTGTAGGTGGAGGGCCACGATTCGCGCGTCTCGTCCCCGGTCAGCGGAATCCCCTTGCTGCCGATCTTGATGTCGTAGGCCTCCTTGCCGGGCCCCACTTCCCGGTTGGCGTGCTCGGTGGCCAGGTACATCAACTGGTCGATCTCGGCTTCGGCGAATGCGACGAACGACGTCTTGCGGACAATGTCGTCGGCACCGGCGGCGATCCGGTCCGGCAGCACCCGCGTCGCGAACGCCGCGCCGGCCAACAACGCGAACGGGATGACCCAGTAGCAGACGAACGACAGCGGCGTCTTGGTGTCCAGGATGGTCGCATCGCCGTACACCATGGGCGGGATCGCCGATGACAGCGTCATACCGCCGAAGGCCGCCACCCAGATCCAGGTCAGCAATGAGGTGATCCGCGCGAACAGTTCACTTTTGACGACGTGAGGTGGCTGGCCGACCTCGGCGAACTCCCGCACGAAAGGCTTGCCGATCAACACACCGGTGAGCGCCACAAGAAAGATTCCGGCATTGCTCAGTGGTTGGATCCAGCGTTCCATGAATGCGTGATCGAGCGTGAACGTGAGCACGGCGAGCACCAAAAATGTTGCCAGAGCGCCGATTTCGAGGACTCGCCCCGGTCCTCCGCGCAACTGTCCCAACGCGAATGCAGCGACGGCGACGGCCAGTGCGATCAGCACCGCGACGGTGAACGGAACATTGCCGACGAGCACCCAGTACACAATCCACGGTGCGAGACCTAACAAAATGCCCACGATTTGTAAGTGTACGTAGAGGGCCTTCATGCCGTGGGAGTGATCTAGTTTGATGCCATGGGAGAACGGCACGTCGTGTCGTCGGGGTCGGAATACGAGGCGGCCGTCGGCTACTCGCGGGCGGTGCGCGTCGGTCCCCACGTCGTGGTGGCCGGCACCACCGGCGCGGGTGGCGACGTCGCCAGCTAGACGCGGAACGCGCTGACCCGCATCGAAGCAGCCCTACATGAAGTCGGCGCGTCGCTGTCCGATGTGGTGCGCACCCGCATATACGTCACCGACATCTCACTGTGGCGCGAGGTCGGCGCCGTACACGTTGACGTGTTCGGTGACATCCGCCCGGCAGCCACGATGGTTGACGTGGCCTCGCTCATCTCATCGGACGTGCTCGTGGAGATCGAGGTCGACGCCTACGTCGAAAACCCAGCGTAGGGTGCCAGCGGAGCGAACCGGCCGTCGGCGTCCGGCAAGTATGAAGTGACGCGTATCACAGCCGCTACCGGCAAAGGCCCGTACAGATGCGGGAACACCATTCCCACTGGATCAGTGGGCACCCCGGGTTCCCAGCGAACGGGAGAGGACAGCCGTGCGGCGTCGACGCGGAGCAGCACCAGGTCGGTGCGACCGGCATACAGCCGGTTGGCCGGCACGTGCACTTGTTCGGGCGCCGACAGATGCACGAACCCGTTCGCGGTCAACGAACCGGGGCGATGCTCGCCGTGTGTTCGAGCGGCCTGCCATTCGTCTTTGCTACACAGGTGAACCAGCACGTTGGGCGCGGCGTTCATACCGCCAGCCTGCCGTGTCGGCAACTCGGGTAACGGTGAGACACGACACACCGGTAACCCCCTTGGGAACAACGCCGGAAGCCAAAACGTCTGAGACAGTAGATGCACGCGAACAGTACGGAGGTCCGCAATGACGAACGCAACGCTCACCAGCCCGCCACTGACCCGGGCCGACCGCTGCGACCGTTGCGGCGCCGCGGCGCGAGTGCGCGCGAAGCTCCCATCGGGCGCGGAGTTGCTCTTCTGCCAGCACCACGCAAACGAGCATGAGGCCAAGCTGATCGAGCTGGCCGCCGTCCTGGAAGTCAGCCCGGTGGAGGCATAAGGCCCGACACGGCTGACAGCCGCTCTGGGCAGGAACACCTTTCGTCAGCAATGCTGGACTGGTCATGACAGACCAGCCCCAGCGGTTGCCGTCGAGGCCGTCGCGCCACCACATCGGACACATGGTGCGACGCACCCTGTCGAAGAGTTGGGACGATTCGATCTTCTCGGAGTCGGCACAGGCGGCCTTTTGGTCCGCGCTGTCGCTGCCGCCGCTGCTGCTCGGAATGCTCGGCAGCTTGGCTTACATCGCCCCGCTGTTCGGTCCGGAGACGCTGCCGACCATTCAGGACCAGATCATCGACACAGCCGGGCGGTTCTTCTCCACCAATGTCATCACCGAGATCATCGAGCCGACGATCCGCGACATCGTCAAGGGTGCCCGCGGTGAGGTGGTCTCGGTGGGGTTCGTGATCTCGCTGTGGGCCGGGTCCTCGGCGATCTCTGCTTTCGTCGACTCCATCACCGAGGCCCATGACCAGACCCCGCTGCGCCATCCGGTCCGCCAGCGGTTCTACGCGCTGGGGCTTTACGTGGTCATGCTGATCGTCGCGATCATCACGGCGCCTTTCATCGCGCTGGGCCCGCGCAAGATCGCCCAGTACTTACCCGACAGCTGGGACCGAATCCTGCAGTTCGGCTACTACCCGGTGCTGATCTTCGGGTTGGTCGTGGCGGTCAACATCCTCTATCGGGTGTCGCTACCGAAGCCGTTGCCGTCGCACCGGCTGCTGCTGGGCTCTGTGCTGGCCACCGTGGTGTTCCTGGCGGCCACGTTCGGACTGCGCTTCTACCTGACGTGGATCACCGCGACCGGCTACACCTATGGCGCGTTGGCGACGCCGATCGCCTTCCTGTTGTTCGCCTTCTTCCTCGGGTTCGCGATCATGATCGGCGCCGAACTGAACGCCGCCATCGAAGAGGAATGGCCGGCGCCCGCCACCCACGCGAAGCGGTTCGGGTGGTGGTTGAAAGAGAAGGCCGAAAAGCGCAGCGGCGTCGCGACCGAGGAGGTTCCCGCAGTTGCGCCCAGCCGTCTGGGCCCACGCGAAAGCCGGGGACCGGAGGCGGCGGCCGACGGGGCTACTTCTTGAGCTTCTCGTAGATGCGCTTGCACTCCGGACACACCGGCGAGCCCGGCTTGGCGGACTTGGTCACCGGGAAGACCTCGCCGCACAGCGCGACGACGTGGGTGCCCATCACCGCGCTTTCGGCGATCTTGTTCTTCTTGACGTAGTGGAAGTACTTGGGGATATCGCTGTCAGTCCCGTCGTCGACGCGTTCGTCGGTGTCGGTGCGCTCGATCGTCTGGGTTCGCATGACGACCATTTTGCCCGTAAGAAAACCGGCGCGTACATCGGAGCGACAATGTGGAACAGTGGAGGGTATGAAACACGGCCCCGAGCTGAGTTTCGACGACGACGGCCGACCCGTCCTGATCACGCGTGCCGCCCCGGCCTACGAGGTGGAGCACCGTCAACGGGTCCGCAAGTACCTGATTCTCATGTCGTTTCGGATCCCGGCTCTCATACTCGCCGCGGTCGCCTACGGCATCTGGCACAACGGCTTGATCTCGTTGGCGATTGTGGTGGCCTCGATTCCGCTGCCGTGGATCGCCGTGCTCATAGCGAACGACCGCCCGCCACGGCGAGCCGAAGAGCCCCGGCGATACGACAAGCGGCACAACACGCCCGAAGTTCCGACCGCCGAGCGACGGGCGCTCGAACACGGCACCTTTACGCCGCCGCAGTCCGAACCTCGCGCTGCCAACGGCGAGGTTCCCAGGTGAGTCGCTGGCGTCCCTTTTTCTAAGGACATTCTCAGGTCGCCGGTGAGAAACCGCTGATCAGAAGGTGTGAACCAGCCAATGGCTGGGAACTCTTTGAACCTCGTGGGCGTTGTAGCTCATGACAGTTCGACTTGATCAGGAGGCCGTCATGGCAATTGCCAGCACCATCCGCGCCGACCAAGACCTGGACGCCCAGAGCCCAGCGGCTGACCTCGTGCGCGTGTATCTCAATGGCATTGGCAAAACGGCCTTGCTGAACGCCGCCGACGAGGTGGAACTCGCAAAGCGCATCGAGGCAGGACTTTACGCGAAGCACCTGCTTGAAACGCGGAAGCGCTTGGGCGAGAACCGCAAACGTGATCTTGCTGCTGTGATGCGCGACGGCGAGGCCGCGCGGCGCCATCTGTTGGAAGCCAACCTGCGACTCGTGGTGTCGCTGGCGAAGCGCTACACCGGTCGCGGGATGCCGCTGCTCGACTTGATCCAGGAGGGGAACCTGGGTCTCATCCGGGCGATGGAGAAGTTCGACTACGCCAAGGGATTCAAGTTCTCGACGTACGCCACGTGGTGGATCCGCCAGGCGATCACCCGTGGAATGGCGGATCAAAGCCGCACGATCCGGCTGCCGGTGCACCTGGTCGAGCAGGTGAACAAGCTGGCCCGGATCAAGCGCGAGATGCACCAGAACCTCGGCCGCGAAGCGACCGATGAGGAACTGGCGGCCGAGTCCGGGATCCCGGTGGAGAAGATCAACGATCTGCTGGAGCACAGCCGCGACCCGGTGAGCCTCGACATGCCGGTGGGCAGCGACGAGGAAGCGCCGCTGGGCGACTTCATCGAAGACGCCGAGGCGATGTCCGCCGAGAACGCGGTGATCTCCGAGTTGCTGCACACCGACATCCGGCATGTGCTCGCCACGCTCGACGAACGCGAGCAGCAGGTGATCCGGCTGCGCTTCGGCCTCGACGACGGCCAGCCGCGCACCCTCGACCAGATCGGCAAGCTCTTCGGGCTCTCGCGCGAGCGGGTCCGACAGATCGAGCGCGAGGTCATGGCCAAGCTCCGCAATGGCGAGCGCGCTGATCGACTGCGTTCGTACGCCAGCTAGGGCCCTCCGGCACGCTCCCCGCCGAAATCTGCGGGGAGCGTGTGGCATTTCGAGGACGGCGGGCAGTGCCGGTGAGGTAAGAACGCAGTTCAGGCCCTCAAGCCGGTAGACTCGACCGTTGACGGAGGTTAGCGCATGAATGATCTGGTCGACACCACTGAGATGTACCTGCGGACGATCTACGACCTCGAGGAAGAGGGCGTGGTGCCTCTGCGTGCCCGCATCGCGGAACGTCTCGATCAGAGCGGTCCCACCGTGAGCCAGACCGTCTCCCGCATGGAGCGCGACGGCCTGCTGCACGTCGCCGGCGACCGCCATCTCGAGCTGACGGACAAGGGCCGCGCGCTGGCCGTCGCCGTCATGCGTAAGCACCGACTCGCCGAGCGGCTGCTCGTCGATGTGATCGGATTGCCGTGGGAGGAAGTGCACGCCGAGGCTTGCCGGTGGGAACACGTGATGAGCGAGGACGTCGAGCGCCGGCTCGTCCAGGTCCTCAACAACCCGACCACCTCACCGTTCGGTAACCCGATTCCCGGACTTTCGGAGTTGGGCCTGATCAGCACTTCGCCTGACGGCGATCGGGTGAACCTCGTGCGGCTGACCGAGTTGCCTGCGGGTATGCCCGTCGCGGTGGTGGTACGGCGGCTGACCGAGCACGTCCAGGGCGACGTCGAACTGATCAGCAGGCTCAAGGATGCGGGGGTGGTACCGAACGCCCGGGTGACTGTACAGGTGAACGACCACGGCGGGGTGATGATCGTGATCCCCGGCCACGAGCAGGTCGAGCTGCCCCATCACATGGCGCACGCCGTAACGGTCGAGAAGGTCTGATCGCCATTTGATTCGCCGGGATCAGGTGCCCGACGGCCGGTGGTCAGCCGGCCCGTTGACCGAACACTCGCCGCGGCGGTAGCCGCACCCCCAGTTGGTCGGCCAAGCGGTAGCCCGTCGTGGCCAGCTCACGAATCTGCTCCGGCCGCAGACCCGACTGCAGCGCGGTGTCGAGCATGCCCGCCATCCGATGGGTGCCGTCGCAGCGCAGCGCTGCCTCCAGCGACACGCCCGCCAGCGGACCGTCGCCGCGTGCGTAAGCCGAGAACGCCAGCAGCACCAGCGCTTCGACGCGCCACGGTTCCGGGAGCCGCCGCGACAGCTCCGCCCACAACGACTCGGCCTGCGCCGCGCTCTCCCCCACAGCCAGCGCGTACAACGTGTCGCGCACCTGCAGATCGGTCAGCGCGGCCCCGATCCGAGCCAGCGTGTCATCGGCTAGTTCCGCCCCGCCGGCCACCGCCGTCGCCGCCGCGATGGCCGCCTCGATATCGCGGCGTGCATCGGCGTCCGACCGCCCGGCCTCAACGTCTTCGATGACGCCGGCCAACGCCGCCGAGCGGACGGTATCGGTGACGGCGATGACATCCTGGAGTTCCGCTCGCCGGCCGTAGAGCCTGCGGCCGTCCAGCACGGCCGCCATCGCGAGCGGCGACGCCGACGGGTCGTCCACGGTGCCCCAGTTACCGCAACCGTCGGCACAGTGCCATCGCCCGCCGGCCGCAACCCGATCGACGATGTGTGCGGCGAGCAGTTCGATGCCCCGCTCAGCCAGGGCAGCCGCCAGCGTGGCGGCGACTTCGCGGTACTCGTCATTGCACAGCCGGCAGCCCGCGCCGTCCTTGTCGACGAAGACGGCGATCGCAGCGTCCGGGCGGGCCGTCGCGGCCACTTCGGCGATGTGGTCGACCGATCCGGTCAACTCGTCGCCCAGATCCACGCGCATGACGCATCCCATTGCGCCGCGGTCCACGGTCACGAGCACGAGGGATTTTTCTGGGACGAAACCCAGAACTGCGGGCAGGGCGGCGATCAGGACCGCCGGGCGGTTCAGGTGGAAATCGGGTGAGGGTGTGGTCGTCATGGGGCGACCCTCCCCGCCGGCTCGGACGAAGTGCGCCCGTCGGGGGTCGCGGCCCTCGCCGCTGTGGATCAATTCGAGGTTGGGGATGAATTCAGCAACGGTTGCGGCCAGTCGGGCTGCGGAATCCGTCCGACCGGCGTACACCTTTTGCCATGGGTTCCATGCTCGAGTACGACCTCGTCGTCATCGGTTCAGGTCCGGGCGGGCAGAAAGCGGCGATCGCGGCGGCGAAGCTCGGCAAGACGGTCGCGGTGGTCGAGCGTGGGCGGATGCTCGGCGGTGTTTGCGTGAACACCGGGACCATCCCGTCCAAGACACTGCGGGAGGCGGTGCTCTACCTCACCGGCATGAGCCAGCGCGAGCTGTACGGGGCCAGCTATCGGGTCAAGGAGAAGATCACGCCTGCCGACCTGCTGGCCCGTACGAGCCATGTCATCGGCAAAGAGCAGGACGTCGTCCGATCGCAGTTGATGCGCAACCGGATCGACCTCATCCAGGGCCACGGCCGCTTCGTCGACGCACACACCGTGTTGGTCGAGGAACCCACCCGCGGTGAGCGAACCACCGTCAGTGGCGACTACGTCCTGATCGCCACCGGCACGAAACCGGCCCGGCCGGCCGGCGTCGAGTTCGACGAGGACCGTGTGCTGGACTCCGACGGGATTCTGGACCTGAAGTCCCTGCCGGCGACGATGGTCGTGGTCGGTGCGGGCGTAATCGGCATCGAGTACGCGTCGATGTTCGCCGCACTCGGCACCAAGGTCACGGTGGTGGAGAAGCGTGACACCATGCTGGAGTTCTGCGACCCCGAAATCGTGGAGGCCCTCAAGTTCCACCTGCGCGACCTCGCGGTGACGTTCCGTTTCGGCGAGGAGGTGACCGCCGTAGACGTCGGTTCGGCCGGAACCGTCACCACACTGGCCAGTGGCAAGCAGATCCCCGCCGAGACCGTGATGTACTCCGCAGGTCGGCAGGGTTGGACCGAACATCTCGACCTGGCGAACGCGGGCCTGGAGGCCGATGCGCGTGGCCGTATCACCGTCGACAGCAACTACCAGACCAGGGTCGACCACATCTACGCCGTCGGCGATGTGATCGGCTTCCCGGCGCTGGCCGCCACCTCGATGGACCAGGGCAGGCTGGCGGCCTATCACGCGTTCGGTGAGCCCGCCAAGGGCATGACCGATTTGCAGCCGATCGGGATCTACTCGATTCCCGAGGTGTCGTATGTCGGCGCCACCGAGATCGAACTGACCCGGAACGCGATCCCGTACGAAGTCGGGGTGTCGCGCTACCGCGAGTTGGCCAGGGGCCAGATCGCCGGTGACTCGTACGGCATGCTCAAGCTGCTGGTGTCGACCGACGACCTGAAGTTGCTCGGCGTGCACATCTTCGGCACCAGCGCCACCGAGATGGTCCACATCGGTCAAGCCATCATGGGCTGCGGCGGCACGATCGAGTACCTCGTCGACGCCGTGTTCAACTACCCCACCTTCTCCGAGGCCTACAAGGTCGCGGCGCTGGACGTGATGAACAAGCTGAGAGCACTCAAGCAGTTCCGCATATAGCAGCCAGCGTCGGCCACGAGAGCAAACTTCTTCGCTGCTTTGGGTATGGATGCCCGGGAACGGGAACGCAACGTAGGCAAGACTAGTTGTCACTGGTAGTGAGACATCCACGGTTTGGCACCACCGCGAGGAGGCGAGGCTCGATGGCTGACAGCCGCGAAAACCCAGGGAAGCCCGAACAGCGTTACCAGCCGGAACAGTCCGGCATGTACGAGTTGGAATTCCCCGCACCCCAGCTGTCGTCGAAGGATGGCCGAGGACCGGTGCTCATTCACGCCCTCGAAGGGTTCTCCGACGCAGGACACGCCATCCGCTTGGCCGCCCAGCATCTGAAGGCCACGCTCGACACCGAGCTGGTGGCCTCGTTCGCGATCGACGAGCTGCTGGATTACCGGTCCCGGCGTCCGTTGATGACATACAAGACCGACCACTTCACCCACTACGAGGACCCGGAACTCAACCTGTACGCGATGCGCGACAGCGTCGGCACTCCGTTCCTGCTTCTCGCCGGGCTGGAACCGGATCTGCGCTGGGAGCGGTTCATCACCGCCGTGCGGTTGCTGGCCGAACGGCTCGACGTCCGCCGGTTCGTCGGCCTGGGCACGATTCCGATGGCGGTGCCGCACACCCGCCCCATCACGATGACGGCGCACTCGAGCGACAAGGAGCTCATCGCCGACCACCAACCGTGGGTCGGCGAGGTGCAGGTTCCCGCCAGTGTGTCGAACCTGCTGGAGTTCCGCATGTCGCAGCACGGGCACGAGGTCGTCGGCTTCACCGTCCACGTGCCGCACTATCTGGCGCAGACCGACTACCCCGCGGCGGCAGAAGCATTGCTGGCCGAAGTCGGCAGGAACGCGTCACTGAGCATCCCGCTCGAATCCTTGGTCACCGCGGGCGCGGAGGTATTGACCAAGGTGAACGAGCAAGTCGAGCAGAGCTCCGAAGTCGCGCAGGTGGTCGCCGCGCTCGAGCGTCAGTTCGACGCCTTCGTCGCCGCTCAGGAGAACCGGTCCCTCTTGACCAGTGACGAAGACCTGCCCAGCGGCGAAGAACTCGGCGCCGAGTTCGAGCGGTTCCTCGCCCAGCAGGCCGAGAAGAAGTCCAAGGATCGCTTTCAGGACGGCGACGACACCGGATAGCGCCCGTCACCGCGATGAGCGGGGGGGGGCCACAGCGAGCGAGCTTCCCGAAGGCCCGCTAAGTTGACGCAATGTCCGCGCGAAAGCCGAACCTCCGCTCGGTCCGGGACCTGACGCCCAGCCTGCAGTTTCGCACCATCCACGGCTATCGCCGCGCGTACCGGGTGGCGGGTTCCGGTCCCGCGATCCTGTTGATCCACGGCATCGGGGACAACTCCACCACCTGGGACACCGTGCAATCGAAGCTCGCGCAGCGGTTCACGGTCATCGCGCCGGATCTCCTGGGCCATGGCAAGTCCGACAAACCACGCGCCGATTACTCGGTCGCCGCTTACGCCAACGGGATGCGAGATCTGCTGAGCGTGCTCGACACCGAGCGGGTCACCGTGGTCGGCCATTCCCTCGGCGGCGGCGTGGCCATGCAGTTCGCCTACCAGTTCCCGCAGTTGGTCGACCGGCTCATTCTGGTCGGTGCGGGCGGGGTCACCAAGGACGTCAACGTCGCGCTGCGGTTCGCCTCGCTGCCGATGGGCAGTGAAGCGCTGGCGCTGTTGCGCCTGCCGTTCGTGCTGCCGACTCTGCAGATGGTGGGCCGCCTCGCCGGTGGGATCTTCGGGTCCACCGGCCTCGGCCGCGACCTGCCACAGGTTCTGCGCATCCTCAATGACCTTCCCGAACCGACCGCATCCTCGGCATTCGCCCGCACACTGCGTGCCGTCGTGGACTGGCGCGGGCAGGTGGTGACCATGCTGGACCGCTGCTACCTGACGCAATCGGTTCCGGTGCAACTGATCTGGGGTAGTTGCGACGCCGTGATCCCGGTCAGCCACGGCTGGATGGCCCACGCCGCGATGCCAGGGTCACAGCTGGAAATCTTCGATGACTCCGGTCATTTCCCGTTTCACGACGACCCGGACCGCTTCGTCGAGGTCGTGGAGAAGTTCATCGACGGCACCGAACCAGCGGTCCACGACCAGGAGTATCTGCGGGAACTGCTGCGGGCTGGCACCAACGAGGGCACGATCTGTGGCTCCCTCGACACCATGGCCGCGGTGCTCGAGGCGCTGGGCGCCGACGAGCGCAGTGCGACCTGAACGTAGCGCCGACCGCGTGCCGTTCGACGACAAGAGGATACGAAGTAGCATCGGCCCATGGCTATCGATGTGACGGTGCTGCGTGTCTTCACCGACCCGGACAGCAACTACGGAAATCCACTCGGCGTCGTCGACGCCAGCACCGTCGACCCGGACGATCGCCAGCGGGTAGCCAGCCAATTGGGTTACAGCGAAACCATATTCGTCGATCTACCAGCGCCCGGCACTAGTACCGCGCACGCCCGCATCTACACGCCGGCGGTCGAACTGATCTTCGCGGGCCACCCCACCGTCGGTGCGGCCTGGTGGCTTCGCGAACAAGGCACTCCCGTTCACACACTGCGTGTTCCCGCCGGCATCGTGCAGGTCGTCTACACCGACGAGCTGACCTCGGTGCAGGCGCGTGCGGAGTGGGCGCCGGAGTTCGCCATCCACGACGTCGCCTCCATCGATGAGCTTCTCGCGCTCGACCCGTCCGACTACCCGGACGACATCAACCACTACCTGTGGACGTGGGCCGACCGGGAGCAGGGGCTGCTGCGGTCGCGGATGTTCGCGTCCGATTTGGGGGTGCCCGAGGACGAGGCCACGGGCGCCGCCGCTGTGCGAATCACCGACTACCTGAGCCGCGACCTGACGATCGTGCAGGGCAAGGGTTCGTACATCCACACGGAGTGGACTCCCGAGGGCTGGGTGCGCATCGCCGGCCGCGTCGTCAACGACGGCGTCAAACAGATCGACTGAGGGAGGCTTTGCGGCGAATCAACTGGCGGTCGGCTGCGGCGAATCGCGATGCGCTCGGAGCGCCTCGATCTCACGCTCGAAGTCCTCGGCCGAACTGAACCCGCGATATACCGAGGCGAAGCGAAGATATGCCACTTCGTCGAGATCACGTAGCGGGCCCAGGATGGCCAGCCCTACTTCGTTGCTAGGCACCTCGGGCGAACCGGTGGCCCGCACGGTGTCCTCGACCTGCTGGGCAAGCAGGTTCAGCGCATCATCGTCGACCTGCCTGCCCTGACACGCCCGGCGCACACCCTTGATGACCTTCTCCCGGCTGAACGGCTCGGTGACACCGCTGCGTTTCACTACGGCCAGCACAGCCGTCTCCACCGTGGTGAACCGGCGTCCACATTCCGGGCACGAGCGCCGCCGCCGGATCGCCTGACCCTCGTCGGTCTCCCGGGAGTCGACCACTCGCGAGTCGGGATGACGACAGAAAGGACAGTGCATCACCGCTCCTTCGCCGCGCCAACAAACGACCAACTCGAACCTCTCTGAGCGTACCTGCGGCGCGTTGCGAAAGCCCAGCACCGGCCTCATCGGCACATACCAGAACGATCTGTCGGTGAACACGTGCGCACCAAGCTCTTTACGGCCCAACCAACGGATGTCAGCCGACCGGCGCTATGAGCGTCTGCCCGGCGTCCAGCGCAACCGAGTCGAGTTGGTTGAGTTCGCGAATCCGGTCCGCCACCTGGCCCACAGGGGCGCCGGGCGCCACCCGCTGGGCCACCTGGTGCAGGCTCTCGCCGGTTTGAACCTGGATCACCGCGAGCCGGTCCGGAACGGCGGCCGGGGTGGTGCCGACCACGCCGCCGAACTGGGCCACCAGGCCCAGCCACACCGTGATCGCTGCCGCCACCAACGCAAGGAGCACGGTGGCACCCGGTGTGATCGGCCGCCGCCGGTGCGAGGCGCGCGACATCAGTACGCCGGTGCCCCGATACCGAACCGGCGCCCCGCCCGGTCGGGTGGACAAGGGGCGCCGACGGGCACCAGCAGGCCTGATGCCGGGCCTGAGCACGCGCGGGGCCTGAACTTCCTGGGAGTCGAGGATCGTCATCTTCCTGCCTTCCGGTCCGTTGGTTTTCGCTCTTGTGTTCGAACATACTCGCTCACATGTTCGAACGATAGAACATGTGATCGAACTGTGGCCAAACGATAGGACAGGGCACCGACAAGAAATTCGGGCGCATTCCCCGGCGATGGCGCTCCCGACACGCCTCGAACACATGTTTGATTAATCCTGTGCCGCGGGCTACATTCGGCGGCATGGACTCCAGCAGCGATACACCGGACGGCACGGGCGGGGGCCGAACGCTCGACCCTGGTCTAACCGAACGCCAGCGCACCATTCTCGACGTGATCCGCTCATCGGTCACCACTCGCGGCTATCCCCCGAGCATCAGGGAGATCGGCGACGCGGTCGGGCTGACGTCCACCTCCTCGGTGGCCCACCAGTTGCGCACCCTGGAGCGCAAGGGTTACCTACGGCGTGACCCCAACCGCCCGCGCGCGGTCGACGTGCGTGGCGCCGACGAGGCTGTGAGCCCGATCGTCACCACCGATGTCGCCGGCTCCGACGCGCTTCCGGAGCCGACGTTCGTGCCGGTGCTCGGCCGGATCGCCGCCGGCGGACCGATCCTCGCCGAGGAGGCCGTCGAGGACGTCTTCCCGCTACCGCGCGAACTGGTCGGCGAGGGCTCGCTTTTCCTGCTCAAAGTGGTCGGTGACTCGATGGTCGACGCGGCGATCTGCGACGGCGACTGGGTGGTCGTGCGTCAGCAGAACGTCGCCGACAACGGCGATATCGTGGCCGCGATGATCGATGGTGAGGCCACGGTGAAGACGTTCAAACGCACCCGCGGTCAGGTGTGGTTGATGCCCCACAACCCAGCCTTCGACCCGATCCCGGGGAACGACGCCGCAGTGCTCGGCAAGGTCGTCACCGTCATCCGGAAGATCTAGTCGGCTCGGACGAAACCGTTCGTACGCGCGAATTCTTCGCTGGAGAACCATATTTCGGCGCGTACCTCGTCATAGCCGGCGGTGTAGGGCAGCCAGTACCGGCCGGTTTGGGTATCGGCCTTGATCGGATATCCCTCCGGCGGCTGCCCGGAGTCATCGACCGGTAGGCGGAAAGCCGGGCTCGGCACTTCCGGTTCGTCGACGACGATCTTCGCGTGACGTCCCGTGTCGGTCAGCGGATCCCATTGAGCGGGTTCGGCTTCGGACTCGGGTTCGATCGATTCGACGGGTTCGACAGGTGTTTCCCGCTCATCGGCGTCGCCGTCCTCGACCCCCCGCTCTTCGACGGTCGGTATTCGCGTCGGCGCGGTGTCGACGTCGTCGGGATTCTCCTCGGCCTCGCCGAGTTCGCCCGCGTCTCCCGCGGCGTCGGTACCGGTCGGCGCCTCCCATGGATTGGCCGGCGACGTGTCCCCGGCACTGCCAAGCGGCGCAAGCGCGCCCAGACCCTCACTGGCATAGCGGTCACCGAACATCGCCGCTGACTCGTCGCCGCCGCTCGACGACTGCTCGTCCGCACCCACTGTGCTGTAGGGCTGTTCGCCGTCGTACCTGTCGTCGTAGCGGTCCTCCACGGCCTCGGGACGATCGACGTCGCCGCCGCGGCGATTTCGCATGCCGGCGAACACCACCAGGCCGACGAGCAGGAGCACCGGCACGATCGCGAGCAGCCACCACCAACTGAACATAAGCCAGTTCCGGTCGCCGCCTGAGTCCGAGGCCCCGGAGGCGTTCGGCGTTTCGGACCCCTGCCGAGCGGGCACCTCGAGGCCGGCCAACTCGCCCGCCAGATTCGGTGGCTCCGTAGAGAACTCGCCCGTCGACTGGTCCCAGGACACCACGCCGCCGGTGAACCGCTGCGTGATGACGTTGTCCTTCTCGGTCTGGTCGGCCATCGGTGCGCCGAGTGTGCCCTCGGCGCCGTCCAGCTTGTCCCAGGCTGCGCTCATCGCGCCGCGCATCAGTACCGCGCCGTGGTCCGGCGTCCAGAAGATCACGGGCTTGTCTTCGGCGGCGAACCTCGACATGCGGCTTGCGGTGGGCAGACCGCCGTCGGTTTCGCTGGAAATCGGAAATCCGAGATCCCCCTCGGGCCCGCCGAGGCTTTCATACTTCGCGAGTACCTGACCCGTCACGACTCGCGCGCCTGTCGACGGGCTGTAGAAGATCTTGCCGCCGGCGAAGTTCTGCCCAAGGCCGTCCTTGCCTATCGGATAGGGCGGTCCCTCTGCGGCGCCGAGCGGTCCCAGCGGCCCTCCGGCCGCGCGGCGGGCCGCGTTGATCGCGGAGACCGGATCGCCTGGCACCTCCAGATCCGTCAACTGCCCGGCAAGGTCCGGCGGCACGGTGGTGAAATTCTTGTCGCGAGTGTTGTAGGTGATCTCACCGCCGGTGAACTTCTGGGTGATCAGGTCACCGCGGTAGCTTTCGTCCTCCGCGGGCACTCCGAGTGTCCCCGACGATCCACCCAACTTGTCCCACGCGGCATTGATCGGCCCGCGCACCACCCGCGCGCCGGTGTCCGATGTCCAGAAGATCACCGGCTTGTCGCTGGCGCTGAACGTGACGTTGAAGCTGCCCGGGGCCCGGCCCGGACCGTCGTCCATGGTCGGGAACCCCAAATCACTGTCGGCGGGCCCGCCGAGTGATTCGTACTTCTCCAGGATCGCGCCCCGCATGAAGTGAGCGCCGGTGTCAGGGGTGAAGAACACCTTGCCGCCGGCGTAGTCCTGCGCAAACCCCTCGCCCACCGGGTATACCTCGCCCTGTTTGGGACCCAGGGGGCCGCCGTCACCGCCGCTGGCCTCCCATGCCGCTGTGATCGCGGTATTCGCGGCGTCGGATTCCGGCGAGGCGCCCGCCACCGGTGCCAGCAGTAGAGTTACGGCGCCCATGAGCAGACCGATCGCCACTCGGCCCCACACCGTGGTCCTCCGGCTGTTCTGCCCGATCATTCGTCCTCCCGGGTCGGCACGAAATTTCGCTCGAAGATTTCGTGCCCGTCATCTGTCAGCAGACGTCAACTACCAACGAACACGCCGATCTTGCGAAGAAAATACCTGCCAATCCCTCATTCGCTGTGGATAACCCCGCGTGCCGCGCGGATTAGTGCAGTCCGACCCGCGGCCCAAGGCCGAAGTTTTCCTCTCGACCGCGGCGGAATGGTGCCAAAAAACAGTTTGCACACGAACACCGAGAATGGCTTAGGCCACCGGATATCCGCCGGAATATCGGTAGCCAGCAGGCATGGCACACATCCGCTTTGCGGCTGACTGCGATCTTTGCGTCCCGCCCACTCGGCGACGAGGTTCAACCGGTGTGTTGGTCGCCACGAGCCCACGTCGTTCCGCGCCTAAACTCGAAGCCATGTTTTCCCGGGTGAGCCTGACCCACTGGGATGTTTTCACCGCCGACCTGACGAACGGCGACATCGCTGCGCTGAGCCGCTGCGCGTCGACGAATTGGCCGCAGATGAGTTACGCCGCGGGCAGGAGGTGTCGGTTCGTGTATTGCTCTGGCGTATATCGGCTTTACCGCCGACCGAATCGTGATGAGTGAAATCCTCGAAGTTCGCGAGCGGCGCCAACCGCTCACCTTCACGTTCGACGACATGAACCGGTACCACGGCGGTCACTCCCCGGCCGGAGTGGCCATGGCGTTCAAAGTGATGCAACGCGCCTTCGCGATGCTCTCCCCTGACGAGCCACCCGATCGCCGATCGATCACCGTGCGCACCGCGTTTCGCGGCCCCGGCGGCCGGGACGGTTTCGAGGCGGTCAGCCGCGCGGTGTCGGACGACCGCTACACCGTGGACCGTTCACTGGTGCGAGGCGACAGAGGTCGCCTGCTCGAAGATTTCGTGTTCGTCGTGGGCATTGCGGATCGCGGCGTGACGTTGCTGCTGCGCGAAGGATTCGTCACCGACGAGTTCATCGACCTGGCCCGTACCAAGGACCGGACGGCTCCCCAAGAAGCCCGCCTCGATCATCTGAAGGCGCAACTGGCGCAACGCGTGATGTCGGCGTCCGCTCCCGCGGTGTTTGCGGTCGACTGAGCCACGGCTGTGCGGTTTCACCGCTGTGAGCTGACTCACCGAGTCCGGTTTATCCGATTGACGAACCGGCGCATCGGGTATTGGAGGGCCACGAGAAACGATCGGCAAGGAGGAAGGCGCAGTGTCCGACAAGAACAACAGTGGACCCGAGGAAGCCGTCAAGGGCGTCGTCGAGGGAGTGAAGGGTAAGGCCAAGGAGGTGCTCGGCGCCGTCGCGGGTCGAGACGACCTGTATCGCGAGGGTCAGGCGCAGCAGGACAAGGCTGACGCGCAGCGTAACGCCGCGCAGAAGGAAGCCGAAGCCGAGAGTGCACGGGCCGCGGCCAAGACCGCCGAGAAGCGCCAAGAATCCGAGCAGGAGTAGTTCGGTACCAAACGCGAGAGGCGCAGAGGGATGAAACCCTTTGCGCCTCTTCGCTATGCGCAGACGTCGCGGCGACGGGCTCAGAACGTCGCGTATTCGCGCAGGGTCGCGGCCAGTGGAACCGGCACTCGCGCCTTGATCCTCGTGCCTTCGGCGGTGTGCTCGGTGGCGTCGACACGCCCGTCGGCGTGGACGCGGTTGACGAGATCGCCGCGGTCGTAGGGAATTGTGACGTCGATCGTGGTGTCTGTCGGTGGAATCAACTCCGCCATCCGCTGCTGCAGACGGTCCAGTCCCTCGCCGGTGCGCGCCGAGACGAACACCGCGTCGGGCAGCGCACCGCGCAACTGCGCCAGTGTCAGACCGTCGGCGGCGTCGATCTTGTTGACCACCAACAACTCCGGCGCCGGCGGTGCGTCGTGGTCGGCTAGACCTGATGTCGCCGGCCGCGCAGCTCCGATGACCTCGTTGACGACCTCGCGCACGGCGTTGATCTGGGCCAGCGGGTTGACGTCGGACCCGTCGACCACGTGCACCAGCAGATCGGCGTCGACGACCTCTTCCAACGTGGAGCGGAACGCCTCCACCAACTGGGTGGGCAGATGGCGGACGAACCCGACCGTGTCGGTCAGTACGAAAGATCTGCCGTCGGCGAATTCGCCTCGGCGCGTTGTCGGTTCGAGCGTCGCGAACAACGCGTTCTCCACCAGTACCCCCGCACCGGTCAGCGCGTTGAGCAGACTCGACTTACCGGCATTGGTGTAGCCGACGATGGCGATCGACGGCACCTCGCTGCGGCGCCTGCCTCTGCGCTGCGTGTCGCGGATCTTCTTCATGTCCTTGATGTCGCGGCGTAGTTTGGCCATTCGCTCGCGGATGCGGCGACGGTCGGTCTCGATCTTGGTCTCACCGGGACCGCGCGTGCCCACCCCGCCCCCGGCTCCACCGGCACGACCGCCGGCCTGCCGGGACATCGATTCGCCCCAGCCGCGCAGCCTGGGCAGCATGTACTCCATCTGAGCCAGGGTGACCTGCGCTTTGCCTTCCCGGCTGGTCGCGTGCTGGGCGAAGATGTCGAGGATGAGCGCGGTGCGGTCGATGACCTTGACCTTGACCGCCTTCTCCAGGGCCGTCAGCTGGGCGGGGCTGAGCTCACCGTCGCAGATGACGGTGTCGGCTCCGGTCGCGAGGACGATCTCGCGAAGTTCGGCGGCCTTACCCGAGCCGATATAGGTGGAGGCGTCCGGTTTGTCGCGGCGCTGAATCACCCCTTCGAGCACCTCCGAACCGGCCGTCTCGGCGAGTGCGGCGAGTTCGGCCAGGCTGGCTTCGGCGTCGGCCGAACTTCCTTCGGTCCAAACGCCCACCAGCACCACGCGTTCCAGGCGCAGTTGGCGGTATTCGACCTCGGAGACGTCGGTGAGTTCGGTCGACAGACCGGCCACGCGGCGCAGTGCCGTGCGGTCTTCGAGGGCCAGTTCACCCGCGCTCGGGGTGTGGCGGATAGGAGGATCGGGATACGTCATAGGCGAATAGAGATTCGCACGGAGATCACTTTTCATGCACCCCAATTAACGTTGCGCAAGGCTCCACCATTCCTCGGACAGCTCACCATGGGCCACCAGAACCGAGGGTCCACGCAGGAAACTGCTGGCGTCGGTGATGGTGACCGAGACTTCGCCGCCAGGAATCCGCACGTCGACGCTGCCGGTGCCGGCGCCGCTGAAGGCCAGCGCCGCGACGGCCGCGGCGACGGTGCCGGTTCCGCACGACCGGGTCTCGCCGACGCCGCGTTCGTGCACGCGCATCGATACCGCGCCGTTCGCCGGCGCCGTCATCACCTCGACGTTCACGCCCTCGGGAAACTGCGCGGTGTCGAAGTGCACCGGTGCCCCGATGTCGAGCGCGGACAGTTCTTCGACGGTCAGGTCGGGGTCGAGGCAGGCCAGATGCGGATTTCCGACGTCGACCGCGAGTCCCGCGAACGGCCTGCCGCCCACGATCGCTTCGCCGGCACCCAGTTGGTTCACCTTGCCCATCTCGACCGTGACGTCGGCGGTGGTCTCGTCCCAGGCATGCAGCACCACCGGACGCGGACCGGCCAGCGAGCCGACCACGAACTCGTCGCGGTCCGCCAGTCCGCTCACGCGCAGGTAATGGGCGAACACCCGCACTCCGTTGCCACACATCTGCGCGACCGACCCGTCGGCATTGCGGTAATCCATGTACCAGTTCTCCCCCGCGACGCCTTCCGGCAACTGCTCGAAAAGACCCGCCCGGTGCGCGGCCTGCGCGGTAGTCACCCGCAGCACACCGTCGGCGCCCAGCCCGCGGCGGCGGTCGCACAGTGCGGCGACCGATCTCGGTGACAGCGTCAGTTCGAAGTCGAGGTCAGGTAGCAGCACGAAGTCGTTCTGCGTCCCGTGGCCTTTGGCGAACTTCACCTGTTCAGGGTACGTCCCGCCACACTCGCACCGTGTCCTCGAGGAGGTCCGACGCGGCGCCGTCCATCCAGGTGGTGCGGTGGTCGCGGCGGAACCAGGACCGTTGCCGGCGCACATAGCGCCGGGTGCCGATGAACGTCGGCTCGCGGGCGGCGGAGCCGTCGCCGCCCGCGTCGAGGTCGGCGAGCACTTGTGCGTAACCCAGCGCGCGCGACGCGGTGACGCCGTCGCGCAGCCCACGATCCAGCAGTGTCCGCACCTCGCCAACCAGCCCGTCGGCGAACATCTTGTCGGTCCGTTGCGCCAGCCGTTCATCGAGAAACGTTGTATCCCAGTCCAATCCGACTATCGCGGTGTCCCAGCGGGGCGCGCCGATGGTGGGAAACGACGCGGCGAACGGCTGACCGGTCAGTTCGACGACCTCGAGCGCCCGCACGATCCGGCGCCCGTCGGTGGGCAGGATCGCAGCGGCCGCATCGGCGTCCACCCGCGCCAGCTCCTCGTGCAGGACGGCCACCCCGATTTCGGCGAGTCGCTGTTCCCACCGGGAGCGCACCGCCGGGTCGGTGGCCGGAAACGTCCAGTTGTCGAGCAAAGACTGGACGTACATCATCGATCCGCCCACCACGACCGGCACGGCGCCGCGTCCCGCGATGGCCTCGACGTCGGCGACGGCCGCGCGCTGGTAGCGGGCCACGCTCGCGGTCTCGGTCACCGCCAGCACGTCGAGCTGGTGGTGCGGGATGCCGCGACGCTCGTCGACGGTCAACTTCGCGGTTCCGATGTCCATGCCGCGGTACATCTGCATCGCGTCCGCGTTGACGATCTCGCCACCGAGTCGCTCGGCCACAGCCAGCGCCAACGCCGATTTGCCGGTCCCCGTCGGTCCGATGATCGCGATCGGCCGTGTCATCCTCTTCGGCTCTTCGGCTGCAAGACGCCCGCGAAGTAGCCGACGCCGTAGGGCGCGCCACGATAAAGCTCCGTGGCCGACCGAGGCACACCCTCCATGAGGCCCGCGAGGACCTGGTAGGGCACCCGCCCGACGATCGTTTCTGGTAGCCGGGACAGCGCGGCGGTGTCGCCGGCGGCCAGGGCATCGACGAGCGCCGCTTGTACGGCGACCGAATCGGGGTCATAACCGCCGGGGGCCGTCGGCGTCAACGTGTTGGCGCCGTCGGCGACGACGAGCACCCCGATCGGGTCGGCCGCGTCGTCGATCTCGGCGCGCAACCGCCTGCCGCGGCCCAGCGCGGCGTCGGCGTCGTCGGCCTCGGCGTATACCCGCACCTCGGCGGAGGCGTCGGTGCGGGCCGCACCGCGCACCCAGCCGGTGATCAAGGCGCACAGCGGCAACGCGGCCGGTTCGCCGTCGACCTCCGGCGACAGCGTGACCCGCAGATCGACGCCGTAGCCGGCAAACGTGCCGGTGTGGCGCGGGCCGATGACCGCATCGCTGGGCCCGTTCCCCACGGCGATCCAGCGCGGTGGCAGCCCGGCCACCGCCGTGAACACGGCTTCGCGCAGATCGCCCAGTTCAGCGGCGGCGCCACCCGCGAGCTCGGGCACCATGACCGGTGCCGACGGGACTATCGCGATGGCGCTCAGCACGCCGTCCACGCTAATGCTGCGCCGCAGGGTCGGCAGCGGTGGCGGCCTCACCGCGGGCGAGGGCGGCCGTCGAGACCACCATCGCCGCCACCGCGGCGACCAGCGTGAGCCAGCCGGCCTCCCCGGGCCGCAGCGTCTCCCCCAGCACGACGATGCCGAGCACCGACGCGACCACCGGTTCGGCGACCGTCATCGTCGGCAGCGACGCGGTCAGCGACCCTGCCCGGAACGCGGCCTGCTGCCATGCGGTGCCCGCGACCGCGACGAGTGCCCAGACGTACAGCTCCGGCGTGCGCAGGAGGGCCTCCAGCCCGTCGTCGAGACGGTCGACGACGCCCTTGGTCAGCACCGCGAACAGGCCCCACAGCCCACCTGACACCAGCGCGAGCAGCACCGCGCTCACGGGGCCTTTCCAGATGTTGGCACCGATGACGCACAGCACCAGCGCCGGACCGAACACCACCAGCACCGCAGTCCAGGTTTCCCACGAAGCGCGGGAATGGCCCGCGGTCGGGTTGCCGACGGTGACGATCACGACGACCGACGCCGCCAGCAGCGCCGCCCAGGCCCACTGCCAACGCGTCACCGGCCGGTGCGACAGCCGGGCGTGGATCGGCAGCGCGAACAGCAGCGATGTGACCAGGATGGCCTGTACGAGAAGCACCGACCCGACACCCAGTGCGGCGGCCTGCAGTGCGAACCCTGCGGCCGCCACGAGGCTGCCCAGCCACCACCGGCGGTCGCGCAGCAGCCGGCTGAACAGTTCGAGATGACCTACCGATTCGTCGGTGACCTCGTGCGCCTGTCGTTGGTGGATCACGTCGCCGATCGCAACGAACAGCGCGGCGCCGAGGGCGAGGAAGACGGCCAACTCCACCCCACTGTCCATGCCGGCCATCGCAGCCCTCCCGTATGTTGTCGCGACGAGCCTAGGCAGGCCATCGCGGGAAGCTGTGCGCACACGCCTCGACGACCTGTTTCAATAGCGTTCGGACAGCGATCAGGCGCCGCGTTGCGCGGCAGATGCGCGGTACGCCGCGGAGGGTACGAGGATTACGGACATGACGACCAGCGAGCCAGGAGGCCAGTCCTCCTCGCCCAAACCCGCTCCCCGGCCCGGACCGCCACGGGCCGTGCCCCGGCCGGGCCGGCCCGGGCCCGCGGTGGCTGCGCCCCCGACCAGCGATCCGCACCGGTTCGGGCGCGTCGACCCCGACGGCACCGTATGGCTGATCACCGGCTCGGGCGAACGGATCGTCGGATCCTGGCAGGCCGGCGACACGGAAGCGGCCTACGCGCACTTCGGTAGGCGCTTCGACGATCTCCAGACGGAGGTCGCGCTGATGGAAAGCCGGCTCCAGTCCGGCACCGGCGACGCTCGCAAGATCAAGGCGGCCGCCCAGACATTGGCCGAGACCCTGCCGACGGCGCACGTGCTGGGCGACGTCGACGCGATCGCTGCCCGACTGCAGGCGATCATCACCCACGCCGACGAGACGGCACAGGCCGAGCGGGCCCGGCGTGAGGAGTTTCGGGCCGCGCAGACCGCCCGCAAGGAGGCGCTGGCCGCCGAAGCCGAAGACCTCGCCGCCAATGCCACCCAATGGAAGGTCGCGGGCGACCGGCTGCGGGAGATCCTCGAGGAGTGGCGCACGATCACCGGGTTGGACCGCAAGACCGACGACGCCCTGTGGAAGCGCTACTCAGCGGCGCGTGAGCAGTTCAACCGAAGGCGCGGTTCGCATTTCGCCGAGCTGGACCGCGAGCGGGCCGGCGCCCGACAGGCCAAGGAGGCGTTGTGTGAGCGCGCCGAGGAACTCGCCGATTCGACGGACTGGGGGCCGACGAGCGCGGCGTTCCGTGAGTTGCTGACGGAGTGGAAGGCGGCCGGCCGCGCCTCGAAGGACGTCGACGACGCGTTGTGGCAGCGGTTCAAGGCGGCTCAAGACAAGTTCTTCGGCGCGCGAAACACGATCAGCGCCGAACGCGACGCCGAGTTCCGCGCCAACGCGGAGGCCAAGGAGGCACTGCTGGCCGAGGCGGAGAAACTGGACACCTCCGATCTCGACGCGGCGCGGGTCGCGCTGCGGGCGATCGGGGACAAGTGGGACGCCATCGGCAAGGTGCCCCGCGAGCGCAGCGCCGAGTTGGAACGACGACTGCGCGCCGTGGAGAAGAAGATCCGCGAGGCGCCGACGCAAGCCGTTGATCCGGAGGCGCAGGCACGTGCCGACCAATTCAGGGCTCGCGCAGAGCAGTACGAGCGCCAGGCCGAGAAGGCGGTCGCGGCAGGACGTGACAAGGACGCCGCCGAGGCACGCGCGAACGCCCAGCAGTGGCGGCAGTGGGCCGACGCGGCCGCCGAGGCCCTGGGCAAGAGCCGCTGAGTGGACTTTCCGCGTCCAGTGGGCGGGATCGCTCGTCGAGATCGACGTCAGGGTTGTGATTTCGGCGCCGACACGACCCTCGCGTAGAACTCGACGAGGAAGGGGAAAGTCGTCGTCCACCGCGACGTGTGCGCCGACGGCTTCGGCTCGATCAGCCTTTCGTGGAACCGTTGGGATCGTCGGGCTTGTCGAGGTCGTCGAGCAGGCCTTTCTTCTCTCGCTCCGCGACGGCCCTACGACGTTCCTCCTCGGCCGCCAATTGCAGCGCGGTGCGCGACCACACCGCCCTGGCCCAGTGGAATGTCACCACCGCCACCGCGATCCAAGCCAGGATGAGCCCGATCCCCGGCCCCGGGTAAGGTTCGGGGGCGGTCTGCCGTGACCACACCGCCAGCAGGCCGAGCAGCGTCGCCACCGTCGATCCGGCCAATGCGATCCAGGCCAACGCCCAGCGCCGGGTGAGTAATGCGAGCATCGAAAAGCCGACGCCGAATACCAGCACCAACCAGGCGAATACGCGATGCGGCAGGGAGATACCCTCGCGGGCCGCGGTTTCGCCGCCGATGAGCACATCCAACCCGCGGGCGTCCCCGGTATGCGGCAATACGAACGACACCAGTAGCACGAAGACTCCGATAGCGATCACCAGAGCCCGTGCGCCGGGATCGATTTCACCCGCGACACGGCGTTCGGCGGCCTCGATGTCGCCCTTGAAATCCTCGAAGCCGTTGTGGTTGGGAGTCGTCATTGCCCGCATCCCGTCGATGTCGGTGGTTCGGTCGGCGCGCCGATGCCCGGCATGCCGAGGCCCACGCCGGTGCGCGGTCGCCTGCCTGCGGCGTGAGCGTCCCCCGCCCGGGTGCGCCGATGACTGTGCACGCTCGAATCCGCGAGCAGGTGGTGCGGGGCGGCGCCGGTCACTGTCGTGGTCACGACGTCCCCGGGCCGGATATCGAGTCCCGCGGGGTTGAAGTGAACCAGGCGGCCGTCGCGGGCACGGCCCGACATCCTGGCGGTCGCGGCGTCCTTGCGACCCTCGCCCGCGGCCACCAGAACTTCAACGGTTCGGCCGACCAGCGCGCAGTTCTCCTCGAGGGAGATCCTCTCCTGGAGGTCGATCAACCGCTGATAGCGCTCGCTCACAACGGATTTGGGAAGCTGATCGGGTAATTCGGCGGCCGGGGTGCCGGGCCGCTTGGAGTACTGGAAGGTGAAGGCACCGGCGAACCGGGCCTGCTCGACGACGTCGAGGGTGGCCTGGAAGTCCGCCTCCTTCTCCCCGGGGAATCCGACGATGAGATCGGTGGTGATCGCGGCGTGCGGGATCGCGGCGCGGACCCGCTCGATGATTCCGAGGTAGCGCTCGGCCCGGTAGGACCGCCGCATGCCCCGCAGGACGCGGTCAGACCCGGACTGCAGCGGCATGTGCAGCGTCGGGCACACATTCGGTGTCTCGGCCATCGCGGCGATCACATCGTCGGTGAATTCGGCGGGGTGCGGGGACGTGAACCGCACCCGCTCGAGGCCGTCGATGCCCCCGCAGGCGCGCAGGAGTCTGGCGAATGCGCCGCGGTCGCGCGGTTCGGCTGGGTCGGCGAACGAGACGCCGTAGGCGTTGACGTTCTGACCGAGCAGCGTGATCTCGAGAACGCCTTGCTCGACCAGAGTCTGCACCTCGGCGAGCACGTCGCCGGGCCTGCGGTCGACTTCCTTGCCCCTCAGCGCCGGCACAATGCAGAACGTGCAGGTGTTGTTGCAGCCCACCGACACCGACACCCAAGCGGCGTATGCGGATTCGCGCGCAGCGGGCAGCGCGGACGGAAACTCCTGCAGCGCCTCGACGATCTCTACCTGGGCGGCGCGATTGTGCCGCGCACGCTGCAGCAGCGTCGGCAATGATCCGATGTTGTGGGTGCCGAACACCACGTCGACCCACGGCGCTCGGCGCAGCACCGTGTCGCGGTCCTTCTGCGCCAGGCAGCCGCCGACGGCGATCTGCATATCGGGATCGGCCTGTTTGCGCGGTGCCAGGTGGCTGAGGTTGCCGTACAGCTTGTTGTCGGCGTTCTCGCGTACGGCGCACGTGTTGAACACGACGACATCGGCATCCTCGTCGTCGGCGGCTCGTCGATACCCGGCGGCATCCAGCAATCCCGCCAGCCGCTCCGAGTCGTGCACGTTCATCTGGCAGCCATACGTGCGGACCTGGTAGGTGCGTGCCGACGCTCGCCCGCGCGCGGAGGTTTCGGTCGCGACTTGGCGAACGACCCGGTCGGCCGCTGCCTCTCGCGCCACCATCGAAGTCACGGCCCCATGGTACGGATCGGCCAGAGGGGGGATCCGGGCGGATTCTCGAGTTCCGGGCAGGCAGGGCCTTCGCTCGGTAAGGTCTGCACCCATGGAGACCGCCTGGTCGGACGGGAAAGAGGGCAATCCGACCCAGACGAGTGTGCCGATGATCTCCATCTCCGGGGTCAACAAGCACTTCGGCAGCCTGCATGTGCTCAAGGACATCAACCTCGATGTCGAGCGCGGAGAGGTGATCGTGGTGCTGGGGCCGTCGGGGTCTGGCAAGTCGACGTTGTGCCGCACCATCAATCGGCTCGAGCCCATCGATTCCGGCACCATCGCGATCGACGGAGCGGTGCTGCCCGAGGAGGGTCGCAAGCTCGCAGAGCTGCGGTCCGACGTGGGCATGGTGTTCCAGTCCTTCAACCTGTTCGCCCACAAGACGATCCTGGAGAACGTCACGTTGGCGCCGATGAAGGTGCGCAAGAAGTCGAAGGCCGAGGCCCGCGAGAAGGCGATGGAATTGCTGGAGCGGGTCGGCATCGCCAATCAGGCCGACAAATACCCGGCGCAACTGTCGGGGGGCCAGCAGCAGCGGGTGGCGATCGCGCGCTCGCTGGCGATGAACCCGAAGGTCATGCTGTTCGATGAACCGACCAGCGCGCTGGACCCCGAGATGATCAACGAAGTCCTGAACGTGATGACGTCGCTGGCCAAGGAGGGGATGACGATGTTGGTCGTGACGCACGAGATGGGTTTCGCCCGCGGCGCGGCCAATCGGGTGGTTTTCATGGCCGACGGCGCGATCGTGGAAGCGGCCGAACCCGATCAGTTCTTCACCCACCCGAGAAGCGACCGTGCCAAGGACTTTCTCGGCAAGATCCTGCACCACTAGTCGAAAGGAAGCCGAATGCCATCGATTTCGAAGCGCGTTCTCGGGGCGCTCGCGCTCGCCGTCGCGTTGCCCCTGGCGGCGACAGCGTGCGGCGGTGACGACGGCGACACGATCGTCATCGGCACCAAGGTCGACCAGCCCGGCCTGGGCCTCAAGAATCCCGACGGCACCATGAGCGGCTTCGACGTCGACGTGGCGACATATGTCGCTGAGAAACTCGGCTATCCCGAGGACAAGATCGAGTGGAAGGAAGCCCCGTCGGGGCAGCGCGAGACTCTGATTCAGAACGGCCAGGTGCAGTACATCGTCGCGACCTACTCGATCACCGATGCCCGTGAGGAGAAGGTCGACTTCGCGGGACCGTACCTGATCACCGGACAGAGCCTGTTGGTGCGCGCGGACAACACCGTCATCACCGGTGAGGCGTCGCTGGAGAACAACAAGAAGCTGTGTTCGGTCTCGGGATCGACGCCGGCTCAGCGGATCAAGGACAAGTTCCCCGGCGTACAGCTGCAGCAGTACGACACCTACTCGGCGTGCGTCGAAGCGTTGAAGAACGGCGCCATCGACGCGGTGACCACCGACGAGGTCATCCTCGCGGGTTATGCGGCGCAGAGCCCCGGTGTGTTCAAGGTCGTCGGCGGCACCTTCTCCGAGGAGCGCTACGGAATCGGCTTGAAGAAGGGCGATTCCGAATTGCTGACGAAGATCAACGACGCCCTCGCCAAGATGGAGCAGGAGGGCGCTTGGAAGAAGGCGTGGGACGACAACCTCGGCGCGGCAGGTATTCCCGCACCGAAACCACCGCAGATCACCCAGAGCTGACGGACCTCCGCCGCGCTAGGAGGTGATGTGGAGGTTCTCCCGGACTACACGGTCGGCCAGATCGTCGAGGCGTTCTGGACGACGATCCAGCTGACGGTCCTTTCGGGCATCGGCGCACTGGTGCTCGGTACGCTGCTGGCCGCGATGCGGCTGGCGCCGGTGCCCGTACTGCGCTGGCTCGGAACCACATACGTCAACGTGGTGCGCAACACGCCGCTGACGCTGATCATTCTGTTCTGCTCCTTCGGCCTGGCGCAGACGTTGGGCATCACGCTGGTTGACCCGAACTCGCGAACGTCGATCGAGGACAGCAACTTCCGGTTGGCGGTGCTCGGGCTGGCGGTGTACACGGCCGCGTTCGTGTGCGAAACCGTGCGTTCGGGAGTGAACACCGTGCCGCTGGGCCAGGCCGAGGCCGCGCGGTCGCTGGGACTGACGTTCGGGCAGAACCTCCGACTCATCCTGCTACCGCAGGCTTTTCGCGCGGTGATCATCCCGTTAGGGTCGGTGTTGATCGCGTTGACCAAGAACACCACGATCGCGTCGGCGATCGGCGTGGCCGAGGCCGCGCTGCTGATGAAGGAGATGATCGAGAACACCGCGGCCATACTGACCGTCGGGGCGATCTTCGCCCTCGGCTTCGTGATCCTGACACTGCCGACGGGGTTGTTCTTCGGATGGCTGGGTAAGCGGTTGGCCGTGGCGCGGTGAGCTCGGCCTCGGTTCTCTTCGACGCGCCGGGGCCGCGCGCGCGAATCCGTAACTGGATGATCACGGCGATCGTCATCCTCGTCACCGTGGTGGTGCTGTTGGCAGTGTTGTTCCAGATGATCGCCAAGCAGCAGCTCACGGTCGCCAAGTGGCAACCGTTCCTGACAGCGGATCTGTGGCGAACCTATGTACTGCCCGGCGTGCAGGGCACGTTGACGGCGGCGGCGGTTTCGATCGTGTTGGCGCTGATCCTGGGATTCATCCTTGGTGTGGGCCGACTTTCGACACACGGCTTGATTCGCTGGCTCTGCGCGGTGATCGTCGAGTTCTTCCGCGCAGTGCCAGTGCTCATCATGATGCTGTTCGCGTTCGCGCTCTACGCGGCCTACGACGTGTTTGCGTCCAGGCACTTGGCGCTCGCCGCCGTCATCACCGGCCTGACTTTGTACAACGGTGCAGTCATCGCCGAGATCGTGCGGGCCGGCGTCCATGCGCTTCCCCGCGGACAGTCCGAGGCGGCCTTCGCGCTCGGGTTGACGTGGGGGCAGACGATGCGGTCGATCCTGCTGCCGCAGGCGATCACGTCCATGCTGCCGGTTCTGATCTCGCAACTCGTAGTGGTACTCAAGGACACGGCGATCGGATACGTCATCACGTTCCTCGAGCTCGTGCGCCAGGGTGTGCAGATGGGTGCCGCGTACAGCAATCTGCTGCCGGCGCTGATCGTGGTCGCCGTGCTGATCATCACCGTCAACTTCACGCTGTCGTGGGTGGCCACCCGCGTCGAGGCGCGGATGCGGCGCTCGCGTCGCGGTCCGGCGCCCCTCGAGACGGAGTCCGTCGAACAGGAAGGCGCACCGGGCGCCAGAACCGTGTGATCAGACCAGCTCCGCGCATCGGCGTAGCAGCTCGTCGCCGGGCGGCTGGTAGAAGGACAGCACGACGTGCTCGCAGCCGAGCCGCGCGTACTCGGCGACGGATTCGAGCTGGGCGTCGACCTGATCCGGCTGCTCGGGAAGAACGAACAGCTGGACTGCCCGGCGGATCGAGCAAGGATCGCGGCCGAGTTCCGCACAAGCGCGATCGAGCAGGCGACTGGCCGCCGCCCACTCCTGAAGGTCGGTGCTCGGCATGTTCCATTCGTCGGCGTGCCGAGCGGCGAGCGTGAGCATTTTCGGCTGTGACGCCCCGACCACGATCGGCGGATGCGGGCGCTGGACCGGTTTGGGGTTACAGCGCGCTTCGTGAAGTGTGAAGAAGCGGCCGGCGAAGTCGACAACCTCCTCGGTCCACAGGCGTCGGATGAGGGTCAGCGCTTCGTCGACCATCGCGACCCGCTGCCCCGGCGACGGGAAGTCGATGCCGTAGCCGCGGTGCTCGCCCTCGTACCAACCGGCGCCGATGCCGAAGTCCATCCGCCCGCCGGAGATGTGATCGACGGTGACGGCCCTGTTCGCCAGTACCGCCGGGTTGCGGTACGTCACGCCGGTGACCAGGCAGCCCACGCGGGCTCGTCGGACCACCACCGCCATCGCGGCGAGGCTGGCCCACCCCTCGAGTGTGGGCGTCGTCGGATCGACCAGTCCGTAGAAGTGGTCGTAGTTGGCGACGGAGTGGAACCCCAACTCGTCGGCACGGCACCAGAAGTCGTGGAGCACCGGATAGTCGAACGTCGGGGCGAGCTTGGCCGAAAGCAACATCGGCGCAATTTACCTCGCGGCCACGGAAATCGCGGTAGTTGCACCCGACCACGGCGCGTTACGAGAGACTTGCCGTTGTGCAGGTGAGCTTCTCCGCGCTGGAGCTTCTTCCCGAGTCGACGTTGCGTACTGGGGTGGACCTGATGGTGCGCCTGGTCGAAGCGGCCGGCGCTCTGGTCATCGTGATCGGAGCCTTGATCGCGATCGTGAAGTTCTTCATCTCGCTGCTCCGCCGCGACGCTACCGAGTTCTCCGCCGTACGTTTGACTCTGGGCCGGTTTCTCGCGCTCGGGCTGGAGTTTCAACTCGCCAGCGACGTCCTTCGGACTGCGATCTCGCCGTCGTTCCAGGAAATCGGCAAACTCGCGGCCATCGCCACCATTCGTACGGCGCTGAACTACTTCCTCGCCAAGGAGATCGCCGCCGAACAACGCGCTGTCGAGCAAGGTCGCGTCGCAGCGCCCACGGAGAACCCGGCGACACCGTGATCGGATTCGCCGACCTCTCATGGGTGATCGCGGCGGCGGCCCTCGTGCTGGCGGCATTGACATTGGTGGTGCTACGCCGCCCCCCGCTGGCCCTGCATGTACTGCTGGATTTGCTGCTCGCCGCAGGCTTGCTGCGGCTCAGCGTCGACGCGACCTGGCGATCGATCGCGGTCACGGCGCTTGTCCTCGTGGTGCGCCACCTCGTCACCCGCGGCTTGGCGCTGCCTCCGCCGTTGGTGTTCCGTCGGCGGGTGATCAACGCTGCGGGCCTCTGAAACCTGTCGCTACACGCGGCGCCGTTCGCGTTCGTTGGCCAACGCCACCTTCACGACATCGAAGGCCATCGTCTGCCCGTAGCCGCGCCGGGCGAGCATTCCCACCAGTCGACGCATCACTTTGGCGCCGTCACCGTCGGTGAGCTTCTCGCGGCGCAGCTTGTCGGCGACGAGTCGCTCGGCGCGTGCGCGTTCGGCGCCGGGTTCGTCATCGGCCAGGGTCGCCTCGATGGTGTCGTTGTCGACCCCTTTGGTCCGCAACTCGGCGATCAACGCCCGTCTGCCCTTGCCCGCGTTCGTCCGCCGGGATCGGACCCACTGTTCGGCGAACTCCGCGTCGTCGACCAAACCGACCTGTTCGAGCCGATCGAGCACCCGGTCGCTGATGTCGGCGGGATACCCGCGCTTGGCCAGTTGACCGGCTAGTTCGGCTCTGGTGCGTGCCCTCACGGTGAGCAGGCGCAGACACAGGTCGCGCGCCTGCTCCTCGCGGGGAGCCTCAGAAGTCGACGGGGGCGGGGAGGACTTCATCTTCGGGCGGACCGTCGGTCAGCACCGCGCCGATGCCGAGCTTCTCTTTGATCTTCTTCTCGATTTCGTTGGCCACGTCGACGTTCTCGATGAGGAAATTACGGGCGTTCTCCTTGCCCTGGCCCAACTGCTCACCCTCATAGGTGAACCACGAGCCGGACTTGCGCACGAAGCCCTGCTCGACACCCATATCGATGAGTGACCCCTCCTTGGAGATGCCCTTGCCATACAGGATGTCGAACTCGGCTTGTTTGAAAGGCGGCGAGCAGTTGTGCACAACAACGCCTTCTGCGACAAGGTTGTGCAGCTCCTCAACCTCGAGGTCGAATGTCCTTGCCCGACGTACTGGCAGTACTTCCCGGATCACCGAGTACCGGAGTTCTTCTGCCAGCACATCGTGCAGGAACTGGTCGTCCAGGGCGTCGGCAAGCGCCTGCACACGATCCCGGCGAAGACGGCCGACGCCCAGAACCTGCTTCATTCCACCGCGGGGGTCGCCGGCGCCTGAACCGATCATGGCTGCCGCGTCCCGCGCGGTCACGCCACGCTCGTCGAGATAATTGAGCACGGCGTCGGTCATCTCCGAGGCCAGATACGTCGCCTGCGAGCCGCGCCGCGGCCCCCGCATAGCTTCTGGCATCGCTTGAACAAGCGTAGCGCCACGCGGCCCCCACATGGGAACCGCTTCCGCGAACGCTGTCACGTTCTCCATACCCGAGATCCGGACCTCGAATATTTGGCGCTTGCCCTGGACCCGTCGGTCATTGATGAGGCTCGGCCGCTTCTGAGTCGGATCATAATCCCGAACAGTGCTGACGATTCCGAATCGCAGCAGCAGCCAGTGAATCTGATGTGCGAGCTGCTCAGAAGTGGTCGCGTAGCCAACCCGAAGCGCCCCCGTCTGCTCGCGGCTGACCCAACCGTCGCTCTCCAACAGGCCGAAGAGCAAATTCCCGACGACATCCGCCGAGATGTCGGACGCAAAGAACCAATCGGGAATCGTCTTCTCCCACGCGAGCTTGCCGTAAATACCAGCCCGCCGGCAGAGATCTAGGACGCCATTGCGTTCACCGCGTCGATGAGCGAGCGCAATCGACATCTGCCCTTGCGGATGGGCTGCACAACCCAACGCCGCCGCGATGTTAGTCACATCTTCGATGAGGGACTGCTGAACGTTGATGAAGTTGATCGGAGTCTTGCCACCCACATAGCCATCGCCGATTAGGTAGCCGAGCAGCCGTGCGTGATCCGCTGAGATCGGCTCCTTGTCGCCGAATCCATCGAAGCGCCGCGGTTGCGCCACTCTGTCACCCTTGCGGAGTTCCCCTGCCTGACGCCAGCCGTACTCCGTGAGGATCTTGTGGTCGGGTGTCGCCCAAACGGTTGCGCCACCGGCGACCCGCAGTCCGACGACGTCCTGTACCCCCTGGTCGAACCAGGAGACCACGGGCCGCGCGTGCAACGTTCCGTCCTTGGTGGCAGCGACGACGTGGATCTGTTTACGGCCATCGACGACGTCCTCAATGCGATGGGTGATACCGGTGATTGGATCGAAGATTCGAGTGCCTTCCGCCAGGCACTTGTTCTTGACGACCTTGACACGGGTCCGGTTACCGACCGCCTCAGTACCATCTTTCAGCGTTTCAATCCGCCTGACATCCATTCGAACTGAAGCGTAGAACTTCAAAGCCTTTCCGCCCGTTGTTGTTTCAGGACTCCCGAAGAAAACTCCGATTTTTTCGCGGAGCTGGTTGATGAAGATCGCGGTGGTGCCCGAATTGCTCAGTGCGCCAGTGATCTTGCGAAGTGCTTGGCTCATCAGCCGGGCCTGCAGCCCGACGTGGCTGTCGCCCATCTCCCCTTCGATCTCCGCTCGCGGTACCAGCGCCGCCACCGAGTCGATGACCAAGATGTCCAGTGCGCCCGAGCGGATCAGCATGTCGGCGATCTCGAGCGCCTGCTCCCCGGTGTCGGGCTGGCTGACCAGCAGCGCGTCGGTGTCTACACCGAGCTTCTTGGCGTACTCCGGGTCCAGCGCGTGCTCGGCGTCGATGAACGCGGCGATGCCACCGGCGGCCTGCGCGTTGGCGACCGCGTGCAGGGCGACGGTGGTCTTACCCGAGGATTCCGGGCCGTAGATCTCGATGATGCGTCCGCGCGGTAATCCGCCGAGACCGAGCGCCACGTCCAGAGCGATGGACCCGGTGGGGATGACCGAGATCGGCTGGCGCACCTCGTCGCCGAGCCGCATCACTGAGCCCTTACCGTGGGCTTTCTCAATCTGCGCGAGGGCCAGCTCGAGGGCCTTCTCGCGGTCGGGTGCCTGCGCCATGGTGGTCTCCGTCCTTCGGATGTCTAGCTGTTCGGTGATCAGTTTTGATCAGTTGGCCGTGACGCTAGAGGCAGCCTCCGACAAGTTCGGGTCAAGTCGGCCTGACCAGCATCTAGCCGTCGAACACTGCCCACACTAGACGAACACCTGTTCGACTCAAGCCCGACACGCCGTGGCGCAGGACAGATGCCTGGAGCGGATCTCCCGTCCCCTCCCTGCGGCCCGTTCTGCGGCCTATCGTGAAGACATTCCGGTAGAAACGGGCACCGTATGCATGAGATGGCGATAACCCAGAGCGTGGTCGACGCGGTGTGCGAGCACGCCGCGGGACGCCGGGTGCACTGCGTCAAGCTGGAGGTCGGCGCGCTGTGCGCCCTCGTGCCCGACTCGATGCAGTTCTGCTTCGAACTCGCCACCACGGGCACGGTCGCAGACGGCGCACGCCTGCTCCTCGACGTCCAACCCGGCGCGGCGTACTGCCGCACCTGCGGTCAGAACTTCGAATTGCCCGACCTGATCCTGTTATGCCCCTGCGGCAGCGCGAATGTCGAGGTGGTCGCCGGCCGGGACCTGAAGATCCTCTCGATGGAAGTGAGCTGACCATGTGCGCAACCTGTGGCTGCGGCGACGACGGCGCGACCGTCACTGTGCCGGGGCATGTCCACCCCCACGAGAACGGCCATCCGCACCATCACCACGACCACGACCACGTCCACACCGAGACGATCACGCTCGAGCAGAAGGTGCTCGCGAAGAACGACGAACTCGCCGACGAAAACCGCGCTTGGCTGGCCGAACGCGACATCCTGGCGTTCAACCTCACCAGTTCTCCAGGCGCGGGCAAGACGACGCTTCTCGAGCGCACGATCCGCGATCTCTGCGCGGATCGTCCGGTGGCGGTCATCGAAGGAGATCAGGAGACGCTTCTGGACGCCGAACGCATCAAGGCCGCCGGTGCGAACGCGGTGCAAGTCAACACCGGCGCGGGCTGCCACCTCGACGCCGCCATGGTGCACCGGGCGCTGCAGACCCTCGACCCGGAGCCGGGGTCGCTCCTGTTCATCGAGAATGTCGGGAACCTCGTCTGCCCCGCGCTGTTCGATCTCGGTGAGCGCAGCAAAGTCGTCGTCATCTCGGTGACCGAAGGCGATGACAAACCGTTGAAGTATCCGCACATGTTCGCCGCAGCGGGTCTGGTCATCGTCAACAAGATCGATCTGCTGCCGTACGTGAGTTTCGATCTTGAAAAAAGTCGCGGTTACGTGCGATCACTGAACCCAGACGCGCAGATACTCACGATGTCGGCAATTACCGGCGATGGTACTGCGCAGTGGTACGAATGGATCGAAGATTGTGCAAATTCCGCTAGTTCCGTTACATCCGTTGACAAGACATAGCCCCCGGAGTAAACCCAAACTCAGCGCCGAAGTTCGGCGCCACGGCACCGTGTGATGTTGTGGGGGCCCCAGCCCGGCTCCCGGTCGTGAGGGCCCCAGCCCGGCCCCCAGGAAGCTGTGACCTATGCCAACGGAGGCAGCAGTCAAAGCAGAAGAGGCACTGATCCACGTTCTGTGGATCAACGCCGGATTGAGTTGTGACGGTGATTCGGTGGCGTTGACTGCCGCCACCCAACCCAGCATCGAGGAGATCGCCCTTGGGGCGCTTCCGGGGCTGCCGAAAATCGCCGTCCACTGGCCCCTGATCGATTTCGAGTGCGGACCGAACGGGGGCGCCGATGATTTTCTCGAGTGGTTCTTCAAGGCCGATCGGGGCGAGTTGGACCCGTTCGTTCTGGTGGTCGAGGGGTCCATCCCGAACGAGAAGATCAAAGCCGAGGGCTACTGGTGCGGGTTCGGCAACGACCCGGCCACCGGCCAACCGATGACCACGAGCGAATGGCTGGATCGGCTGGCGCCCAAGGCCACTGCCATCGTTGCGGTCGGCACGTGCGCCACTTACGGCGGTATCCACGCGATGGCGGGCAATCCGACCGGCGCCATGGGAGTGCCCGACTACCTCGGCTGGGATTGGAAGAGCAAGGCCGGCATACCGATCGTGTGTGTGCCCGGATGTCCCATCCAACCGGACAACCTCGCCGAGACACTGACCTATCTGCTGTACATGGCCACCGATCAGGCCCCGATGATTCCGCTCGACGATGCGTTACGACCACAGTGGTTGTTCGGCGCGACCGTGCACGAGGGTTGTGACCGGGCCGGCTACTACGAACAAGGCGATTTCGCAACGGAGTACGGCTCCCCCAAATGCATTGTGAAACTGGGCTGTTGGGGTCCGGTCGTCAAATGCAACGTGCCAAAGCGCGGCTGGATCAACGGAGTCGGGGGCTGCCCGAACGTGGGCGGAATCTGCATCGGCTGCACCATGCCGGGATTTCCCGACAAGTTCATGCCGTTCATGGATGAACCGCCCGGCGGCAAGGTCTCCACTGCGGCCTCGAGTCTGTACGGATCGGTCATTCGCAGCCTGCGCCACGTCACCGGCCGCACCGTCGACAAAGAACCCAAGTGGCGCCATCCCGGCACGCAACTCACGACCGGAGCGACCCGCACCTGGTAGGTGCGGGCCGTCCCGGGGCGCCCAGGCGTGCTTTCGGGTATCGAAACGGCCTGTGACGCTTCTCCTTAGAAGAAAGAGAAGAGTTCGATGACAACCACCATCCCCGAGCCGTCACACGTGAAGCGCGATCCCGGCCAACTCGTGGAGATGGCGTGGGACCCCATCACCCGGATCGTCGGAAGCCTCGGCATCTACACCAAGATCGATTTCGACAACCGCGAAGTCGTCGAGTGTCACAGCACCTCGTCGATCTTCCGCGGCTATTCGATCTTCATGAAGGGCAAGGACCCCCGCGATGCCCATTTCATCACCAGCCGGATCTGCGGCATCTGTGGTGACAACCATGCCACGTGCTCGGTCTACACCCAGAACATGGCCTACGGCGTCCGGCCTCCGCACCTCGGTGAGTGGCTGATCAACCTGGGTGAGGCCGCGGAGTACATGTTCGACCACAACATCTTCCAGGAGAACCTGGTGGGCGTGGACTACTGCGAGAAGATGGTCGCCGAAACCAATCCCAGTGTGCTGGCCAGGGCCGAGAACACCCAAGCGCCGCACGCCGATATGCACGGTCATCGCACGATCGCAGACATCATGCGCGCGCTCAACCCGTTCACCGGTGAGTTCTACCGTGAGGCATTACAGGTCAGCCGTTGGACGCGAGAGATGTTCTGCCTGATGGAAGGTCGCCATGTGCACCCGTCGACGCTGTATCCCGGCGGCATCGGAACGACCGCCACGATCCAGTTGATGACCGACTACATGACCAGGCTGATGCGCTACGTGGAGTTCATGAAGAAGGTCGTGCCGATGCACGACGACCTCTTCGACTTCTTCTACGAAGCGCTCCCCGGCTACGACCAGGTCGGGCTGCGACGCACACTGCTGGGCTGCTGGGGCTCCTTCCAGGATCCCGAGGTATGCAACTTCGAGTACAAGGACATGGAGCGCTGGGGCGACGCCATGTTCGTCACACCCGGAGTCGTGATCGACGGAAAGCTGCACACCCACTCGCTGGTGGACATCAACCTCGGCATCCGAATCCTGTTGGGGCACTCCTATTACGACGACTGGACCGATCAGGAGATGTTCGTCAAGACCGACCCGCTGGGCAATCCGGTGGACCGGCGGCACCCGTGGAACCAGCACACCAACCCGCGTCCGCAGAAACGCGACTTCGACGAGAACTACAGCTGGGTGATGTCGCCGCGCTGGTTCGACGGGAAGGATCACTTGGCGCTGGACACCGGTGGCGGACCGCTGGCGCGGTTGTGGTCGACAGCGCTCGCCGGGCTGGTCGACGTCGGGTATGTGAAGGCGACCGGTCAAAGCGTGCAGATCAACCTGCCCAAGACCGCTTTGAAGGGCCCGGTCGAATTGGAGTGGAAGATACCGCATTACGGCAGCAACACCCTCGAGCGCAATCGCGCGCGAACGTACTTCCAGGCTTATGCCGCCGCCTGTGCCCTGCACTTCGCCGAGAAGGCGTTGGTGGAGATCCGCGCCGGTCGCACCAAGACCTGGGAGAAGTTCGACGTGCCCGAGGAGGGCATCGGCTGCGGGTTCACCGAAGCGGTCCGCGGAGTCTTGAGTCACCACATGGTGATCCGCGACGGCAAGATCGCCAACTACCACCCGTATCCACCGACCCCGTGGAATGCGAACCCGCGCGACAGTTACGGCACGCCCGGCCCCTACGAGGACGCGGTACAGGGCCAGCCGATCTTCGAGGAGAACGACAGGGAACACTTCAAAGGTATCGACATCATGCGCACGGTACGAAGTTTCGACCCGTGCCTGCCGTGCGGGGTGCACATGTACCTGGGTAAGGGAAAGACACTGGACTTGCTGCACTCCCCGACCCAGTCCGTCACCGGGGAATAGGGAATGGCCCCGCCGACCGAAGACGACGCGCAGTGGCGCACGGCGGGCGACCGGATACAGGCCCTGCTCGACGCGTCCGCCGCGGGGGGCCCTGCCGCCTACGAGCGGGCGGTCCAACTCGTCGGTGAGGTGACCGATCTCTACGGCGCCGGGCTGGAGCGGATGCTGCGGATGGCGGTAAGCGCCGACGCGCGATTGCCCGAACTGCTCGTGCGCGACGACCTCGTGGCGAGCCTGCTGCTCGTGCACGGGCTGCATCCGCACGGCGTCGACCGGCGGGTCGAGGATGCACTGGACAGGGTCCGGCCCTACCTGGGCTCACACGGCGGCGACGTGACCTTGCTCGAAGTCGTCGACGGCCCCGACGGCGTCACCGTCCGCCTGCAGTTTGCCGGCAGCTGTCAGAGTTGTCCGTCCTCCGCCGTCACTTTGGAACTCACGGTCGAGGACGCGATCCGGTCAGCCGCACCCGAGGTCACCTCGATCGAGGTGGTCTCAGCGGCTGCCAGCGCCGCCGTGATTCCGGCGGCGGCGCTGCTGCGCCGAGTCCGTCAAGACGCACCGGGCCCGGCTTCGTGGCACCCCGTTCCCGAATTCGCCGACCTGGGCCCGGGCGAGGTCGGCGGGTTCAGCGTGGCCGGAATCACCGTGCTGGCGTGCCGCATCGGCGAGAAATTGTTCGCCTACCGCGACCGGTGTGGTGTCTGCGACGAATCGCTGGCGGGCGCCGCGCTGCATCGACGGATGGGCTCCCCCGTCGGCGATGCGGTGCTGCGCTGCCCGAACTGTCGTGCCCACTTCGACGTCGTGCACGCCGGCGCCTGCGTCGACGACGCCGCCCCGCTCGCTCACCTGCAACCGATGCCGCTGCTCACCCGCGATGGAGTGCTGTCCATTGCGATGGCGGCGCAACCCACGGGAGCGGGCATGGCATGACTGACGCATACGACGTGCTTGCACGAATCCGGGCCAGTCGAGGCGCTCCCGTGCCCGCGGGCGAGCGCTGCGAGATGTGCGCCGAGCAGATCGCCGACGAGCACCAGCATGTCGTGGACATTCAAGCACGACAGCTGATGTGCGTATGCCGGGGGTGTTATCTGCTTTTCACCGACGCTGCCGCCGAACTGCGCTTTCGCGCGGTCCCCGACCGCTGGCTGACCTTCGGGGACTTCGGGCTCGGGCGACGGGAGTGGCAGCTCCTTCAGATCCCCGTCGGACTGGCCTTCTTCTTCCGCAACTCGACGCTGAACCAGGTGGTGGCCTTCTATCCAGGCCCGGGGGGTGCGACGGAGTCCGAACTGGACCTGTCCGCGTGGGAGGGTGTCCGGGCAGCCGACCCGCGAGTCGATCTGCTCGCTGACGACACCGAGGCACTTCTCGTGCGAGTGCCCGACGACGAAACCCGTTCGCCGGATTGTCATTTGGTGCCCATCGACGCCTGCTACGAGTTCGTCGGCCGGCTCCGCCAACTGTGGCACGGCTTCGACGGCGGTCAGCAGGTGCGGGAGTACGTCGATACCTTCTTCGAACAGGTCGGCACCCGCGGCAAAGTGGTGGCGCCATGCCCGAGTTGACGTTCGCGGTGCTCGAGGTTTCCACCGAGCGGTACGCGGTGACGCCGGCGCTGACCGCGCGCCTCGGTATCGCCGTCGACGGCGACGAACCCGTGCACGCAATTGCGTTGCGCTGCCAGGTCCGCATCGAACCGTTGCGCCGCGGTTACAGCGACGACGAGGCCCTGGGCCTGCTCGACCTGTTCGGTCCGCGAGACCGCTGGGATGCCACACAGCACAACTTCGTCTGGCAACACACCAGCACGATGGTGCCCGGGTTCACCGGCACCACGCAGGTCGACCTCCCGCTCGAGTGCACCTATGACCTAGAGGTGACCGCCGCCAAGTACTTCCACGCTCTGCACGATGGCGTGATCCCGCTGCAATTCCTGTTCAGCGGAACGGTTTTCACCAAGGGTGAGCGCAACTTCGCGGTGCAGCAAGTGCCGTGGGACCGCGAGGACCACTACGACCTACCGGTGTCGACGTGGCGTGAGCTCATGCGATTGCACTATCCCAACACCGGCTGGCTGCGGTTGAGCCACGACACTCTCGACGCGCTGGCGCAGTTCAAATCCGCGCGTGGCCTGCTGGGTTACGACGATGCGATCGCCACACTGCTGACCGCCCGCACCGCGCAGGAGGTTCGATGACCGCAGACTGGGATCATGCGCGAGCCGTTGCCGACGCGGTGCTCTACGAGGGTTACCTGCTGTACCCCTACCGCGCCAGCTCGAGCAAGAACCAGTCGCGTTGGCAGTTCGGGGTATTGGGCCCGAACGGTGCGGCCGAGGCCGGCATCGGCGAGGATTCCTCGCTCTCGGCTCAGGTGCTGGTGGCTTCCCGCGGCATCCCGATGCTGACCGGTGTGGTCCGGTTCCTCCAATTGCAGCACCGCAGCGTCGAACGCGACCTCGGCGACGGTCGTTTCGAACCGGTCGGTGAACTGGTGTCGGGTTCCCGGTCCTGGGTCAGCTGGGACGAGGCCGTCGAATGCGAGATCGCCATCGAACCGTTCCCGGTCATGAGCTTGCCTCGCGCGCTCGATATCTCGGTCCCCTACGCGACGGAGATGGAGGGCGTCATTGGGGGCAGACTGGTGCGAAGCCGCCGCGAGTTGTGCGGTCGGCTGGCTATCTCCGCCGAGGAGGACGACGAACTTCTGCGGCTCACGTTCGATGTGCGCAACTGCGCTGCGCCTGCCGGTGACAAGGACGAGGCGATCGCCGTATCGATGATCGGCACTCATCTGCTGCTAGAGGTCGCTGACGGCGAGTTCGTCTCGTTGCTAGAACCGCCGGGTTCGGCCGCCGAGGCGGTGGCGCGGTGTCGACAGCACCGCTGCTTTCCGGTGCTCGCCGGTCCATCGCCGCATCGCGACCTGGTGTTGGCGTCCCCGATCATCCTTTACGACCACCCCGAGATCGCCGAACAGAGCAAAGGCGCGCTCTACGACTCGACCGAGATCGACGAGATCCTCACCTTGCGGATCATGACGATGACCGAGGGCGAGAAGGCGCAGGCACGCGCCACCGACCCACTCGCCGCAGCGATCATCGACCGCTGCGATTCGATGTCGCCGGAGGCGATGCTCGATCTGCACGGGGTGTTGCGCAATCCGCATGCGCCGACCGCAGAGCCCGGTTTGATACCGGAGATTCCTGCGGGTGTCGAGTGGTGGGACCCCATGGCGGACACGGCGGTACGGCCGGACTCGGATGCCGTGCTCGTCAACGACACCCGCGTCACCCGCGGCACCCGCGTCCGGTTGCGCCCGTCCCGGCGGGCCGACGCCCAGGACCTGTTCTATGTAAACAAGATTGCGCGCGTGACCTCCGTGCACGAAGACGTCGACGGCGAGCACCATATCGGGGTGGTCATCGAGGACGATCCCGCGGCCGACCTGCACGACTGGTACGGCCGCTACCTGTACTTCGCACCCGACGAAGTCGAACCTGTGGTTGAAGGGAGTTCGCAATGGAAGTAGTCGGCTGGATAGCCGTCGGAATCGTGGCCGCGGCCGCTGTGGCGGCCGTGCTGATCGGTATTCGTTCCGTGCCGGATGCGCGACGCTACATGAAGATACGGCGCATGTGACCGCGGAAGAGGTGTCCCTATCTCTCCGATTCTGGTAGCCGGGCTCGGCAACATCTTCCTCGGGGACGACGGCTTCGGCCCCGAGGTGATCCGCTGCGTGCCACCCGATCTCGGCGGTCCGCAGGTTCAGGTGAGGGATTACGGCATCGGGGGTATGCACCTGGCCTACGACCTGCTCGACGGCTGGGATGCCCTGGTCCTCGTCGACGCCATTCCCAACCGCGGGGTACCGGGCGCGCTTCATGTGTTCGAGGCCGACCTCGAAGATCTGCGCGCCGCAACGGGTCTGGACGCGCACGCGATGGACCCGGCCGCGGTGTTCGCCAGCCTCAACGCGCTCGGCGGAACCCCGCCTTACACCGTGGTGATCGGCTGCGAAATCGACTGCACGGAAGAGGGTATCGGGCTCTGCGAAACCGTCGCGGCGGCGGTGCCGGATGCGGTGCGGGCGATCGACGACGTGGTGGCCGGGCTGCTGGCTCGGGTCGCGGCAGCGGAGGGCTGAACCGTGTGTCTGGGGATACCGGGTCAGGTCGTGACGATGCTCGAGGGATACGGTGGTCAGCTCGCCCTGGCCGACGTCGCCGGTGAACACCGCAAGGTCAACGTCGGTATGCTGCCGGAAGAAACCTTCGCCCCCGGCGACTGGGTGATAATCCATATGGGTTTCGTCGTGGAGAAGACCGACAAGGCCGGGGCCGACGCGGCGATGGCCGGGCTGGAGTTGATGGGAAGGGGCGAATCTATCTCGGGTATCGGGGATTCGCCATGACCACGCGGTCTCGGATGCGGGTCTACGCGCACGGCGTGGTGCAGGGCGTGGGGTTCCGGCCGTTCGTGTACACGACGGCAGCCGCGTTGGGCCTGACGGGCAGTGTTCGCAATGACAGCTCCGGCGCCGTCATCGAGATCGAGGGCGAGGCCGTCGACGTCGACGCGTTCCTGACGCGGCTGCGCGACAGTCCCCCGCCTCTGGCCGTGATCGAATCGCTTGACATCGAGCGGCTTCCGATCGCGGGAGGAACCGGGTTCGTCATCGCCGACACGTCGCGGACCGACGGCGCGCGCACCCTGACGTCCCCCGACGTCGCGATGTGCGCGGACTGCGCCGCAGAACAACGCGATCCGGCGAACCGGCGGTACCGACACGCGTTCGTCAACTGCACCAACTGCGGGCCCCGCTTCACGATCATCGACTCGCTGCCCTACGACCGGCAAGCCACGACGATGGCGGCCTTCCCGATGTGCGCGGACTGCGCCCGCGAATACCACGATCCCGCCGACCGCAGGTTTCACGCCCAGCCCGTCTGTTGTCCTGCCTGCGGGCCGACAGTGACATACCGCGACGGCGATGGCACCGCGACCGCCGGCGAATCCGCGCTGCGACGAGCACGTCGGCTGCTGAGCGACGGCGGTGTCCTCGCGGTCAAGGGAATCGGTGGTTACCACCTGGCCTGCGATGCCGCCGACGAACGCGCCGTCGCCGAGTTGCGGAAGCGGAAGCGGCGTGGCGACAAACCGTTCGCCGTGATGACACCCGATCTCGAGACCGCCCGTGGCCTCGCTGTCGTCGACGACGCGTCGACGCGGCTGCTGACCGGCCCGCAGCGCCCCATCGTGTTGGTGCCGCGAGCAGTCGGGGCCCCGGTCGCCGAATCGGTGGCGCCGCGCAACCCGGACCTCGGAATCCTGCTTGCCTACGCCCCACTGCATGCGCTGCTGTTCGGCCTGCCGGGCGACGAACCCGGACCGACAGCGTTGGTCATGACGTCGGGCAATCTGGCCGGCGAACCGATCTGCTTCACCGACGACGCTGCGGTCGAGCGGCTTTCGCCCCTCGTCGACGGTTGGCTCCTGCATGACCGGGAAATCCTGGTGCCGTGCGATGACTCGGTCATGCGGATGGTTACCTTCGGCCGTGCCGACAATCACGGTGAAGTCGTGTCGTTGCCGATCCGGCGCTCGCGGGGTTATGCGCCGCTGCCCGTCGCATTGCCCGTGCCGGTGGCTCCCACGCTCGCAGTCGGGGCCGACCTGAAGAACACCATGGCGGTGGCCGAAGGCCGGTACGCGTGGTTGAGCCAGCACATCGGCGACATGGACGATCTGGCCACGCTGTCCGCGTTCGATTCCGCCCAGCAGCATCTTCAGGAATTGACGTCGGTCGCACCGGAGGTACTCGTCGCCGACGCGCATCCGCTGTACCGGTCCACCATGTGGGCGCAACGCAACGCGGCAGGACGTCCGGTCAGGACGGTCCAGCATCATCATGCGCACATCGCCGCGGTGATGGCCGAACACGGCCTCGACGGGTCCACCCAGGTTCTCGGCTTCGCGTTCGACGGAACGGGCTACGGGCCCGACGGAGCGATCTGGGGCGGCGAGGTGCTGTTGGCCAGTTACAAAGGCTTTCAACGGCTCGCGCATCTGAAGTATGTACCGCTCGCCGGCGGCGACATCAGCGTGCGGCGCCCCTATCGAATGGCGTTGGCACATCTGCGATCGGCGGAGATCGCGTGGGATGCCGACCTGCCGTCGGTGTCGGCCTGCCCGCCCGACGAGCGCAGGGCGCTGGCCCACCAACTGGAGACGAATCTGGGCTGTGCCCCGACCTCCAGCATGGGCCGGCTGTTCGACGCGGTGGCCTCGCTCACCGGCGTGCGTCAGGTGGTGGACTACGAAGCGCAGGCGGCGATCGAGTTCGAGGGCCTCTCCCGCGGCGTCGATTGCGGATCGGAGTCTTATGAGTTCGGCTGCGGGTCGGCGGCGTCGATCGATCCGGCTCCCTTGCTCCGCGCCGTGATCCGTGATCTTCGGGCCGGTGTGTCGGCGTCTGTGATCGGAGCCCGATTCCATCGGGCGGTCGCCGATCTGGTCGTCGAGATCGCGTGCACCCACGCCGACCCGTCTCGACCGGTGGCGCTGTCAGGCGGGGTGTTCCAGAACGCCCTACTGCTCCAACTGACGCTGACCGGGCTGCACGCCCGGGGGCTTCGCGCGATCACGCACCGCATCGTGCCGCCCAACGACGGCGGTATCGCGCTGGGCCAGCTGCTGGTGGGGAATGCCGAATGAACCGCATCAGAAAGCCCGAGGGCCATTTGTTGTTCGACCGGTACGCCTATCCGCCGAACGAGCTCGGCTATTGCGGGCCGACGGGAGGCGGCGGCACGTGTGGGCTTGCCGCCCACGCACGGGAGTTCGACGGCGCCTGGCCGTATCTGTCGGCGATCGCCGAGGCGGTCGGTGCTTCCGATGTGCTGGACGAAGAAGTCGTCCGCACATACTGGGTCGGTGGCCGGGCGCTGGGCAAGGTCGACCCCGCGCACCTTCTCACCCGACTACGTTTGGCGTTCACCGGCCAGGTCACCGGGTTGCTCGACGCGGTGCCGGCCAGCACAGACGTTCTGGCCCATCACAGCTTCCACGTCTTCGTGGTCTATCCGTGGGTGAAGTTCCTGCGCCGGGACGCGATGACCGCGGTGGGCGTCATGCAGGATTGCCGCATCCGGTGGGGGACGGTCGTGTCGGTCGCCGGTGAGCGGACAGAGATCGTGTCTCGCCCCCTGCGCTACGTGAATGGTCGGCTGACGCTCGGCGATCCACGCCCCGAATGGGTCGGATGGAGAAAGCGGGGTTTGTCGCTGGCACCCTCACCGGAACCGGGAGCAGTCGTTTCCGCCCACTGGGCCTGGGTCTGCGGGATACTCACCGACGAGGAGTGCGCCGAGCTCGAAGCGGCCACCCGGACAACGCTTGATCTTGTGAATTCCGTTCTCGGACAGGAAAAATCGATATGACCACCATTGATCGACCGTACGTCGACGAGGAGCTGGCCGCGGATCTGGCCGCCGCCGCGCTGGATCTGGCCCGCAGGTTCCACGCCGGCGCGACCTTGTGGGTGATCTCGCCGCAGTGGGAACCACACGCCCACCACATCGCCGTGGAGTTCGTGCATCCGGTGATCATGGGTAAGCGGGCACTCCCGTCGGTCGCCCTCGTCGAACCAGACCCCGTGGCCCAGGCGAGGGTGGCCAGCCGGCCCGGTGATCTGCTGATCGCGGTGGCGGCGGCGGACGAACCGTCGGTCGTCGATGCCATGCGCCGCGCGCAGGCATGGGGAGTCCTGACGCTGTGGATCGGCTCCGGCCCGCGTCCGCCGGCCGGCGCGGCCAACCACATCCTCTGGGTCGACACCGACGACCCGATGGTTCCCGCGACCGGGGCGTTCGTTTTGCTCTATCACCTTTTGTGGGAGCTGACCCACGTCTGCTTTGAGCATCCGGGACTGCTGAAACCGGCCGAGTGCAGCGACGACGCCTGCGTGACGTGCAGCGACGAAGGGCGCCTCGGCGAGGTGCTGTTGGAACCGGTCGACGCCACCGGTTCGGCGCTGGTGCGCACCGCCGAGGGCGAGGAGTGGGTCGACGTCACGCTGGTCGGCGACGTCGCCCCCAACGATCTCGTGTTGTTGCACGCCGGCGCCGCCATCGCGCGCGTCGAGTCCGAGGAGGTGCACCGATGAGCGACTCCGACCCCACCGGCTTCCTGTATCCGTTCATCGAGTCGGAGGAGACCGACGCGGCAAGCCTGCTCACCGACCTCGCCGCCTCGGCACGCGGCAAGGCCGGCGAAAGCGCCCGGCTGCAAGGAGAATCGCTCGAACGGTACGGCGAAGCGCTCACCGCGGCCGGAACGCAGATGGCCGAACGGTTCGGCCGGGGCGGCCGGCTCTACACGTTCGGCAACGGCGGCAGCTCCACCGACGCCGCGACGTTGGCCTCGCTGTTCAGCCGACCGGCACGCGGGCGACCGGTCGCCGCGTGGTCGCTCGCCGCCGACAATGCCGTAGTGACCGCACTGGGTAACGACGTCGGGTTCGAGCTGATCTTCAAACGCCAGATCATCGCCCACGCGCGCGACCGCGACGTGGCGATCGCGCTGTCGACCTCCGGCAACTCCGACGACTTGATGACGGCGATCACCGAGGCCAAGCGGCGCGGCTTGCTGACCGTCGGCTTCTCGGGTCACGACGGCGGTCGGATGGCGGCCACCGAAGACCTCGACTTCTGCTTCACCGTCGGATCCCAGAGCATCCACCGCATCCAGGAAAGCCACGCGATGCTCGGCTACCGGCTCTGGTCGGTGGTGCAGACGCACATGCGAACAGACCCCGCCCGCGCACGAAACGGAGCACACGCGAGATGACCCAAGCAGCGAGCGCGGCCGAACGCGAGGACCGCGTGCTGGAACGCATCGACAAGTTCCGCAAGCGTCGACCGCGTCTGCTCGACGAGGTGATAACACTCGCGCACGGGGCCGGCGGCAAGTCGTCGGCGGCACTTGTCGACGCGGTGTTCCTCGAAGCCTTCCGCAACGACGAACTCGAACAACTCGGTGATGCCGCAGCGCTTGCGACCCCGTCGGGCGAACGGCTGGCCTTCTCCACGGACTCCTACGTCGTGTCCCCACGGCGCTTTCCCGGCGGGTCGATCGGCCAGGTAGCGGTGCACGGCACGATCAATGACCTGGCGGTCTCGGGCGCGCGCCCGCAGTGGCTGTCCGCGGCGTTCGTGATCGAGGAGGGCTTCCCGATCGCCGAACTTCGCGAGATCGTCGCCGACATGGGTGAAGCGGCGCGCAGCGCGGACGTGCAGATCGTCACCGGCGACACCAAGGTCGTCGGCAGGGGCGCCGCCGACGGCGTCTACATCTGCACCACCGGTGTCGGACTGATCCCCGAGGGCAGAAAACTATCCGGTGATCTCGTCCAACCCGGCGACAAGGTGGTGCTGTCCGGCACCATCGGTGAACACGGGATGGCGGTCATGCTGGCTCGCGGCGATTTGGCGATCGACGCCGACATCGCCTCGGACACCGCGCCGGTGCACGAACTGGTGGAAATCCTTCTGGGCGCGGCACCGTCGACACGGTGGATGCGCGACGCGACCCGCGGCGGTGTCGGCACGGTGGCCAACGAGCTCGTCAGGGACGCGCCGTTCGCGGTGATCCTCGACGAGGAGAGGCTCCCCGTGCAACCGCAGGTGCTGGGGGCGTGCGACATGCTCGGCATCGATCCGCTCTACGTGGCCAACGAGGGCAAGTTCGTCGCCATCGTGCCGGCCGCCGAAGCCGACGCCGCGGTCGCGGCCTTACGCACGCATCCGCAGGGTGCACAAGCCGCGGTCGTCGGCGAGATCGTGCCGGATCCACACGGAATCGTCGCTCTGCGAACGTCATTCGGTGGCAGCCGGATAGTCGACATGCTCGTCGGCGACCCACTACCGCGAATCTGCTGAAAGGAATCCTGCTGATGTGTCTGGGCATTCCCGGTCAGGTGGTCGGCATCGTCGACGCCGAACAGTCGCTGGCCACGGTCGACGTCAACGGCGTGCGACGGACGATCAGCGTGCGCCTGCTGGCCGATGACAACCTCCAAGTCGGCGATTGGGTCCTGGTTCACGTCGGGTTCGCCATGGCCAGGATCGACGAGGACGAGGCCAAACTGACACTCGACCAGGTGCAGAAGATGGGCGCCGACTACGCCGCCGAGATCGAAGCGTTCAACTCGTCCGAAATCGCTTGAGAGGCTTGCCATGAAGTTCGTCGACGAATTCCGCGATCCGGCGGCCGCGCGGGCGCTGGTCAAATCGATCACCGAGCTCGCAGGCAGCGATGAGTTCAAGTTCATGGAGGTGTGCGGGGGCCACACCCACACCATTTACCGGCACGGCATCGAGCACCTGCTACCGGAGACGGTCGAGTTGGTGCACGGACCCGGATGCCCGGTGTGCGTCATCCCGATGGGGCGCGTCGACGACGCGATGTGGCTCGCCGAGCAACCCGACGTCATCTTCACGACCTTCGGCGACATGATGCGGGTACCCGGATCTCGAGGCAACCTCATCGAAGCCAAAGCCCGCGGCGCCGACGTGCGGTTCGTCTACTCCCCGCTCGACGCACTCAAGATCGCCCTCGACTGTCCGGACAAACACGTGGTGTTCTTCGCGGTCGGCTTCGAAACGACGGCGCCCTCCACCGCCGTGACGCTCGTCCGCGCCCGCGCGCTGGGCGTGCAGAACTTCAGCGTTTACTGCAACCACGTGACGATCGTTCCGCCGATCAAGGCGATCCTCGAGTCACCGGACCTCCGGTTGTCCGGCTTCCTGGGTCCCGGGCACGTCTCGACGGTGGTGGGGTTGCGGCCGTACCGGTTCGTTCCCGAGGTGTACGGAAAGCCGTTGGTGGTGGCGGGTTTCGAGCCGCTCGACATCCTCGCTTCGGTGCACATGCTGCTGCAGCAGATCCGTGAAGGACGCTGCGAGGTGGAGAACCAGTACACGCGGGTGGTCCGTCCCGAGGGCAACACCCAGGCTTTGAAGCTGATGGCCCGGACCTTCGAACTGCGGCCGCATTTCGAGTGGCGGGGCCTGGGATTCATCTCGCAGAGCGCGCTGAAGATCCATCCCGACTACGCGGACTTCGACGCGGAGAGAAGGTTCGCCATGCCCGGTGTGCGAGTCGCCGACCCGAAGGCGTGTCAGTGCGGTGAGGTGCTCAAGGGCGTGATCAAGCCCTGGGAGTGCAAGGTGTTCGGCACCGCCTGCACGCCGGAGACACCAATCGGGACGTGCATGGTCTCCGCCGAGGGCGCCTGCGCGGCGTACTACAACTTCGGCCGGTTGCACCGGGAAACGGCGCTGGTGCTGGGTCAGCGCGCGTGACGCCTTTGGCGCTCAACGCACGCTTGTCGTACGCGTGTGGAGAGTAAGGGCGTCAACAAGCGTGCGATGGGCGTGCGCTTCGGGTGCTCAACAATTTCTCCTGGTGATGTTCTGCTGGGCCTTCCGGTAGGTGGACATCCAGTAGTTGGCGTTGTCCATGTCTCCCTGGCGCTCATAGTGGTCGGCGTTGGCCAACGCCTGGTAGGCCGCGTTGGCCAACGCGGCGCAGGTACCATCGCGTGGCTTGGCCTCCGCCACGGAGGGAGCGATGCCGGCCAGGGCGGCCGTCAGTGCTGCGGCAGCCGCCGCTCGTTTCAGATGAGTACGTGTGTCCATGTGAGCTCCTTCTAGTTTGGGCGGGATTTCGCCGCTTGCTTGAGAACGTAGGAGTGGCCGCGTTGTGCGCGCATCGCTCAGCGGGGCCATCTTCGACCGATGGCCCGTTTCGGCTATCTCGCAGGAGTCCCAAACAATGCGGCTTCGACGACCGCGGCCACCCCGACACATGCTCACGTAAGGTGAACGCACGTGCGCCGGAAGTGTCTTTCTTGAGCTGCTCAGATTAGTGTGCCCACCCGTGGATCGAGGATAAGCGGGTATCCCTTCTCTGCGTCGCCGCAGTCCTTGTGGCGCGTGTGAGGAGTAGCAGCCATGTCAGAGCCGGAAGAGCAGGGAAAGCGTGGTACCGGATCAGATCAACCATCAGGCGGGGTAGACCGACCTTCGGGCACCTATCAGGGCGATGAGTCCGTACCCGCCTACGACGACGGCGGCAAGCCGGATTTCCAGACGGCTTTCACCAACGAGCCGCCCAAGGACGTCAAACCCGCGGTACCGCCCTACGAAGGGCGGCAAACCTCGGCCAAGCCGGCCGGCGGCCGAGACGAAGGTGGCGAACGAACCGCCGGCGCGGTGAAGCCCGTCGCGGATGCGGAGGGCAAGAGCCCGCCACCGGACGAGACTCCCGGCGGGGCCACCGCGTCTCCGGCCGACCATCAACCCGCGTCGCAGATGCCCGAGTCCGACCGCGAGGACGATCGCGTCGGTCCGTCACACACCGCGGGTACCGGTCGCGCCGAGGACAAACGCTAGCGATTTTCACCACCGATCACGCGGAACGTCGAAATCCGAGCACAGAGCGCGCCAGACGTCCCGCGGATCGACTCCGTCCTCGATGGCCTGCGCGGCGGTCCGCCCTCCGAACCCGTTGAGCACGTGGTCGACGAGCAGCGACGCGCCGCGTACCGAGCCGAACTGCTCTTCGACGAGTTCATGGAATTCCGTCAACCGCACCAGCCCAAACTACGCCGAGGCGGTCAGCGCTTCATGGCACACCCGTACCGGATCTTCGACATCGGCAACCGACGCCCCGGCCCGTCGCGCCGCGGCGCGGTAGGCCGGCGTGCCCAACACCTCGCGCACCGCCCGTGCCAACGTCTCCGAAGTGAGAGGCCGCACCAGCTGGGCGCTCCCTTGGCGCACAACACGATTCGCTATCTCCCATTGATCGCCGCCGCCCGGCACGATCACCATCGGCACACCGGCCAACAGCGCCTTGGCCACCGTCCCGTGCCCCCCACCGCAGATCACCAGGTCGGCATGCGACAACAACTCGTCCTGGCGGCCCAGTCCGACGATCGCCCACGGGGGCACGTTGCGATCGGGTCCCTCCAACCGCGACACCACCACCCGCGAACCGGCGGGCAGCACGTCGCCGGGCACCAGCGTGTTCAGCGCCAGGTCGGTGAGCCCTCCTGCGCCCGTCGCCGCCGTCGACGGGGCAACCACCACGACCGGTCCGTCACCCGCGGGCAGCGTCAGCACCGACGTCGTCGGCTCGTAGTGCAGCGGGCCGACGACGACGGCTTCGGGCGGCCAATCGGGGCGCGGCACCTCCAGCGCGGGCAGTGTCGCGATGAGACGTCGAAGCGGTCCCGGATCCTCGGCCGGCAGGCCGATCCCGACACGAGCCTCGGATCGCTGCCGGAGCCCGGCGCGCCACGACCGCGCGCTCAGCGCGCGCAGCACCGCGTCTCGAAACCGCCCCCGCACACCCCTTCCGACCGCCAGCCCGCTGCCGATCGGGGGCAGGCCCTTCGACGGCCGGTACAGCGGATGGGTGTTCAGTTCGACCCATGGCACGCCCAGCAGGTCGGCGGCCAGCCCGCCGCAAGCGGTGATCGAATCGGACACGACCAGATCGGGCTTCAGCGCCGCGATGCGGTCCCTGTTGAGCACCGCCATCCGGGCGGCCCGCTGATGGATCTTGGCGCCAGCGTCGGCGTCGTCGTCGGCCGACGTCGGATCCAGGCCATCCAGTTCGCAGGCGTCGATGCCCTCGCCGCGTGCCGTGTCGAGCCATCGGGTCCCCGTGAACAGCGTTGGTGAGTCGTGCGCGACCAGGAACCGCAGGCACAACGCGATAGCCGGGAAGGCGTGCCCCGGATCGGGTCCTGCCACCACGGCAACGCGCACTTGGCCTACCCTGCCACACCGCCTCGGCACTAGGCTTGCCCCATGACCGACCAGGCTTCCGGACTGAGCACCGACGTCGACAACATCCGGGCGGTGGAGACTTTCCTGTATGCCCTGCAGGACGAGGATTACGACACCGCTGAGGGGTTGCTGGCCGACCACGCCGAATGGCATAACGTCGGCTATCCCACGATCCGCGGCCGCCGGCGCATCATCGGCCTGATGCGCCGCGGTCAGGGCCGCGTCGGCTTCGAGGTGAAAATGCATCGCATCGCGGCCGACGGTAACTCCGTGCTCACCGAACGCACCGACGCGTTGATGTTCGGGCCGGTGCGCGTGCAGTTCTGGGTATGCGGGACGTTCGAAGTGCACGCCGGCCGAATCACGTTGTGGCGCGACTACTTCGACACCGTCGATATGCTCAAGGCCATCCTGCGCGGTGTCGCCGCAACGCTGTTCCCGTCGCTGCGTCCCACGATGTAGCCGGTTACGCGCCGCGGATGTGGCCGAGTTCGTCGAACGCCTGCGCCCAGCCGATGAGGCGGTCGGTGGCGTTGGACAACTCGTCCCGATAACGCTGTTGCCACATCGGCGAGGTCGACGTCGGACCGGCGTTCGCAGCTGACACCAGCTGCGCAGCGGCACTGACCATTTCGTTGTACTGACGGGCGCCGTGGTCCAGTTGTGCGGTGAAGGCGCGGATGGTGTGCGCCAGATGGTCGCGTGACTGCGGCGTGGAGTGGATGACGCGCTCCATCGACGTCACCTCGTTCGCGGTCGCGGCCATGGTGGCGGCGGTGTGGTTGGCCGCGGCGGTCAGCTCGCGAAGCTCGTCCGCGGGCAGCATCCGTCCCCGCTCCATCACGCCGAGCAGCGAGAACAACCCGCGCTCGGAGGCCGCCAGCGCCGCCATTGGCTGGCGCGCGGCCGATCCCCACGGTGGCAGCCGTCGGGTGGCACGGGATCGCGGTGGCGGTAAGGGCTCGCGCCGCAGCCATCGGTAACGCAGGAACGTCAGCGTGGCCAAGAACGCCGCACCGACCGCGATCGGCGACGGAATGAGCAGCGCCCAGGCAGGGGTATCCCATGCCGCCACCAATCCGGTCACGCCGATCCAGAACACGCAGGAGATCGTGAAGAAGACCGTGAATCGCAGCGCCCAGCGCCGTTTGCGCAGCAGCTTCGCGCGCGGGTCCGCGGCGGCGTTCAGTTTGTCGGCCAGCACGTCGGACCACTCTGCTGCCGTGTCTATTCCGTTCTGGATACCCCGCTGCACCATCGAGCGCCAGGGCTCGGGTCGACTCGTTCGCGAACTCACTGGTGGTCCTTGGTTATTGGGACAGCGGGTTTTCCGGCGTCGCCTGCTGTGGATTGGCCGCCGGGGTCGCCGGCTGCGCGGCGGCACTACCGCCGGCGGGCAGCTGCTCGCCACGCATCGAGGCGCGGATCTGCTCCAGCCGCGAATGCCCGGCCATCTGCACGCTGGCCTGCTGAACCTCCAGCATGCGGCCCTGCACGGAATTCTGTGCCAGCTCGGCCTCGCCCATGGCGTTGGCGTAACGGCGCTCGATCTTCTGGCGCACCTCGTCGAGGCTGGGCGTGGTACCCGGGGCGGCCAGCTCGCTCATCGACCGCAGCGACGAGCTCACCTGCTCCTGCATCTTGGCCTGTTCGAGCTGGGAGAGCAGCTTGGTACGCTCGGCGATCTTCTGCTGCAGCATCATCGCGTTCTGCTCGACGGCCTTCTTGGCCTGACCTGCCGCGTTCAGCGCCTGGTCGTGCAGCGCCTTGAGGTCCTCGACGCTCTGCTCGGCGGTGACCAGCTGGGCGGCGAACGCTTCGGCGGCGTTGTTGTACTCGGTGGCCTTGGCGGCGTCGCCGGATGCGGTGGCCTGATCGGCCAGGGTCAGCGCCTGCCGGACATTGACCTGCAACTTCTCGATCTCCGCGAGTTGACGGTTGAGGCGCATCTCCAACTGACGCTGGTTGCCGATCACCTGGGCGGCCTGCTGGGTCAGTGCCTGATGCTGGCGCTGGGCTTCCTCGATGGCCTGCTGGATCTGCACTTTCGGGTCGGCGTACTCGTCCACCTTGGAGCTGAACAGCGCCATGAGGTACTTCCACGCCTTGACGAACGGGTTGGCCATGTCAGTTCACTCCGCCTTCGTGTCGTTGTCTCGGACTCGCCGGCCCGGCTTACCGTGCTGCCAATCTATCGGGTCGGCGCGCATCGCCACACCCACTCAGTGCCGCAACTGGGTCAGGCGACCGCCATGGACACAACCTGCGGAATGACGACCTTGGTCGCGGCGTCGATGTTCGCGGCACCCGCGAACGCTGCGCGCTCCTCGCGCTCCATCTCCTGACCGGCGTCGGAGAGTACCCGTGACAGCGGAACGTCGAGAGCGCCGCAGATCGCGTTGAGCAGTTCGCTCGAGGCTTCCTTGCGTCCGCGTTCGACCTCGGAGAGGTAGCCCAGGCTGACGCGCGCAGTATCGGAGACTTCGCGCAGGGTGCGTCCCTGGTCGACGCGGGCCCGACGCAGCACATCGCCGATCACCTCGCGAAGCAATGCCGTCATCGTGCTCTCCCTCCGGAGTCGGTGGCTGGGGATCTAGTAGGGCATCTAGTAGGGCATCTAGTAGGGCAACGCCGCGGGCGGGCCCGTTGGTTCCCGGATCGCGCGGATCATTGCAGGTATCACTGGTGGGTTCACTGCTCCTCGATGGCCGACCGCAGTCGTGCGACGGCCTCCTGGACCGCCGCGAACCGGATCTCCCACCTCGATCCGGCCAGCGCCAACTCGACGACCTCGGTCTCTACGGGTCCGGCGATTCCGAGGAACACCGTGCCGACCGGATGGCCGCCGTGTGGTTCGGGTCCGGCGACCCCGGTGAGGCCCACACCCCAGGTCGCCTCGCAGCGCTGTTGGGCGCCGACCGCCAGCGCCCGCGCGGTCGGCCCCGCGACGGGGCCGACCTCGTCGAGCACCTCGCGTGGCACCCCGGCCAGCGAGATCTTCGTGCCCTCCACATAGGTGATCAGGCCGCCGCGCAACACCACGCTCGCCCCCGCCACGCCCGCCAGCGTCGCCGCCAGCAGACCCGCAGTCAGGGATTCGGCGGTCGCCACGGTCTGGCCGCGCACGGTGAGGTCGGCCACCAGCGCGCGGGCGTCGTCACAGATCAGCGGGTCGACCACGGGAGTCCCTGATCGCGGAAACGACGTAATCGACGCCGGTGATGACCGTCAGGACCACCGCCGCCCACATGATCACCCAGGCGACGGACAGCCACGCACCGGACAAGGGCAGGATGAACAGTCCGATCGCCACCGCTTGAATCAAGGTCTTGAGCTTGCCGCCCCGACTGGCGGGTATCACCCCGTGCCGCAGCACTGCGAACCGCAGCACCGTGATGCCGACCTCCCGGATGAGGATCACCACCGTGATCCACCACGGCAGGTCGCCCAGCATCGAAAGCCCGATCAGCGCTGCGCCGATGAGGGCCTTGTCGGCGATGGGGTCGGCCAGTGTGCCGAACTCCGTCACCATGCCGTAGCTGCGGGCCAGCGCCCCGTCGAACCGGTCGGTGATCACCGCGATGCAAAACACCACGAATGCGGCTATCCGCCAAAATGTTTCATGACCGTCACCGAAAAAGAGCAGCACCAGGAAGACGGGAACCAACACCATCCGCACGCCGGTGAGCACATTCGCGACGTTCGCTACACGGGCGCGCGGAACCAGCGGATCGGTATGGGGTTGGCCCGACACCGCAACAGAATATCGGTTGCGGTGAGCCGATACTCTCCACGTGTGAGCGCAGAATCCGGCGAGGTCGTCGTGCGGCGTGCGCGAACCTCGGATGTCCCCGCCATCAAGGCCTTGGTCGACATCTACTCCGGCAAGATCCTGCTGGAGAAGAACTTGGTGACGCTCTACGAGGCCGTGCAGGAGTTCTGGGTCGCCGAACAGGGTGGCGAACTGATCGGCTGCGGCGCCCTGCACGTGCTGTGGTCCGACCTCGGCGAGGTGCGCACCGTCGCGGTGCACCCGAAGGTCAGGGGCCATGGCGTCGGGCATGCGATCGTCGACCGGTTGCTCGACGTCGCCCGCGAACTGCGCCTTCAGCGGATCTTCGTGCTCACCTTCGAAGTCGACTTCTTCACCAGGCACGGGTTCAGCGAGATCGACGGCACACCGGTCACCGCAGAGGTCTACGAAGAGATGTGCCGCTCGTATGACACGGGTGTCGCGGAGTTCCTCGACCTGTCCTACGTCAAGCCGAACATCCTCGGCAACACGCGAATGCTGCTCACGTTGTAGCGATTTCGGTGCGCTACCGATCGCGTGGCGACTTGTTGCGCACCGAAATCACTCGTCGTCGTCGTTGTCGCTACCGATGTCCCCGCCGCGGATCAACGCGAGCGTTGCGGCCAACTCATCGGGTTTGACGAGCACCTCGCGAGCCTTGGACCCCTCGCTGGGCCCGACGATGCTGCGGGTCTCCATCAGATCCATGAGCCGGCCGGCTTTGGCGAACCCGACGCGCAGTTTGCGCTGCAACATCGACGTCGACCCGAACTGGCTGGACACCACGAGTTCGACCGCCTGCAGGAAGACGTCCATATCGTCGCCGATGTCCGGGTCAACGTCGGTGCGCTCGCTGTTGGTCTTGGCGTTCGTGACGCCCTCGGTGTACTCCGGTTCGGCCTGCGCCTTGGTCGCCTCGACGACAGCGTGGATCTCGTCGTCGGTGATGAAGGCGCCCTGCAGTCGGATCGGCTTGTTGGCGCCCATCGGCAGGAACAGCCCGTCGCCCATGCCGATCAGCTTCTCGGCACCCTGCTGGTCGAGGATGACGCGGCTGTCGGTCAACGACGAGGTGGCGAACGCCAGGCGCGACGGCACGTTGGTCTTGATCAAACCGGTGACGACGTCCACCGAAGGTCGCTGCGTGGCCAGCACCAGGTGAATGCCTGCGGCGCGGGCCTTCTGGGTGATGCGCACGATCGCGTCCTCGACGTCGCGCGGGGCGGTCATCATCAGGTCGGCCAACTCGTCGACGATCGCGACGATGTACGGGTAGGGCTTGTACTCACGCTGGCTGCCCAGCGGTGCGGTGATCTCACCGGAGCGGACCTTCTTGTTGAAGTCGTCGATGTGGCGCACCCGTGAGGCCTGCATGTCCTGGTAGCGCTGCTCCATCTCCTCCACCAGCCACGCCAGCGCGGCGGCGGCCTTCTTGGGCTGGGTGATGATCGGCGTGATCAGGTGCGGAATGCCCTCGTAGGGCGTGAGTTCCACCATCTTCGGGTCGACCAGGATCATCCTGACCTCCTCCGGCGTGGCCCGCACGAGCAGCGACACCAGCATGGAGTTCACGAAACTCGACTTGCCCGACCCGGTCGAGCCGGCGACCAGCAGGTGGGGCATCTTGGCGAGGTTCGCCGAAATGTACTCGCCCTCAATATCTTTGCCCAGGCCGATGACCAGCGGGTGGTGGACGCCCCGGGTGGCCGGGTCGGTGAGCACGTCGGCGAGCCGGACCATTTCCCGGTCCACGTTGGGAACCTCGATGCCGACCGCTGACTTGCCGGGTATCGGTGCCAGCATCCGGACGCTTTCGGTCGCGACCGCGTAGGCGATATTGCGTTGCAGCGCAGTGATCTTCTCGACCTTGACGCCGGGGCCGAGTTCGACCTCGTAGCGGGTGACGGTCGGGCCACGGGTGCAGCCGGTGACCGATGCGTCGACCTTGAACTGGTCGAGTACCTCGGTGATCGCCTCGATCATGCGGTCGTTGCCGGCGCTGCGGCGTTTGGGCGGATCGCCGGTGATCAGCAGATCCAGCGACGGTAGCGCGTACGGTCCGTCGACCACACGGTCCAGTGACAGCGCCTGCTGTTTGGCGGCCTTCTTCTTGCGAGTCTTGGCGGTCGGCTCGGGAACCGTGGGCGCCTCGTCGGAGATCGGATAGTTCTCCATGGGCGTCCGCGTCGGCCATGCCTGATCTGCGTCGCCGTACCCCGACTGATCGTCGGGTGGGCCGGGTGGGAGTGAGTTGTCGAAGTAACCGTCGGAGAAGTCCTCGGACTCGGAGATGACGGCGGTGTCCTCGTCGTCGTATTCCTCGTAGTCGTAGTCGTAGGGCCGCGTGGAGAACATCGCGCGGACGGTCGACGGCACTTCGCGGATGGTCGTTCCGGTCACCAGCAACACGCCGAACAGCACACCGATGAACAGCAGAGGCGCGGCGATCCAGGGTGTCAGCCCGTCGGAGAGCGGACCGCCGATCGCGAAGCCGAAGAAGCCCGCGGCATGTTGCCGGGCGCCCGGGTCCTGCGGCGAACCGGCCCACAGATGCCACAAGCCGAGTGCGGGCAGCGCGATCATCGCCGAACCGAGGATCAGCCTCGGCCTGGCATCTGGATCCGGTTCGGTGCGCATGAGCGCGATTCCCACCGCGGCCAGCGCGAGCGGAACGAGCACGACGGCGGCACCGATCAGCATCCGCACGAACGTGTCGAGCCACTCGCCCACCGGGCCTGCGGCCTCGAACCACGAACTCGCGGCGACGATCACAGCCATGCCGAGTAGCGCCAGCGCGATGCCGTCGCGGCGATGACCGGGTTCGAGGTCGCGGGCACGACCGACCGAACGCGCGGTGGTGCCGGCGCCCTTGGCCAGTATCAGCCAGCCCGCCCGCACACCGCGCCCCACCGAGGCGCCCGCCGACGAGATCGCCGACGGGTTCCGGCGACGCGCCGGCTTACGCCGCGGTGCCGTCCGGTTGCCCGCTCGCGAACCCGTCTTTGACCTGCTGGAACGGTTTCCGGAACGGGCGGCGGTCTTACTAGGCATGCCTGTAAGACTAGTCGCTGCAGCCCCAAGTTCACCATCTGCCACACGGGTAACAGATCCGTATCGATTGACGCCCTTTCGCGACATACCGTGCGGAAATGACCGATACCGACAGGCCGGCAGGGCTGCCGACCGCCACCAAGGTGCTCTGCACCAGCTACGCCGCCATCGCGCTCGCCGCGTTGATCGCGACGTGGAGCCAGAATCTGGCCTACGCCGAGCGCGGGGCCGAGTTCTTCTCCGTGTTCTGGGAGGACACCAAAGTCAACGCCGCAGCGCGTTCGATCACCGCCGATATCACCTTGTTTCTTCTTGCCGCGGTGATCTTCATGGTGCTCGAGGCCCGCAAGCACGGCATCCGATTCGTCTGGGTCTACGTCGTCGCCTCGTTCTTGATCGCGATCAGCGTGACGTTCCCGTTGTTTCTGCTCGCGCGAGAGTTACGTATCCACCGAACCGAAGCGCCGCGGATCGGGGCTGTGGACACCGTCGGCCTCATCGTGGTCGCGATAGCCGCGGCGGCCTTCACGATCTGGGTCGACGTGGTCTGAGGTCCCCGCGGTGCGGTGAGTAGGCTGTGCACTCGTTCAGCCCGCACTCAACGAGGAGTCCCGCCGCCCATGCCTGTAGTCGTCGTCGCGACCATGACCGCCAAACCCGAATCCGTTGACACCGTTCGGGAGGCGTGCAAGAACGCCATCGAGGCAGTGCATACCGAACCCGGCTGTGAGCTCTACGCGTTGCACGAAGCCAACGGAACCTTCGTGTTCGTCGAGCAGTGGGCAAACGAGGACGCGTTGAAGACCCACAGCACCGCACCGGCCATCGCGACGCTGTTCGGCGCGGTCGGCGAGCACCTCGACGGTGCGCCGGACATCAAGATGCTGCAACCGGTTGTCGCGGGTGATCCCAGCAAGGGCGCCCTGCGGCCCTGATGTCCGGGCTCGCAGGCAAAGTCGCGTTCATCACCGGCGCCGCCAGGGGTCAGGGCCGCGCGGAGGCGGTCAGGCTGGCGGCCGATGGCGCGGACATCATCGCGGTCGACATCTGCGACCAGATCGCTTCGGTGCCGTACCCGCTGGCGACAGCGGACGATCTCGCCGCGACGGTCAAGCTGGTCGAGGACATCGGCGCGCGAATCGTGGCGCGCCAGGCCGACGTTCGCGACCGGGACGGCCTGGCTTCGGCGTTGCAGGCGGGTCTCGACGAGTTCGGCCGCCTCGACATCGTCGTCGCCAACGCCGGTATCGCCCCGATGCAGTCGGGCGCCGATGGGTGGCGCGACGTGATCGACGTGAACCTCACCGGGGTGCACCACACGGTCGAGGTGGCGAAGGAACCGTTGATCGCTCACGGCGATGGCGGCTCGATCGTGTTGACCAGTTCGGTGGTGGGCCTGGTCGGGATGGGCAGCGACGACCCCGGCGCGATCGGTTACGTCGCGGCCAAGCACGGCATCGTCGGCCTGATGCGCCTGTACGCCAATCTGCTTGCGCAACACAATATCCGAGTGAACTCGGTGCATCCGGCCGGCGTGGACACCCCGATGATCAACAACGACGCCACTCGGGAGTGGCTGGGCAGCATCGCGGACAAGACACCGCAGGAGATGGGCAACGCGCTGCCGGTACAGGTGTTGCAGCCAGAGGACATCGCCAACGCGGTGGCGTGGCTGGTCTCCGACGCCGCGCGTTACATCACCGGCGTCGCACTTCCCGTCGACGCCGGGTCGGTCAACAAGCGCTGAGAAAGCGCCGAAAGAGAAACCATGGCTGTGGTCATCGCGAATCAGCGACCATGAATGCTATTTCGCGGCGAAGCAACAGCCGCCGTCAGATCTCGATCACCGTCGGCACGATCATCGGCTGGCGCCGGTACGTCTCCCCCACCCACTTTCCGACCGCCCGCCGCGACGCCTGGGCGATGCGGTTGACATCGGTGACACGTTCGGAGACAAGGGCTTCGAGCGCCTCCTCGATCCTGCGGCCGGCCGGTTCCAGCGCCTTCGGGTCCTCGGAGAAGCCGCGCGAGTGCAGGTGTGGCGGGGCCGCCGGCTTACCGGTACCGCGCTGGACGACGACGGTGATACCGATGAATCCCGAAGAGAGCGTGAGCCGATCACCGACCACGGCGTCGCCCACGTCACCAGTGACGAGACCGTCGACGAACATCTTCCCGGTCGGCACCGCGCCGGCGATCGACGCCCGGCCCGCAACCAGATCGACGCTCACCCCGTTCTCGGCGAGCACGATGTTCTCCTCCGGAACCCCCGTGCGGGCCGCCAGGCCCGCGTTGGCCCGCAGCATCCGCCAGGTGCCGTGCACGGGCATCACATTGCGCGGGCGCACGCCGTTGTAGAGGAACAGCAACTCTCCGGCGTAGGCGTGTCCGGAAACATGCACGCGGACTTGCGCATTGGTCACGACGCGGGCGCCGATCTTGGCCAAGGCGTCGAGCACCCCGAAGATCGCTTCCTCGTTACCCGGTATCTGCGACGACGACATGATGATGAGGTCGCCCGCCGTCAGCGTGATACTGCGATGCTCGCCGCGCGACATCCGCGACAGCGCCGCCATCGGTTCGCCCTGCGTACCGGTGGTGACCAGCACAACGCGCTCGGGGGCCATCATCTCCGCTGCGCCGATGTCGACGATGTCGTCATCGTTGGCCAGCGTGAGATAGCCGAGTTCCTTGGCGATCCCCATGTTGCGGACCATCGACCGGCCGACGAAAGCCACCTTGCGGCCGAGTGCCACCGATGCGTCGATGATCTGTTGCACACGACCGACGTTTGAGGCGAAGCAGGCGACGATGACGCGGCCCTGTGCGCTGCGGATCAGCCGGTGCATGTTCGGGCCGATCTCGCTCTCCGATGGCCCGACCCCGGGGATCTCGGCGTTCGTGGAGTCGCACAGAAACAGGTCCACGCCGGCATCGCCCAGTCGCGACATTCCGGGCAGGTCGGTGGGTTTGCCGTCGGGCGGCGACTGGTCGAGCTTGATGTCACCGGTGTGCAGCACGGTGCCGGCGCCGGTGTGGATCGCGATGGCCAGACAGCCGGGAATCGAATGGTTGACGGCGAAATACTCGCACTCGAACACACCGTGCCTCGAGCTCTGCCCCTCGTCGACTTCGACGAAGACGGGCTTGATGCGGTGCTCGCGGCACTTTTCGGCCACCAGCGCAAGCGTGAACCTCGAGCCGACGACCGGGATGTCGCGCCGTAGTTTGAGCAGGAACGGAATCGCGCCGATATGGTCCTCGTGCGCATGGGTGAGCACCAGGGCCTCCACCTCGTCGAGGCGGTCTGCGATGAGGCGCAGGTCGGGCAGGATCAGGTCGACGCCGGGCTCGTCGTGCGTCGGGAACAACACTCCGCAGTCGACGATCAACAGTCGGCCCAGATGCTCGAAAACGGTCATGTTTCGGCCGATTTCGCTGATCCCGCCCAATGCAGTGACCCGCAATCCGCCTGGGGCCAGCGGCCCCGGTGGGTTGAACTCTTCGTTCACTACCGCAGCACCGCGGCCGCCCGCATATCTGCGGCCAACTCGTCGAGTTGTTCGGCAGTGGCAGGCACCTGCGGCAGCCTGGGATCGCCGGCCTCGAAGCCCTGCAACCGCAAGCCCGCCTTCGACAGCGTCACCCCGCCGAGGCGGGCTTGAGCGCGCTCCAGCGGTCCGAGGGTGACGTTGATCTTGCGCGCCGTCGCGATGTCGCCGGACTGGAAGGCCGAGAACATCTCTCGCAGGTGGCTGGCGGCCACGTGTCCCCAGACGCTGACGAAACCGACGGCGCCCATCGCCAACCAGGGCAGGTTCAGCGCATCGTCTCCGGAGTAGTACGCCAGCCCGGTCTCGGCGATGATCTGCCCGCCGCCGTGCAGATCGCCCTTGGCGTCCTTCACGGCGACGATGTTGGGATGTTCGGCAAGCTTGCGGATGGTGTCCCAGTCGATCGGAATGACCGAGCGCGGCGGGATGTCGTACAGCATCACCGGAAGGTCCGTGGCGTCGGCGATCGCGCCGAAGTGCGCGATCAGACCCGCCTGCGGCGGCCGCGAGTAGTACGGCGTCACCGCCAGTAACCCGTGGGCGCCCTCGGCGGCGGCAAGCTTCGCTCCGTGCACACTGTGCGCAGTGTCGTACGTGCCGATCCCGGCGACGACGCGTGCGTGGTCACCGACCGCCTCGAGCACCGCGCGCAACAGCGTGATCTTCTCTTCGTCCGTGGTGGTCGGGGACTCGCCGGTGGTACCCGACAGCACCAGACCGTCACAACCGGAGTCGACGAGCCGGTTGGCCAACCGGGCCGCGGCGTCGGTGTCCAGCGAGCCGTCGGCCTGGAACGGAGTCACCATCGCGGTCAGCACGGTGCCCAACGGGGCCGTCGCGTCGATTCCGCTGGTGGTCACGGCGCTCAGATTACTCGCTTGTCGTCACGCTTCCGTGGCCAGAGGGGACGTGGCGACCTCCGTGCCATCTGCCAGCGTGTAGACCTCGAAGTCGCTGAACACCTGCGGTGCCACGTCGACGAGTCGGCGCAGGCATTCGATGGCGAGTCGGCGAATCTCCACGTCGGCGTGCTCGCTGGCCCGCATGGCGATGAAGTGCCGCCATGCCCGATAGTTGCCGGTGACGACGATCCGAGTCTCGGTGGCGTTCGGCAGTACCGCGCGCGCGGCCTGGCGCGCCTGCTTGCGCCGCAACACCGCATTCGGCTGGTCAGCGAACTTCGCCTCCAGCCGTTTGAGCAGTTCGGTGTAGGTCGCGCGGCTCGCGTCGGCGGCGGCGGCGAAGATCTCAGTCAGCTCGGGATCGTCCTCCATGCCCGGCGGCACCACCACTTGCGCTTCGTGCTCCGGGACGAACCGCTGCGAGAGTTGCGAGTACGAGAAATGGCGGTGCCGGATCAACTCGTGCGTGCACGACCGCGAGATGCCGGTGATGTAAAAGGAGACCGACGCATGCTCGAGCACCGAGAAGTGTCCGACGTCGATGATGTGGCGGATGTAGCCGGCGTTGGTGGCGGTCCGAGGATTGGGCTTCGACCAACTCTGATAGCACGCCCTGCCGGCGAACTCGACCAGCGCCGGTCCACCGTCGGCCTCGGTTTCCCAGGGCACATCCGGCGGTGCCAGGAACTCCGTCTTGGCGATCAGTTGCACGCGCAGCGGCGTGGTCTCGGCCACGGCTCACCCTAACGTGGTCCGCCATTGTGATCGTGGTGCGTCCGGCCCGACCCAACAAAGCATGAGAATTCAGGTTTCGACCGTGAGCGGGCCGGGAACAAAGCGATTCTCCATCGGCGTTACTCAGGGACGATCCAGAGAGGGAGGGTGAGTGATGGCCACCGATTACGACGCACCTCGCGTCAAGGAAAGCGACGAGTCGGCCGACGAGTCGCTCGAGGCGATCGCAGCCCGGCGGCGCGGCCAGGTCGATGTGGCGGTACTCGACGTCGACGACGGCGACCCGGTCGACTCCATCGATCTGCCCGACATGGACCTGTCGGGTGAGGAGCTCACCGTGCGGGTGATCCCGAAGCAGGCCGACGAGTTCACCTGCTCGAGTTGCTTCCTGGTGCAGCACCACAGCCGACTCGCGCTGCAGTCCGGCGACCGGATGGTCTGCGCCGACTGCGTCTAAGCGTCAGTTCAGAACCGCGCTCAGCGCCGGTGCCAGGTCGCCGTGCGCCCCGACTCTCACCTCAGCAAGCGCCAACCACGACGCCATCGACCGCAATTCGCCCGCCAGCGCCGACGCCACCCGCGAACGTTCTGCAGTTGGCTCAGTGAACGCACCGACGACGTGCAGCGCGTCGCTGCCCCGATCGGCCTTCAGGTCGACCCGGCCGACGAGTTCGCCGTCGAGCAGAAACGGCCACACGTAGTACCCGTACTGACGTTTGGCGGCCGGCGTGTAGATCTCGATGCGGTACTTGAAACCGCCGAACAACCGCTCGACGCGCGGCCGAAAAAAGATCAGGGGGTCGAAGGGGCACAGCAGCGCGGTGCCGCGGTCGCGCCTCGGCATGATTTGCCCCGCCCGCAGATACGCCGGGGCCGTCCACCCGTCGACCTCGACCGGTTCCAGCGCGCCGTCGGCAACCAGCTTCGCGATCGCCGGCTTCACCTGGCCCGGTGCCATCCGGAAATAGTCGCGGATGTCCTGTTCGGTGCCGACGCCCAACGCCCCGGATGCGCGTAACACCAGTTCCCGTACCGCTTCCTCGTCGTCGACCTCACGTGTCACCACCTCGACCGGCAGCACCCGCTCGGCGAGGTCGTAATACCGGGCGAAACCCACCCGGGTGGCCGTTGCGAACACTCCGGACGACCACAGCGCCTCGGTCACCCACTTCGTGTCGCTGCGGTTCCACCACGGCCCCTTCCTGCCGCGCTGTTCGGCACCGAGGTACGCCGCGATCTGGCCCGCCGTCGACGGCCCCAACTCGGTCACCGCGCCGACGATCCGCTCGGCCAGCTTCGCGTTCTTCCTCACGATGTGCCTGCCCCACCGGCCATGCGTGTACTCCCGCATCCGCCAGCGCAGCAGCGGCCAGTCCTCGACGGCCATCAACGCCGCCTCGTGCGCCCAGTACTCCACCAGCAGCCGGGGAGATCGCGCGGAATGGCTCCACGCCGCCCGGTCCAGCACGCCGCGGTCGTAAGGCCCGAGCCGGCTGAACACCGGCGCGTAGTGCGCGCGCACCGACACCGACACCGAGTCCAGTTGCAGCACCTGGATCCGCGAGATCAGTCGTCGCAGGTGTGCGCGGGTGAGCGCGCCGGTCGGTTTCGCCCCGGCGAAGCCCTGCGCCGCGACGGCGACCCGTCGCGCCTGAGCGGCCGTGAGTCTGGTCGGCACCCTGCCATCGTGCAGCACAGCACCGACAACATCGTCGCCGAGCGCTCAGTTACGTACGCAATCCGCGGTAGGAAGCGTACGTAGCTGAGCGCTCGCCGAGGGCTTGAGGCGTCAGGTGCGCCGGTAGCTGTGGAACCGGTAGCGCAGCCCGGAGGCGCTGGTGAGCCAGTCCCCCGTCACGCCGGCCCAGCCCTCGTCGAGTACCGGCGCCAACGCGTCGTCGTCTTCGCGGTGCAGGTCGAGGTCGACCTCGGTGACCTCGCAGCGGGTGGCGATTGGCAGCGCCAGCGCATAGACCTCGTTCCCGCCGATCACCCAGGTGGTGTCGTCGGCCAGCGCATCCTGCAGGGTGTGAACCACCCGGGCGCCCTCGGCCACGTAGTCGGGCCGGCGGGTCAGCACCACGTTGTGGCGTCCCGGCAGTGGCCGCACCTTGACGGGCAGCGATTCCCACGTCAGCCTGCCCATGACCACAGTGCGGCCCATCGTGAGTTCCTTGAATCGCGCTTGATCTTCCGGCAGGCGCCACGGGATGCCGCCGCCGCGACCGATGACGCCAGACGTCGACTGGGCCCAGATCAGGCCGACGTTAGACCGCAACCGGAGCCTTGATCGCCGGGTGCGGATCGTAGTTGAGGATCGCGATGTCGGAGTAGGTGTAGTCGAAGATCGAATCCCGTGGTGCGAGAACGAGTTCCGGATACGGGCGCGGGTCGCGGCTCAGTTGCAGCTGCACCTGCTCGACGTGGTTGTCGTAGATGTGGCAGTCGCCGCCGGTCCAGATGAACTCGCCGGCGTCCAGCCCGGCCTGGGCGGCCATCATGTGGGTCAGCAGCGCGTAGCTGGCGATGTTGAACGGCACTCCGAGGAACAGGTCGGCGCTGCGCTGGTACAGCTGACATGACAACTTGCCGTGGGCCACATAGAACTGGAAGAACGCGTGGCACGGTGGGAGCGCCATCCGCGGAATCTCGCCGACGTTCCACGCCGAGACGATGTTGCGCCGCGAGTCCGGGTCGGATTTCAGCAGCTCCAGCGCCCCACTGATCTGGTCGATGTGCTCGCCGGAAGGCGTCGGCCAGGACCGCCACTGCACCCCGTAGACCGGCCCCAGATCCCCTGTGGCAGAGGCCCATTCGTTCCAGATGGTGACACCGTGGTCCTGTAGCCAGCCCACGTTCGAGTCGCCGCGCAGGAACCACAGCAGCTCGTAGACGATGGACTTGGTGTGCACCTTCTTGGTGGTGATGAGCGGAAAGCCCGCCGCCAGGTCGTAGCGCATCTGGTGGCCGAAAAGGCTGCGGGTACCGGTGCCGGTGCGGTCCGACTTGGGCGTCCCGCGCTCCATCACCAGCCGCAGTAGATCCTCGTAAGGAGTGGCGATCGGCACGTCGGTCAGCTTACTTCCAAACCGGACGAGTAGAACGGAGGCCATGCCGAGCATCTCCACGACCGTCACCACTCCCGACGGCGCCTGTCCCGCCACCCTGCACACCCCGAACGGCCCCGGGCCGTGGACCGGCGTCGTGATGTACGTCGACGCCGGTGGAGTCCGCGACACCTTCCAGGAGATGGCCGCGCGACTGGCCGGCTTCGGTCACGCCGTGCTGTTGCCCGACGTGTACTACCGCCACGGCGAGTGGGAGCCCTTCGACATGCGGACCGCTTTCACCGACGCCCGACAGCGTAAGCGTCTGTTCGGGATGATCTCGTCGATCACGCCCGACATGATGGCCGGCGATGCCGCGGCTTTCTTCGACTTCCTCGCGTCGCGCCCCGAGGTCAAGGGCGACGCGTTCGGCGTATGCGGCTACTGCATGGGTGGGCGGACCTCGGTGATCGTCGCCGGCCGGGTGCCCGACCGGGTCGCGGCCGCGGGCTCCTTCCACGCCAGCGGCCTGGTCACCGACGAGCCGTCTAGCCCACACCTTCTCGCCGACCGGATGAAGGCCACCGTGTACGTCGCCGGCGCAGCGAACGACCACGGCTTCACCAGCGCGGACGCCGAGACCCTCGACAAGGCTCTGACCGCGGCCGATGTCGCCCACACGGTCGAGTTCTATCCGGCCGGGCACGGCTTCGCGGTGCCCGACAACGCGCCGTACGACGAGGAGGCCGCCGAGCGGCATTGGATAGCGCTGCAGGAGCTGTTCGAATCCGCGCTTCCCAATTGACTCCGTCCGAGCACGCCGCGCCGCAGTGATACGCGACGATGATCCGATGGAAGATCACGAACCCGACACTTATCCGGAACACGACGAGGTCGGCTCGCGTATCGACCCGGTGCTCGCCCGCAGCTGGCTTCTGGTCAACGGCGCACAGTACGAACGGTTCACGCCCGCGGTGCGGTCTGCAGCGGACGTCGTCGTCCTCGATATCGAAGACGCGGTCGCGCCGAAGGACAAGGCCGTCGCCCGCGACAACGTGGTCCGCTGGCTCGACGACGGCAACACCGACTGGGTCCGGGTCAACGGTTTCGGGACGCCGTGGTGGGCAGATGACCTCGACGCCCTGGGCAGGACTTCGGTCGGCGGGGTGATGCTGGCGATGGTCGAATCCGTCGACCACGTCACTGAAACCGCCAACCGGCTGCCGAACGTGCCGATCGTCGCACTGGTCGAGACGGCGCGGGGGCTGGAGCGCATCACCGCCATCGCCGCGGCCAAGGGCACGTTCCGGCTCGCCTTCGGAATCGGCGACTTCCGGCGTGACACCGGCTTCGGCGAAAGCCCGACCACCCTGGCGTATGCGCGGTCGCGGTTCACGATCGCGGCGAAGGCCGCTCACCTGCCGAGCGCCATCGACGGTCCGACCGTCGGTTCGAGTGCGCTCAAACTCATCGAGGCCACCGCAGTCTCCGTCGAGTTCGGCATGACCGGCAAGATCTGCCTGACGCCGGAGCAGTGCGCTACCGTCAACGAAGGACTGGCCCCTTCTGCCGACGAGATCGCTTGGGCCAAGGAATTTTTCACCGAGTTCGAACGCGACGGCGGCGAGATTCGCAACGGCTCGGACCTACCGCGGATCGCCAGGGCCAACAAGATCCTCGACCTGGCCCGCGCATACGGCATCGAGGTGTCCGAGTTCGACGACGTCGACGATCCGGCGCACATTCCGGCGCCGTCGGATACCTACCACTACTGAGGGTTGCGACGCCTGCGCAGCAGCAACCGCACTGACCGCAGCAGTCCGCGCGCGGCGTAGATGCCGGCGACCACGGTCGCGATGATCATCACGATGAGCATCACCAGCCAATTCGTCCGATCGTGGTCGACGTGCCACCACACGATCGTGAACAGCACGGCGCAGGCGAAAACGAGCACGTCGCGCCAGTTCCCTTTGTAGGAGGCAGCGGCCTGTCGTAGCTCCCGTGTTTTCTCCGCGGTCGCGATCAGGTCGTCGATGCGCTGGTCGATGGCCCGCTGCAGCCGCTGGCGCCGCTCGGCCTGCTCAGGCGGGATTCGTTCCAGCAGGTCCAGGTCTTTGATGATTCCGCCGCGGACATCCGGACCCTTCAGAGTGCCCGCTGCGATGCCAAGCAGTGCTCCGCCCGCGATGGGCGCCGCCCCCAGAGCGATCTCGGCGATCCCCGGCATGGCTACTCCCTCATCAGCGTCGCGGCAAGTGTGCCACCGGGTTATCACGCGCGTTCGCGCACAACGCCATCGACACGCCGACGACCTCCAGCGTATCGGTGACCTTGCTCAGCATGCGACCCGTCGCCGGCTTCTCCGCCGCGTTGCCCGCACGGCTGATTTCACCGCGCTGGTCGCCCTCAGCGGCCGGGTGGCTCGCACAAGAGCTCCGGTCGCAGGAGCAGATGCGGTAACGCATGGGCCAGCCACTCTTGGTAGCGATCGGGTGACCAGCCCATGTCAGCGACGAGGGTGGAGTACACAGCCGGTGACATCATCGTCGCCATCGCATCGGCGGCCCCGTCTTCGGAGAGCCCGGGGCGCAGTGCGGTTCGCCAATTTCGTTCGATCGCCACGGCGCAGTCGGCACGGATCGCGGCGATCAGTGTCGTGCGCAGCTTCTCCAGGGCCGGGTCGGTCGAGGCCGCCTGCTCCATCACCCGGGTCAGTGGCGCCACCCGTTCATTGACGGTGCGGATGAACTGGGCCACCGCGGCGAATTGGCGAAGTACTTGTCGGCCGGCCTGGTCGATAAGACTCAGCACCCGGTCCACCACCGGGACATCGTTGTAATCGCCGACGACCGAGACGTCGATCGCCCGGGCCAGCACACCGGACTTCGAGCCGAACGTTGCATAGATCGTCGGTGCGGACACGTCGGCTGCGGCCGCGATGTCGTCGATCGAGGTGCCAGCGAAGCCGCGCTCGACGAACAGTCCTATTGCCTCCTCGATGATCCTGTGCTGACGCGCTTCGGCATCGGCGCGGCGCCGCCTGTTGTCGTATTTGCGTCGGCCGGGCTGGGAAGCCCGAGATGACCGAGATGTCCGTGATGACCGAGATGTCCGTGATGTCATTGACGCCATCCAATCAAATATTTATAGTCAACACTATTCAATATGGCTATCTCTATTTGAGCATATTACGGAGGCTGGCATGGCAACCACGCCGGACACGCGGGCGATGTTGGACTGGCAGGACATCCGCGAGCACGCGGCGGCGTTCATCACCACGGAGTACGCCTCGCTCGACCGCGAGGGCGCGCCCATCACCTGGCCGGTCACCCCGTATCGGGGCCGCGACGGAAACACCCTCGATATCGCCACCGGCCTCACCTACCCACTCAAGGCCGAGCGGGCTCGGCGCAATCCCAAAGTGTCGCTGTCGTTTTCGCAGCCCCTCGGCTCCGGGCTCGCCGATCCGGCGACCTTCGTCATCCAGGGCCTCGCCACCGTCCGCGATGCCGACCTGCGAGCCAATTCCGCGCGGTATCTGGCCGAGGCGGCCGCGCGTTTACCGGACGCCTTCGAAAAGATCCCGACTGCGATGCTGCGTCGGATGGCGTGGTACTGGACCCGCATCTGGATCGAGGTCAGCCCGGTGCGGGTGTTCTGGTGGCCCGGAGGGAATCTCGATCGGCCCCCGCAGCTGTGGAAGCCGCAGGCGCCGTTCACCGCGCACCCGTCGGATCCCGAGCCGGTCGGGCGCGGCGCCGGGTCTTGGAGCACCCGCGCTCCGACGGCCTGGCAGGTGCGGGTACGCGATGCACTCGACCGGCTCGGCACGCCGGTGCTGACCGGCGTCACATCCGACGGTTGGCCGCTACCGCTGCGCGTGCGAGACGCCGTGCAGACTCCCCGCGGCTTCCGGCTGCGTGCACCCGTCGGCATCGAAATCGGCGACGGGCCCGCCTGCCTGACGTTCCACGCACACGGGGCGGCTTTTGAAAGCCAGGAGAACATCAGCATGACGGGACACTGCCGCAATGTCGGTGAACACGTCGAGTTCGAGGCGCAGCGAGCGCTCAACGACTTCATCATTCCGGCCGACCCCGTCCGGCGCGTCATTCATCTGGTGTCGGCGGGCCGAAGACTGCGCCGGCGACTGGACGCCGAGGCGCAGCGACGCGGGCAACGGGTGCCGCGATTCGATGAACTCGGCTTCGGCAAGGCCAAGCGCTAGTGAGGATCGTGCGATGACATCCGACGCTCAGTGCGCCCACACCCGGATGATGAACATCGTTCACAACGCGTTGCGCCGCGACATCGCTCGCGCGCAGTCGGCGCTGACGCAGTGGCCCTATCCCGATCCCAGCCAGCGCGCCGCGATCGCGACGCACCTGACATGGATGATGGAGTTCCTGCATCGTCACCATCACATCGAGGACGACGGCCTGTATCCCCTGGCGCGGGAACGCGTCCCTGCGGCGACTCGGATTCTGGACGCGATGGACGCCGACCACCACGCGTTGACACCGGCGATCGACCGGCTCATCGACACCGCCCACCATTACGCCCAAACCTCCTGTGCGCGAACCGAAGTGGCGGCAGCGCTCGACGAACTCGCGGCGGTGATGCTGCCACACTTGCGGCGCGAGGAAACTGAGATGATGCCGATCGTGGCGGCGGCGGTGACGAAAGCGGAATGGGACGCTATCGAGCGGGCCTTCGCCGTCAAGCCTCTCAAGCCCGTCGAGCTGGCCTTCACCGCTCTGTGGTTGTTCGACGAGGCGACCGATGAGGAGCGTGCGGTGATCCGATCGGTAGTGCCCAAGCCGGTTGCGTGGGCGATCGAGACCTTCACCGCCCGTAGCTATATGCGCCGCGCATGGCGTTGTTGGTATCTACCGCAGCACAGCCGGCTGCACCAAAGACTCTGCGGGAAGACCAGCGTTGACGTCGACGCCCCGATCGATGCGGTGTGGAAACTGGTCGCCGATCCGCTGCGGGTTCCGGAGTGGAGTCACGAGTGCCGCCGAGTGCGGTATCTGGACCGCACGGCATCGGCCGGTCCGGGCCGGCGATTCCGCGGGACCAACCGCAGCCGCCGGTATCGATGGTCGCGTAACTGCACGATCTTCACCTACGACGCGCCCATCGAATTCTGCTACGTCACCTCCGGCGGTGCCGGCGACGCAACGGCCTGGCATTTTCGGCTCGAACCGACCGCTACCGGCACTCGGCTCACGCAGGCGTTCCAGGGTGTGTCGATGCCGCAGTGGTTGTCGCGATCCGTCTCGGTTCTGGTCCCTGCGCACGCCGACCGCACCGAGGCACTGCGCGAGGACATGGCGCGCCTGGCCGCGCTCGCCGAGGCGCAGCAGGGCGCTATTGCGCCAGGAATCCCCCGTCGACGGGCAACACGGCGCCGGTGACGAACGAAGCTTCGTCGGAGGCCAGAAAGGCGATCGCGCTAGCGACTTCAGCCGGTTCGCCGAGTCGGTCCATCGGGTGCATGCGCTGGATGTCGGCGAGGTATTCCGAGCCGCCCGGCTCCTCCGGAAGCCGGTTGACCCGCTCGGTTCGGATCGTCCCCGGCGCAACGGCGTTCACCCTGATGCCGCGGTCGGCCCACTCGACCGCCAAATGCTTGGTCAGGCCGGTAGCGACGAACTTGGCCGGTCCGTAGGCCGCCTGGCGCTTTTGGCCGGCCAGTCCCGAGATCGAGGATAGGCACACGATGGCACCACCACCGGTCGATACCATCGCTTCGATCGCGAATTTGCAGGTGAGGAACATGCCGCGCCCGTCGATCGCCATGACTTCGTCCCAGCCGGCGGCCGTCACCTCCATCGCGTCGCCGAGCGGAATGATGCCGGCGTTGGCAACGAGCACGTCGAGCCGTCCGAAGCGGTCGATTGCGGCCGCGATCATCCGCCGCGCGTCCTCCTCGACCGAGACGTCGCCGACGACCGTCTCGACTTCGGCACCACTACGCCGCAATTCATCGGCCACCCCCAGCAGCGGTTCACGTTGAATGTCGGTCACGATCAGCCGTGCGCCCTCGCGGGCAAAGACCTCGGCGGTCGCCCGTCCGATGCCCATCGCCGCCCCGGTGATCACCGCCGACTTGCCGAGGAGACGTCCAGGTCCTTGCGTCACAGCTCTTCTCCGAAATCCCCCGCACGAACGGGTTCGCCACAGGCGGACAACCTCGTCCACCAGGAACAGTGCCAGTGATACAGCGCTCTGGCCGCGGTAATCGTCTGATTGGTGCTCAGCGACGCGGATTGGGCTAACCCATCAGCAGAGCAGCGACCGTCGCGCCGAGATTCCAGCACGCCTCGACGTCGGTCTTGGCCGGCTTGCCCATCACCACAACCGTCTCCGCTGCCTTCACCCACCCCAGCCCGGCGGTGATGCCGTCGATGGCGCGCTCGGCGCCCTCGGTGCCCTCGTTGCCGTGAATGTAGGCGCCGAAGGGGCGTCCCTGGGTGGTGTCGAGCAGCTGGTAATACGACTGGTCGAACGCATGCTTGAGGGCGCCGCTGAGGTACCCGAGATTCGCCGGCGTGCCCAGGAGGTAGCCGTCGGCCTGGAGCATCTCCACCGGCGACACGGTGAGCGCCGGCCGCCGGACAACCTCCACGCCCTCAATCTCAGGGTCGGTAGCGCCGGCCACCACCGCCTCGAACATCTCCTGACAGTGCGGCGACGGCGTGTGGTGCACGATCAACAGCGTCTTGCTCATTGCGGTCCGCTCGTGGGGTTCATCGCTGCCGCTCTTCCATCTCGACGGCCTTCTTCATCGCTTGCCGCGCGCGGCTGCGGTCACCGGCATAGTCGTAGGCACGTGCCAGTCGATACCACCGCCGCCAGTCGTCCGGGTCACTTTCCAACTCTGCACGCACGGTGACGAACAGTGCGTCTGCGGCGTCGCGCTGAATACGTCCGGACGGCATCCGGGGCAGCGCACTGACGTCGAGTTCCAAACCCTCGTCGCGGACGATGCGCGCAAGCCGCTGATGGGTCAGACCCGCGCGCAGCGTGCTGAGCAGGGCCCACGCCCCGATCAACGGCAGCACCATCAGCCCCAGCCCCAGCCCGACCGCGGCGGGCTCCCCCGTGGTGACGAAGGCCATCGCGAGGCGTCCGAGCAGCACGAAGTAGACGACCAGCGCCACGCACATGAACCCGATCAGCAGTTGAATGCGCAGTACGCGCGCGCCCTCGGCCATCAGAGATCAAGCAGCGGCTCGATACCCACGGTCAGGCCCGGCCGCTCGGCCACCCGCCGCACCGCGAGCAGGACGCCGGGCACAAAGGAGGTCCGGTCGAGGCTGTCGTGCCGGATCGTCAACGTCTCGCCCTGCGTGCCGAAGAGCACCTCCTGGTGCGCGACCAGCCCTGGCAGGCGCACCGAGTGCACCGGAACGCCGTCCACGTCGGCGCCGCGCGCACCGACCAAGCCGGTGCTGGTGGCATCCGGGTTGGGCGGCAACTCTTTTCGGGCCTTGGCGATGAGTCGTGCGGTGCGCGTCGCGGTGCCGGACGGCGCATCGGCCTTGTGCGGGTGGTGAAGTTCGATGACTTCGACGGACTCGAAGTAGCGGGCCGCCTGCTGCGCGAAGTGCATCGACAAAACGGCCCCGATCGCGAAGTTGGGGGCGATGAGAACCGCGGCGCCCGGGTTCGCGTCCAACCATTGACGGACCTGATCGAGGCGGTCGTCGGTGAACCCGGTGGTGCCGACGACGGCGTGTATGCCGTTCTCGATGAGGAACTTCAGGTTGTCCATCACGACGTCCGGATGGGTGAAGTCGATGACGACCTCGGTTCGGGTGTCGGACAGCCGGCTCAACGGATCACCGGCGTCGACTCCGGCGGTGAACGTCAGGTCGTCGGCGGCCTCGACAGCTTCGACCATCGTGGTGCCGACCTTGCCCTTGGCGCCCAGTACTCCGACTCGCATGCGGCCACCCTATCGGCGGGTGCGCTACCGTTGATCCACGGTCTGTGATGCCGAGATACAGAAGATGGGGTACAGGGTGACTAATCCGAGTGGACTGCCCGAGCAACCGGTGGGCGAACACCGCCCGGCTCGCCAGGTCATCGCGTCGTTCGACAACTATGTCGACGCTCAACGGCTCGTGGACCGGATGTCAGACGGCGGTTTCCCGGTCGAGCACGTGAGGATCATCGGCGACGGGGTGCGCACCGTCGAACGTGTCACCGGACGCATGACCAAGAGCCGGGCGGCGTTCGCCGGCGCTGCCAGCGGTGCCTGGTTCGGATTGTTCATCGGTTTGCTTCTCGCGATCTTCACCGTCGGGCCGGTTTGGCTGGTGACGATGCTGATCGCCCTCGCGATCGGAGCCTTCTGGGGCGCGGTGTTCGGTTTCGTTGCGCACCTCGCGACGGGCGGCGAGCGGGATTTCTCCAGTGTCGAATCGCTCGAAGCCCAGCGATACGACGTATGTGTGGCAGCCCAGTATGCCGCCGAGGCCGCGCGCTACACCCAAGGCGTTTAGCTGGTCTGCGGCTGAGCTGCTTGTTTACCGGCATCGCTGCACCTGCCGGTCCAAAAGAATAGGGTTTTGCCCGATTCGTCCGTATCCCTGCGTGACATAGCGTGTAGTCCAGCGGCTGGCGCTCCCGGAGCATGGGGGAGCCCGCGAGCGGTGGGGGGACAGCCGCTGACAAACCGCCCGAACCCGGCCACGGAGGGGTTGGCCGGGCGGGCCGGTGGACCCATCAGGGCACGAGTTCGGCCACCAGCAACGTGGCCAGTTCACCGATCATCGGACGGTTGTTCGGGGCATCGGGATCGTTTGCCGCGGTCCGGGTCATGATCGCCAGCAGCAGTCGTTCACCGTCGGGCCCGAAGGCAAGGCCGACGTCGTTGGTGGACGCGTAATCTCCGCTGCCGGTCTTGTCGGCCGTCGTCCAGCCCGGCGGCAGCGCGGGCCGCACGCTTGACGTCTGGTTGGCGCGCATCCATTCCTCGAGCTGGCGACGTAGTGGTTCAGACAACACACTGCCGGTGAGCATCGACCGGTAGCCTCGGCCGATCGCCTCGGGTGTCGTGGTGTCGCGCGGGTCGTTAGGGACTGCCGCGTTGAGTTCGACCTCCCACCGGTCGAGCCGTGATCGCTCGTCGCCGATACTCCGGGCGAATTCGGTGACGCCCGACGGGCCGCCGATCACCCGCAGCAGCCAGTTGCCCGCGGCGTTGTCGCTCTGCTGCAGGGCCGCCTGACACAACTCGGCCAGAGTCATCGTCTGCCCGACGTGGGCCTCGGTGACGGGCGAATTGGGCACGATGTCGCTCGGTTCGATGGTGACGCGATCCGTCAGCGCGAGTTCGCCGCGCTCGGCCTTCTGCAGCACTCGGGCGGCGGCGTAGCCCTTGAATGTCGAGCACATCGCGAACGGGTCCTGTGCGCGGTGCGCGACGGTCCGGCCGGTGTCGAGGTTGGTCGCGAACACCCCGATGAGCGTGTTCTGACTACGCTCCACGGCGCCGATCCGATCTTCGACCGGCGGCAGCGGAGCGGCCATGGCGGTCTTGTGCGGAGATGCGGCCAGCGCCGCGAGTGTCAATCCGCCGACCAGGACGTCACGCCGTGAGAAGTCGCTCATCGGCCCTAGCGTAAGGGGTCAGCCGGCGAGAACCCGAAGCGGCTGCGGGAGTGACCTTTTCGTGCTAAGCGGGCCGAGGACGGCACCGCCGTGGGGACGCCTCAGAAGCCGGCGTGCGACCGCGTTCACCTCATCGAGCGTCACCGCGTCGATCCTCGCCAACGTCTCCTCGATCGTGCGGTGTTCGCCGTAGTGCAGTTCGCTGCGACCGATCCGGTTCATCCGCGAGCCGGAGTCCTCGAGTCCGAGCACCAGTCCGCCCCGCAACGAACCCTTCGCGATCCGGCATTCGGCTTCAGTGATGCCGTCGCGTGCCACCGCCTGCAGCACATCGGTGGTCACCCGCGCGACCTCGTTGAACCGCTCCGGCAAGGACCCCGCGTAGACCGACAGCGCTCCGCTGTCGGAGAAGGTGTCCACCGTGGAGTACACCGAGTAAGCCAGCCCGCGGGTCTCTCGAATCTCTTGAAACAGCCGCGAACTCAGGCCGCCGCCCAATGCGGTGTTGAGCACCGACAGCGCCCACCGGTGTTCCCAGTGACGTCCTGGCGTGCGGACGCCCAGCGTGAGGTGCGTCTGCTCGGCATCGCGGTTGACCAGTTCCAGACTCGGGTGCCCGCCCACCCGACCGGTGCCCTTACGGGGCGGTACGGGTGTGCGACCGCGAACCAGTCGAGCGCCGAAGTACTCGCGCGCCAACGCCACCACCTCGTCATGGTCGACGTTGCCCGCCACCGCGAGGACCATTCGCTGGGGTGTGTAGCGCCGGACGTGGAACGAGTGCAGTTGCGCGCGGGTCATCGAGGAGATCGAATCCACACTGCCGATCACCGGGCGGCCGACCGGATGGGTGCCGAACATCGCCGCGAGGAACACGTCGCCGAGAGTGTCCTCAGGATCGTCGTCGCGCATCGCGATCTCTTCGAGCACCACGTCGCGTTCGATCTCGACGTCGTCGACCGCACACTGGCCCCGCAGCACCACATCGGCGACCAGATCGACGGCCAACTCGAGGTCGGAGTCGAGCACATGCGCGTAGTAGCACGTGTGCTCCCTGGCGGTGAACGCGTTCAGCTCACCTCCGACCGCGTCGACGGCCTGTGCGATGTCCACCGCGCACCGCGTCGGCGTCGACTTGAACAGCAAGTGCTCCAGGAAGTGCGCGGCGCCCGCAACGGTGGGTCCCTCGTCACGCGAACCCACGTCGACCCACAAACCTACCGACGCAGAGTGCACCGACGGGATGTACTCGGTGACCACACGCAGGCCACCGGGTAACACCGTGCGGCGCACGGCCGTCGATGATTCGTCGCCACGCCCGGCGCGGCGCAAAGCCCTAACTGCTGGCCCGGGCGGCATCTGCCGGCGCGGTCTCCGAGTTTGCACCTGCCGCCTCGTCTTCATCGACCAGTATCAGCGAGATCTTGCCGCGGTTGTCGATGTCGGCGATCTCCACGCGCAGCTTGTCGCCGACCTTGACGACGTCCTCGACCTTGGCGATCCGCTTGCCGCGGCCCAGCTTGGAGATGTGCACGAGGCCGTCGCGACCCGGCAATAAGGAAACGAAAGCTCCAAAGTCAGTGGTCTTCACCACCGTGCCCAGGAACCGCTCGCCGACCTTGGGCAACTGCGGGTTCGCGATCGCGTTGATGCGGTCGATGGCCGCTTGAGCCGAAGGCCCGTCGGTCGCGCCGACGAACACGGTGCCGTCGTCCTCGATGGAGATCTGCGCACCGGTGTCCTCGGTGATCTGATTGATGATCTTGCCTTTCGGCCCGATCACCTCGCCGATCTTGTCGACCGGCACCTTAATCGTGGTGATCCGCGGTGCGTACGGGCTCATCTCGTCGGGCCCGTCGATCGCCTCGGCCATCACCTCGAGGATCGTCAGCCGCGCATCCTTGGCCTGCGCCAGCGCACCGGCCAGTACCTGCGAGGGGATGCCGTCGAGCTTGGTGTCCAACTGCAGCGCGGTGACGAACTCCTTGGTGCCCGCGACCTTGAAGTCCATGTCGCCGAAGGCGTCCTCGGCGCCGAGGATGTCGGTCAGCGCGACGAACCGGCGCTCGGTGCCGCCGTCCGCAGTCTCGATGTCGTCGGACACCAGGCCCATCGCGATACCCGCGACCGGAGCCTTCAACGGCACACCCGCGTTGAGCAGCGCCAGCGTCGACGCGCACACCGAGCCCATGGAGGTCGAACCGTTTGAGCTCAACGCCTCCGACACCTGGCGGATCGCATACGGGAACTCCTCGACGCTGGGCAGCACCGGCATCAGCGCCCGCTCCGCCAGCGCGCCGTGGCCGATCTCGCGGCGCTTCGGCGAACCGACCCGACCGGTCTCGCCGGTCGAATACGGCGGGAAGTTGTAGTGATGCATGTAGCGCTTGGACGTTTCGGGCCCCAGCGAGTCGATCTGCTGGGCCAGCTTCATCATGTCCAGCGTGGTGACGCCCAGGATCTGGGTCTCACCGCGCTCGAACAGAGCGCTGCCGTGCGCCCGCGGCACGACCGCGACCTCGGCGCTCAGGGCGCGGATATCGGTGATGCCGCGGCCGTCGATGCGGAAGTGATCGGTCAGAATGCGTTGCCGCACAAGCTTCTTGGTCAACGACCGGAACGCGGCGCCAACCTCTTTCTCCCGGCCCGCATATTGCTCGGCCAACCGCTCGAGGACCTCGGACTTGATTTCATCGGTGCGGTCGTTGCGCTCGGCCTTACCGGCGATGGTCAGCGCCTCCGACAGCGCGTCGGTGGCCACCGAGGCGACGGCGTAGTACACGTCCTCGCCGTACTCCGGGAACACCGGGTAGTCGGCGGTCGGCTTCGCGGCGCGCTCAGCCAGCTCCTGCTGGGCGGCGCACAGGGTCGCTATGAACGGCTTGGCGGCCTCGAGGCCCTCGGCGACGACGCTCTCGGTGGGCGCCTGCGCACCGCCGGCGATCAGCTCGACGACGTTGTCGGTGGCCTCGGCCTCGACCATCATGATCGCCACTTCTTCTGCTTGGTCGCGCGTCCCCGGTACGACACGACCGGCGACGACCATGTCGAACACCGCCCGCTCGAGCTGCTCGACGGTCGGGAACGCCACCCACGTGCCGTCGATCAGTGCGACACGCACGCCGCCGACCGGGCCGGAGAACGGCAGCCCGGCGATCTGCGTGGACGCCGAGGCCGCGTTGATCGCGACCACGTCGTACAGATCCTGGGGATTCAGGCTCATCACGGTGACCACGACCTGGATCTCGTTGCGCAGGCCGTCGACGAACGTCGGCCGCAGCGGACGGTCGATCAGCCGGCACGTCAGGATCGCGTCGGTCGAGGGACGGCCCTCGCGACGGAAGAACGAGCCGGGGATGCGGCCCGCGGCGTACATGCGCTCCTCGACGTCGATGGTCAGCGGGAAGAAGTCGAAGTGGTCTTTGGGGTTCTTGCTGGCGGAGGTGGCCGACAGCAGCATGGTCTCGTCGTCGAGATAGGCGACGACGGCGCCGGCCGCCTGCTGGGCCAGCCGGCCGGTCTCGAAACGGATGGTGCGGGAGCCGAAGCTTCCGTTGTCGATGACGGCGGTCGACTCGTACACGCCGTCTTCAATTTCAACTACAGACATGGGTGTCCGTATGGCCTCTCTGGTTCAGTGCTTCCACTGTTTAGCTGTTTTCGCGTCGTCACAGCGTTCGAACCACCGACCTCGATGCGGCTACGGCCGTCGATCGAAGCTGCCGGCAATTCTTCCGGCAGCCACTACCGAAGACCGCGCGATCGAGCAGGTCCGGGTTATGACGCGCGGGAACGGTGCTCGCGGGTTGCGAAAACCGCACCCAGGTCGTTCGCGCCGAAATCGGCAGTCGAACGAAGTCATCGTACTCTGCGGCGAGTCCGCGGCCTAAATCCCGGCGCGCGGATGCGCGCCTGTGCAGCATCAGCGACGCAGGCCGAGCCGCTCGATCAGCGAACGGTAGCGCTGCACATCGACCTGGGCCACGTACTTGAGCAGCCGGCGCCGGCGGCCGACGAGCAGCAGCAGACCTCGCCGCGAGTGGTGATCGTGCTTGTGCACCTTCAGGTGCTCGGTCAGGTCGGTGATCCGCTTGGTCAGCAGGGCGACCTGAGCCTCCGGCGAGCCGGTGTCGGTGTCATGCAGGCCGTAGTCGCTCAGGATCGACTTCTTCTGCTCGGCGGTAAGCGCCACGAAACAACTCCATCTTCTCAGTCCGCGGGGAAGGGCGTGGGCCCCCGAGAGGGCCCCGAGAAGGCGCGGCCACCGCGAACTGCAGCACACGCCGGGTCGGCAGGCAGTCTAGCAGCGGGCGGGCTCAGCCCTGAAATCAGAGTTCAGGGCGTCGGATGTGAATCCTGGGCGGAAAAGCGGCCGGATTTCGCCCAGGTTTCACACAAGCGCGGTCGCTCGGCGTCAGCGAGCCAGGATCGTGCGGGCGTGCTCGGTGTCGCGGCCCATCTGCGCCACCAGATCCTCGACCTTGGCGAACTTCTCCTGCCCGCGAAGCCTGGCCACGAAGTCGACCGCCACGTGCTGGCCGTACAGATCGGCGGTGGTGTCGAGCACGAACGCCTCCACGGTGCGGGTGCGCCCGGAAAAGGTCGGATTGGTGCCGACCGAAACCGCGGCCTGATACCGCTCGCCCGGAACGACGCTGCCCGCGATCGGTCCGTGGCCCAGCACGGTGAACCACGCCGCATAGACCCCGTCGGCCGGGATCGCCGAGTACATCGGCGGCGCGACGTTGGCGGTGGGGAAACCGAGCACCTTGCCCCGGCCGTCGCCGCGGACCACGACGCCCTCCACGCGGTGGGGACGGCCCAGCGCCTCGGCGGCTGCCACGACATCGCCGGCGTCGACGCAGGACCGGATGTAGGTCGACGAGAAGGTGACGGTCTCGTCCTCGTGGTGTTCGGCCACCAGGGACATGGCCTCGACCGCGAAGCCGAACCGCTCGCCGGCCTTGCGCAGCAGCGCGACGTTGCCGGCCGCCTTCTTGCCGAAGGTGAAGTTGTCCCCCACCACGACCTCCACCACATGCAGGCGTTCGACCAGCAGTTCGTGGATGTAGCGCTCCGGGGTCAGCTTCATGAAATCCGAGGTGAACGGCATGACCAGGAAAACGTCGATGCCGAGTTCCTCGACCAGTTCGGCGCGCCGGGTCAGCGTGGTCAGCTGCGCGGGATGATTGCCGGGGAAGACGACCTCCATCGGATGCGGATCGAAGGTCATCACCACGGTCGGCACCCCGCGCGAGCGGCCGGTCTTGACCGCGCGGTTGATCAGTTCCTGGTGGCCGCGATGCACACCGTCGAAGACCCCGATGGTGACCACGCATCGGCCCCAGTCGGTCGGGATCTCGTCTTGTCCCCGCCAACGCTGCACGACGGCAAGCCTACGGCGCATCCGGGGTGCAGCGCTTCGCCGGATCCCCCCGGATGAGGTGACCATTGCCTAAACTTTCTCACTGTGAATCCTGCCGGCGATGCGCGTGACCTGACGACGGTTGCCCAGGACTACCTGAAAGTCATCTGGACCGTCCAGGAATGGTCGCTGGAGAAGATCAGCACGAAGCTGCTGGCCGAGCGGATCGGCGTGTCGGCCAGCACGGCCTCGGAGTCGATCCGCAAGCTCGCCGACCAGGGGTTGGTCAATCACGAGAAGTACGGCGCGGTGACATTGACGGCGGCCGGCCGGGCCGCCGCGCTGGCGATGGTGCGCCGCCACCGGCTGATGGAGACGTTTCTCGTCCGCGAGTTGGGTTACGGCTGGGACGAGGTGCACGACGAGGCCGAGGTGCTCGAGCACGCGGTGTCGGACCGGATGCTGGACCGAATCGATGCAAAGCTCGGGTACCCGACCCGCGATCCGCACGGTGACCCCATCCCCGCCGCCGACGGCCGGGTACCCACGCCGGACGCCCGCCAGTTGTCGGTGTGTCACGACGGCGACACCGGCACGATCGCACGCATTTCCGACGCCGATCCCGAGATGCTGCGGTACTTCGACAGCGTCGGCATCAATCTGGACTCGCGGCTGCGGGTGCTGGCCCGCCGCGACTTCGCGGGGATGATCTCGGTCGCCATCGAATCATCAGACGGTGACGATACGACGGTCGACCTGGGAAGCCCTGCCGCAGAAGCGATTTGGGTGGTCGCGAGCTAGCCCCGCTCAAGTGCCGCCGGCTGTTCCCCGGGCAGCTTGAGCCCCGAAGCTCGCACCAGCACCGCCAACACGATCGCAACCAGCAACAGCGCGGGCACGTCGCCCAGGAGGTGACCCGTCTGATGCTCGCCGCGCACCGCTTGCACCGTCATGATGGCGGCGTGAACGACGCTGGACCACACCGTGAACCAGATCAAGCTCAGATGAGCTCTCGGATTTCGCGCTGCCCACAACAGAAAGACTCCGAGCGTGGCGTACAGCCCGACGATCATCATGAAATAGTCCGAATGGTGGGGCGGCCCCGCATGCCATGCCCATCCCGACGGCCAGAGCACGGCCAGTGGATACACGCAGAGCATGACGACGCCGAACACTCCGAGTGCGAGCTGGAGCAGCCTGTACGGAGACGACATCGTGGCTCCCTTCTGTGGGCCCCAGATGTGAGTATGCGCCCGAATGCGATGGCCTACAAGGTCGCCGGGCGCAGCACCACCACCGATTTCGCCCGCGCCGACCGATCTTCGAGCAACGCGATGACCTGACCATCGTCGGCCGTCGCGGCGTAGATGCCACCGATTCCAGCGGGCTGCAGCGGCCGTCCGTGCCGGACGTCCTCGGCCTCGGCCGCCGTCAGGTCCCGCCGAGGGAACGCCAGGAGGCACGCCGCGTCCAGGCTGTAGGACAGCCGTGGCCGGTCGGCCAGTTCGTCGAGCGTGCACGCCTCGGTCAAACCGAAGTCCCCGACTCTGGTGCGGCGCAACGCCGTGAGGTGCCCGCCGACTCCCAACGCGGCCCCCACGTCGCGGGCCAGTGCGCGGATGTAGGTACCGCTGGAACAGTCCACTTCGACGTCGACGTCGATGACGCCGGGCTGCCGCCGGACGTTCAGCACCGCGAAGCGGTCGATGCGCACGCGTCGCGGCGCCAACTCGACGGCCCGACCCTCGCGGGCGAGTTTGTAGGCGCGCTGCCCGCCGACCTTGATCGCGCTCACCGAGGACGGGACCTGGTCGATCTCACCACACAGTCCGGCCACAGCCCGGCCGATTTGTGCGTCGGTGACGCTGTCAACCGAAACCACCTGCAGGATCTCGCCTTCGGCGTCCTCGGTGGAAGTGGTCTGGCCCAGTCGGATGGTCGCCGCATACGTCTTGTCGGTCGCGCTCAGCAACCCGAGGATCTTGGTGGCGCGATCGATGCCGACGACCAGCACCCCGGTCGCCATCGGGTCCAGCGTGCCGGCGTGCCCGACCTTGCGGGTACCGAAGTACCGACGACAGCGCCCGACGACGTCGTGGCTCGTCATCCCCGCCGGCTTGTCGACGATGACCAAACCAGGTTCGGTCACAAGACGATTGCCGTCAACGCCAGCCCGTCACGGACCGACCACCGGCCCGCCAAGGTCTCTAGTGGCGGGCCGTGTTCAGCAGCCGGGTCGATCAGGATGCTCGACACGAAGGCCCCCGACGTGCCGGTGTCGTCCACCTCGAAGACGATGTGGGCATCCTCGAAACCCAACCAGCGGCGAGTCACCGGGAACCACGCCTTATAGGTTGCCTCCTTGGCGCAGAACAGAATTCGGTCCCAATGCAGGCCCCCGGGCAATTGCCCGAGTTCGGTTCGCTCGGCCGGCAGGCTGACCGCGTCGAGCACTCCGTCGGGCAGCACGTCGTGTGGTTCGGCGTCGATACCGACCGAACGCACGTCGACCTGCCGACCGACCACCGCGCCGCGGTACCCCTCGCAATGAGTCAGGGAGCCGACGACGCCGTCGGGCCAACGGGGTTCGCCCTTCTCCCCCTTCAGGATCGGCACCGGTTCGATTCCGAGTTCACCGAGCGCCTGCCGTGCGCAGTACCGCACGGTGACGAACTCGTTGCGGCGCTTGGCCACCGACTTGGCGATCAGTGGCTCCTCCTCGGGCAACGGGGCGAGGTCCGGCGGATCGCGATAGATCTCGGCGGCGGCCAGCGCAGACGTCGTCGCGGGCAGCACGTCGGACAGCAGTGAGGCGGCGATCGTCATCGCGAGAGCTGCCTGTCGCGGATCCGCTGCTGCATCTTCTGGGCGTTCTCCCGCATCTCCTGGGTGATTTCGAAGTGGCCGCCGAACTCGTTGAGGTAGCCGGGCGGGTACTGCGGATCCGGCAGGATCTGGCGCATCCACCGATATGGTTTGCGGCGCCGCCACTCTCGTGGATATCCGACCGACACCTCTTCGAATCGCACACCGTCGTACCACGTCGTGCGTGGGATGTGCAGGTGGCCGTAGACCGAGCACACCGCGTTGTAGCGGGTGTGCCAGTCGGCGGTAGCGGTGGTGCCGCACCACAGCGAGAACTCCGGATAGAACATCGCGTCACAGGGTTCGCGCACCATCGGAAAATGGTTGACGAGCACCGTCGGCATCATCCAGTCGAGGTTCTCGAGCCTCTTGCGGGTGTAGGCCAACCGGTCGCGGCACCAAGCGTCGCGGGTCGCGTACGGCTCCGACGACAGCAGGAACTCGTCGGTGCCGACGACGTTGCGCTCCCGCGCGATCGCCAACCCCTCGGCTTTGGTGCCGGCGCCGTCCGGCAGAAACGTGTAGTCGTACAGCAGGAACATGGGCACGATGGTGGCCGGACCGCCCTCCTCGGTCCACACCGGGAACGGATGCTCGGGCGTGATGATGCCCATCTCGTCGCACATGTTGACCAGGTAGTCGTAGCGGGCCTTGCCGAAGATCTGCATCGGATCCCGGTCGGTGGTCCACAACTCGTGGTTACCCGGGATCCAGATCACCTTGGCGAACCGCTTACGCAGCAGATCCAGCGCCCAGCGGACGTCGTCGGTGCGTTCGGCGACATCGCCGGCGACGATGAGCCAGTCATCGGGTGAGGCCGGATGCAGCGACTCGGTCACGGGTTTGTTGCCTGTGTGACCGGTGTGGAGGTCGCTGATCGCCCACAAGGTGGGTCGTCGGCCGTCGCGTGTCACAACTGACCAGGGTACTTAACCCGGCGCCATCGGTTCGCCCGGCAACTAGAACAGGTTCTTGTTTCCTCTTCGGCGGCTCGGAACCGCCCGCTAGACTCCCCGCAGGGTCGGACCGACGGACAAAGGGGTGAGATGGTCGCCAAGCTGCGCCTGCTCTCGGTGCTGTGCGCGCTGGTTGCCGCGGTGATCGTGGTGTGGCACACCAATCCGGCGGGTGCCCCGCGCGTGGATGCCGAAGACATCCCGATGACCAACGTCACCACGTCGATCAAGTGGCCCGTCGTCGAGACGACCGACCCGTCACCGTTCAACCCGTGCAAGCAGATTCCGCTCGAAGCGGTGCAGGCCATCGGGCTGATGTACACACCGCCGACGCCCGAGGATCAGCTGCGCTGCAGGTACGACGCGGGGAACTATCAGTTGGCCGTCGAGGCGATCGTCTGGCGCACTTACGAGCAGACCCTGCCCGCCGACGCGGTGCAACTCGACATCGACGGGCACCGCGCGGCGCAGTACTGGATCATGAAACCCACAGACTGGAACAACCGCTGGTGGATCACCTGCATGATCGCCTTCGACACCAGCTACGGCGTACTGCAACAGTCGCTGTTCTACTCGCCGATCTACTCCGAGCCGGACCCCGACTGCATGCAGACCAACCTCCAACGCGCCCACGAGCTGATTCCGCACTACGTGTTCTGACGGGTCGCATGCCGACTGCGTAGCCTCTGAGAGGTGACCGCATCCTCCGTAGCCGCCCAGCCGGCATCCCGTTCGAGGGTCAAGAAGTTCACCGGACGCGCCGTGTCACGCCTGCTGCGGCTGCCGCCGCACACCACCGACTTCACGGTCAGCAAGGTCCGCGTGCCGATGCGCGACGGCGTCGAGCTGAGGGCCCACCACTATGCGCCGACGACGTCCGATCCGGCGGGCACCCTGCTGGTCCGCGGCCCCTACGGCCGAGACTTCCCGTTCGCCGTCCTCTACGGTCGCGTCTATGCGGCGCGCGGGTATCACGTCGTTCTGCAAAGCGTGCGCGGTACGTACGGCTCCGGCGGCGAGTTCGATCCGATGGTCAACGAGATCGCCGACGGCGCCGACACTGTCGAGTGGCTGCGCGATCAGGAGTGGTTCACCGGCTCGTTCGGCACGATCGGGCTGTCGTATCTGGGCTTCACCCAGTGGGCGTTGCTCACCGATCCGCCGCCGGAGATGAAGGCCGCCGTCATCACCGTCGGGCCCCACGACGTCAGCGGTCCGCGCTGGGGTCACGGCTCGTTCGCGCTGAGCGACTTCCTCGGCTGGAGCCATCTGGTCGCCCACCAAGAGGATCCGAACAGGTTGCGGGCGTTGGTGCGGAAGGCGCGGTCGGGTCGCCGCCTCGCCCGCGCGATGCACCGCCTGCCCGCCGGCGAAGCGGGCCGCACACTTCTGGGCAGGGGCGCCCCGTGGTGGGAATCCTGGCTCGACCACCCCGAGGCGGACGACCCGTTCTGGAACGGGCTGAACCTCCGCGGCGCGCTGGACACCGCCGACGTGCCGGTACTGCTGATCAGCGGCTGGCAGGACCTGTTCCTCGAGCAGACGATCACCCAGTATCGGCGGCTGAGCGAGCGCGGGGTGGATGTCGGTTTGACCGTCGGCCCCTGGACGCACCTCCAGCTGATGACCAAGGCCGCGCCGACCGCGATCCGCGAAACGCTGGACTGGCTGGGCGCCCATCTAACCGGGGCCGAACGCCGGCGACGCCGGCCGGTTCGGATCTTCGTCACCGGCCACGGTTGGACCGATCTGCCGGACTGGCCACCGGCCATGCCCGAGGTGGTGCGTTACCTGCAACCCGGTGGCCGCCTCGGCGACGCGGTGCCACCGGAGACCGTTTCGCCGTCGACGTTCACCTACAACCCGGCGCATCCGACGCCGACCGTGGGCGGTCGCCTGCTGTCGCGTGAGGCCGGGTACCGGAAGGACAACGGCCTGGCTCAGCGTGCCGACGTACTGAGCTTCACCGGCGATCGGCTACCCACCGACCTGTACGTGGTCGGGGCGCCGGCCGTGGAGCTGTCGCATTCGTGCGACAACCCGTACAACGATCTGTTCGTGCGGGTGAGCGAGGTGGACGCGAAGGGTCGGTCGCGAAATGTCAGCGACGGCTACCTCAGCGCCGCACCGGATTCCGGCTCGGTTCGCATCGAGCTGGACCCGGTCGCGCACCGCTTCGGCGCCGGCTCCCGGATCCGCGTGCTGGTGGCCGGCGGGGCGCACCCGCGGTTCGCCCGCAATCTCGGCACCGGCGAACCGCTCGGCACGGGCAGCAGGCTCGCCTCGGCCACCCACACCGTGCACCTCGGCGACGGCGCTTCCAGACTGGTGCTGCCCGCGGGCCCGAAAGCGCCGGGCGCCGACTGAGACCAACCGGTCAGCCCACCAAACCGCGTACCTCATCCGCGATTTCGCGCAGCGTGGCGTCGTCGTGCACCGGTGACGTCCAATCCGGGTCGACCGGCAACTGGACCCAACTGGTGCAGCCCGCGTACTCGGGCATGCGGGCCAGTCGCAGCGGGTGCGCCAGCGGGTAGGCCTGCACGACCAGAGCGGTGAGCCGATGCCTGGGCCGAAAGTCGAGCCGGTCGGCACGCACCGATTCGTCGGTCCAGATATGAAGGGGGGCAATGTCTTTCAATGCATCAGGCTTGTTCACTTCGATCGCGGCGATGACCCGGGCGCCGGCGCGGATCACTACCGCATCGTCGCTGCTGTCGGCGGCCGCCGCGTCGAGCAGGTCGCGGTGTTCGGGGCGGACACGTTCGGCGTGGCTGTGCGCGACCGTCGGGAACAGCAGGAAACGTGACGCCGTCACCGCGAATCGTTTCTCGTGGATGCCGCCCTTGCGCAACAGCAGGGTCTGCCTGCCGTCGAGCAGCGCGCGGACCGCGGCGCTCCACTCCTTGAGCGCGGGCTGCGTCAGCGTCGTCGTCATCGGACCGGACTATGTCGCCTTGGCTGCCGGCCCGGTTTTCAGGCGGGCCCGCACCTCGGGCCGGCGCATCGGCGGAACCGTCTTGGGCGGCTCACGCCGTGGCGGCAGCGCGGACAGCAACCGCCGAGTCGTGGCGGTGACCTCGGCGACGGCCGCTTCGAAGGCCTCGGCGTGGGCGGCGGTCGGTCGGGTGATACCGCTGACCTTGCGGATGTACTGGGAAGCGGCGGCCTCGACCTCCTCGTCGGTGGCCGCCGGCTCCAGCCCACGTAGCTCGGTGATGTTTCGGCACATGGACTCCACGATAGGTTCGTCGGTATGACCGGCCCAGCAAGCACAGACATTCTGCTCGTCGACACCCGTGACCGGGTGCGCACGCTGACCCTCAACCGCCCGCAGTCGCGCAACGCGCTGTCGGTCGAACTGCGTAGGCGGTTCTACGGTGCGCTGGGCGAAGCGCAGGCCGATGACGACGTCGACGTCGTCATCGTCACCGGTGCGGACCCGGTGTTCTGCGCGGGTCTGGACCTCAAGGAACTCGGCGACACCACCGAGTTGCCCGACATCTCGCCGAAGTGGCCGCCCATGACCAAACCCGTGATCGGCGCGATCAACGGTGCTGCGGTCACCGGTGGACTCGAGATCGCGCTGTACTGCGATGTGCTGATCGCCTCCGAACAAGCCCGGTTCGCCGACACGCACGCCCGCGTCGGATTGCTCCCGACATGGGGGCTCTCGGTGCGGCTGCCGCAGAAGGTCGGCATAGGTATGGCCCGCCGGATGAGCCTGACCGGGGACTACCTGTCGGCCGAAGAAGGTTTGCGCACTGGACTGGTCACCCAGGTGGTGCCGCATTCCGAGCTGATGCCGACGGCCCGGCAGGTCGCGGCCTCGATCGTCGGCAACAACCAGCGCGCCGTGCGCGCACTGCTCGCGTCGTACCACCGGATCGACGAGGCGCAGACCAATGAGGGGTTGTGGATCGAGGCGGCGTCGGCGCGGGAGTGGATGCGCACGGCCAGCGGAGACGACATCGCCGCCAACCGCGAGGCGGTGCTGCAGCGGGGCCGCTCGCAAGTCCGCTGACGTTTTCTGGCGAGCGTGCGGGTCTGCACCCGACACGCCGCTGATTTTCCGCGCTTTGCGCACGCTCGTACGCTGTCGAGCGTGAACGAAGCGCATGAGTACTGCGGCAGCGACGAGTGGCGGCAGCTGATCCGCGAGGTGATCCTGCCGTGGGCGTTGGGCGAGATCGACCTCGGCGATGACGTGCTCGAGGTCGGGCCGGGCTACGGTGCCACCACCGACGTGCTGAGCGAATCGGTCGCGCGGTTGACGTCGGTGGAGATCGACGACGAACTGGCCGCGATGCTGACCGACCGGTTCGCCGGCGTGTCGACCGTCGAGATCGTGCGCGGCGATGCGACCGCACTGTCCTATGACGACGGCCGCTTCACAGGCGCAGCCTGTTTCACGATGCTGCACCACGTTCCGACCGCCGAACTTCAGGACCGGTTGTTCGCCGAAGTCGCCCGCGTGCTACGGCCCGGGGCGGCGCTGGTGGCCAGCGACAGCCTCGGCAGCGACGAGTTGGCCGACGCCCACGAGGGCGACACCTACAACCCCGTCGACCCGACGACGCTGCCGGATCGGTTGGCGGCGGCCGGTTTCGGCGAGGTTCGCGTGAAGACGACCGAATTCGGCTGGGCCGCGGTGGCACGAGCCGCTGAGTAGCCGCACGCTCACGCCTTTGCGGGCGTGCGCAAACTGCTGCTTTTTCGCGGCGCGTCGTGTGCAAACACGCGCGCTCGCCGGGGGAACCTAGCCCGTGCCCGCCACTAGCCAGCGGCCCGAGAACGCGCGCCAGCCGACGAACACCAACCGCAGCACCATGAACGTCGAGAGCCCCGCCCAGATCCCGAGCAGGCCCCAGCCGAAGGCCAGCGACAGCCATATCAGCGGCAGGAAGCCGACCAGCGCGCTGGCCAACGTCGCGTTGCGCATGAACTTCGCGTCACCGGCGCCCAACAGCACCCCGTCCAGCGCGAAAACGATTCCGGCGACCGGCAACTGGGCCACCATGAACCACCACGGCACACCAATCGCGTCGAGCACGGACCGGTCGTCGGTGAACACGCTGGGGAACACCGACGCTCCGACGGCGAACACGATGGCAAGCACCGCCGACGCCAACGCGGAAAAGATCGTCACCCGCCACGCCACCGACTTCGCGTGCGCCAGCTGACCCGCGCCCAGCGCCGCACCGACCAGCGACTGAGCGGCGATCGCCAGCGAATCCAACACCAACGCAAGGAAATTCCACAACTGCAGCACGACCTGGTGGGCGGCGACGGCCGCTGCGCCGAACCGGGCGGCGACCGCTCCGGCCGACACGAAACAGGCTTGAAAAGCCAACGTCCGCAACACCAGATCGCGGCCCATCACCACCTGCGCGCGCAACACCTCCGGGTGAATCCGCAATGGAACCCGCTCGATCAGCAGCGCGCGGCAGAACAGCACCGCGGCCACCCACTGCCCCACCACATTCGCCACGGCCGAGCCCGGCAGCCCGAGCCGGGGCATGCCGAGCCAGCCGTACACCAGCAGCGGACACAACACCGCTGACACCGCGAACCCGAACACGACGAACTTCAGCGGCCGCACGGTGTCCTGAACCCCGCGCATCCACCCGTTGCCGGCCGCCGACACCAGGATCGCGGGCGCCCCGACGATCGCGATGCGCACCCACCCCAGCGCTTCGTCGGCGATGTCGCCGCCCTCGGAGGGCCCGGCCAGTGCGGACACCAGTGGCACGGCGAAAACCTCTACGGCACAGACGATCACGAACCCCAAACCCAGCGCCAGCCACGTCGCCTGCACCCCCTCCCCGACGGCGGCCGCGCGCTCACCGGCGCCGAAGAAGCGGGCCGAGCGCGCGGTCGTCCCGTAAGCCAGGAACGTCATCTGGGAACTCAGCGTGGTCAGGATCAGCCCGCCGATCGCCAACCCGGCCAACGCCAGGGCACCCAACCGGCCCACCACAGCGAGGTCGAACAGCAGGTAGATCGGTTCGGCGGCCAGCACGCCGAGCGCGGGAAACGCCAGGGCGGCGATACGACGGCCCGACGTCGCCGGCTTACGTGTGGGCCCGGGCGCGACCGCCGGGTCGCCCTCGGGTTCAGCCAAGAGCGGCGGAGAGCGCCCGCACCACGTCGTCAGCCGCCCCGGTGGCCGAGTAACCCGCGGCGTGCGGATGTCCGCCGCCTCCGAACGAACTGGCCACGCCGGTCAGGTCGTAGGACTTGGCGCGCATCGACACCGACCAGTGCGCGGGCTCGACCTCCTTGAACACCGCGGCCACCTCGGCCTGCTCGGTGGTGCGCACGATGTCGACGATGCTTTCGACCTCCTCGGGCCGGGCTTTGGCCAACTCCTCGTACCCCACCACCGCGTACACGAGTCCGCGGCCGCCGACGGCATCCGGCAGCAACTGCGCCGAGGACAGCACCCGCGACAGCATCGGCAGCCACGCGAAGGGATGGGTGTCGAACAGGGTTCGGCTGATGGCGGCGTTGTCGACGCCGAGATCGACCAGCCGTGCCGCCAGTCGGTGCGCTCGCGGGCTGGCCCACCGGAAGGAGCCGGTGTCGGTGGTCAGGCCCGCGTACAGACAATGCGCCACACCGATGTCGATCGGCTTGCCCCAGGCGTCGAGCAGGTCGGCCACCAGCATCGTCGTGGAATCCGCCGAAGCGTCGACGTAGTTGGCGCTGCCGAACAGCTGGTTGGAGGCGTGATGGTCGATGACCAGCACTTCGTGGCCGTGGTCGACGAGTCCACGCAGCGCGCCCAGCCGGTTGACGCTGGGGATGTCGACCGTGACCACCAGGTCAGTGCCCCGACGCATCGCGTCGGGTTCGACGAGCAGGTGGCCGCCGGGCAGCGACTGCAACGATTCGGGCAGTTCCGCCGGTGCGGCGAAGCTCACCTGGACGTCCTTGCCGACCTGGTCGAGCACCAGTGCCAGCGCCAGCCCGGCACCGATCGTGTCGGCGTCGGGATAGACGTGGCAGACCACGCCGATCGTCGCGGCAGCCGAAAGGAGTTCCGCGGCGGCGTGGGCATCGACCCGATGGCCCACTTCGGCAGCGTCAGTCGTCTTGTCTATCGCGGTCACCGATGTCCTCAGAGTCGTCCAGGCCCCCGCGGCTTTCATCCTCACTGACACGGTACGGGTCGGCGTCCCCCGCGTGCTTGGCACCTTGTCGAACCCTCGCCAAATCCTCATCCGCGGCGCGGGCGCGGGCGAGCAGTTCCTCCATCTTGACCGCCGCGTCGGGAACGGTGTCCCGTTCGAACATCAGCGTCGGTGTGAAGCGCACACCGAGACTTGCGCCCATCTTGGAGCGCAGCACCCCTGTTGCCTTCTCCAGCGCCGCGGCCGCCCCGGCGTAGTCCGGCTCCTCGGACAGCGACGAGCCGAGCACCGTGTAGTACAGCGTCGCGTCGTGCAGGTCGTTGGTGACCTTGGCGTCGGTGATGGTGACACCGGCCAGCCGCGGATCCTTGATCTCGTACTCGATCACCGAGGCGACGAGGGTCGAGATGCGCTTGGCCAGCCGCTTCGCCCGTGCGGGGTCCGCCACGCTAGCTGCGCTCTTTCTCGACCAGTTCGTACGTCTCGATGACGTCGCCTTCCTTGATGTCGGAGTAGGTCAGCGTCAGACCGCATTCGTAACCCTCACGGACCTCGGTGACGTCGTCCTTCTCGCGGCGCAGCGAGGACACGGTGAGGTTCTCGGCCACCACTACGTTGTCGCGCAGCAGCCGGGCCTTTGCGTTGCGCCGCATGATCCCGGACTGGACGAGGCAACCGGCGATGTTGCCCACCTTCGACGACCGGAAGATCGCGCGGATCTCGGCGCGGCCGAGTTCGCGCTCCTCGTAGATCGGCTTGAGCATGCCCTTGAGCGCGCTCTCGATCTCGTCGATCGCCTGGTAGATGATCGAGTAGTAGCGGATCTCCACACCCTCGCGGTTGGCCAGCTCGGTGGCCTTGCCCTCGGCGCGGACGTTGAAGCCGATGATGATCGCGTCCGAGGCCGACGCCAGGTTGACGTTGGTCTCGGTGACGCCACCGACGCCGCGGTCGATGACGCGCAGCTCGACTTCGTCGTCGACCTGGATGCCCAGCAGGGCCTCCTCGAGAGCCTCGACCGTACCGGCGTTGTCGCCCTTGAGGATCAGGTTCAGCTGGCTGGTTTCCTTCAGCGCCGAATCCAGATCCTCGAGGCTGATCCGCTTGCGGCTGCGAGCGGCCAGCGCGTTGCGCTTGCGTGCGCTGCGACGGTCGGCGATCTGACGCGCGATGCGGTCCTCGTCGACGACGAGGAAGTTGTCACCGGCGCCGGGCACCGACGTGAAGCCGATGACCTGGACGGGCCGCGACGGCAGGGCCTCGGTGACGTCCTCGCCGTGCTCGTCGACCATGCGTCGGACGCGGCCGTAGGCATCGCCGGCGACCACCGAATCACCCACGCGCAGCGTGCCGCGCTGCACCAGCACCGTGGCCACCGGCCCGCGCCCGCGGTCCAGGTGCGCCTCGATCGCCACGCCCTGGGCCTCCATGTCGGGGTTGGCCCGCAGGTCGAGGGCGGCGTCGGCGGTCAGCACGACCGCTTCCAGCAGCGCCTCGATGTTGGTGCCCTGCTTGGCGGAGATGTCGACGAACATGGTGTCGCCGCCGTAGTCCTCGGGGATCAGCCCGTATTCGGTGAGCTGGCCGCGGATCTTGGCCGGGTCGGCGCCTTCCTTGTCGATCTTGTTGACCGCCACCACGATCGGCACTTCGGCGGCCTGCGCGTGGTTGATCGCCTCGACGGTCTGCGGCATCACGCCGTCGTCGGCGGCCACCACGAGGATCGCGATGTCGGTGGCCTTCGCACCGCGCGCACGCATGGCGGTGAACGCCTCGTGGCCCGGGGTGTCGATGAACGTGATCGGCCGGACGTTGCCGTCGAGATCGACCTCGACCTGGTAGGCGCCGATGTGCTGGGTGATGCCGCCTGCCTCGGCCTCGCGGACGTTGGCCTGACGGATCGAGTCCAGCAGTCGGGTCTTGCCGTGATCGACGTGGCCCATGACGGTGACCACCGGCGGACGCTGTTCGAGATCCTCTTCGCCGCCCTCGTCTTCGCCGTAGGTGAGGTCGAAGGACTCCAGCAGTTCGCGGTCCTCATCCTCCGGCGAGACGACCTGAACTTTGTAGTTCATCTCGCTGCCGAGCAGTTCGAGGGTGTCGTCGCCGACGGACTGCGTCGCGGTAACCATCTCGCCGAGGTTGAACAGCGCCTGCACCAGCGCGGCCGGATTGGCGTCGATCTTCTCGGCGAAGTCGCTCAGCGACGCACCGCGGGCGAGCCGGATCGTCTCACCGTTGCCGTGCGGCAGCCGAACACCACCAACGACCGGGGCCTGCATGTTCTCGTATTCGGCGCGTTTCGCCCGCTTCGACTTACGGCCACGCTTCGGCGCACCACCGGGTCGACCGAACGCACCGGCAGCACCGCCGCGTTGGCCGGGACGACCACCGCCACCCGGCCGGCCGCGGAAGCCACCACCACCGGCAGGCGCACCGGCCCCGCCGCCGCGGTAGTTACCGCCGCCGCCACCACCGCCCGGACCGCCGGGACGACCGCCGCCGGCACCGGGCCCGCGGGCGCCGGGGCCGGGACGCGGACCGCCGGGACGGCCCATGGCGCCGGGCCGGGCGCCGGGTGGGCGCGGCGGCATGTTGCCGGGCGTCGCGCCGCCTGGCCGCGGCGCACCGGGCCGCGGAGCCCCGGGACCGGGCCGGGGGCCTTGAGGACGGGGGATCGGACGGTCGACCGGCTGTTGAGAGGAGAACGGGTTGTTTCCGACGCGCGGAATGCGTGGCGCCGGCTTCGGCGCGCTCGGCGGGCCCGGTCGCGGACCGGGTGTCGGACCCGGGCGGGTGGGTGGCGCGGCGGGCGTGGCCGGCGGAGTGGCCGCTGCGGGCTGAGGTGCGACGGGCGGCGCCTCAGCGGCGGGTGCGGCAGGCTTGGGCGCGGGTGTCTTCGCCGCGCTCTTGGCCGGTGCGGCCGCCGGCGAGCCAGCCGACGACCCATTGCCGTCGGCCTTGACCTTTTCCGCGACCTTCTCCGCGGCCTTCCCGCCGCCGAAGGATTCGCGCAACCGGCGCGCAACCGGCGCCTCCACCGTGGAGGACGCGGATTTGACGAACTCACCCTGTTCGCTCAGACGAGCGAGAACTTCCTTACTGGTGACACCGAGTTCCTTGGCCAACTCGTGTACACGGGCCTTACCTGCCACTACATCTCCATCTCTAGAGGCGTCAGCGGTGGTGGGCGCCGCGCCTCGGGTTAGCTATGACGCATGGTCATCGGGACTTCACGGTGTGCTCATGTTCTTCGCTACCTGTTCTGTTGCCGTGCGACCGGGGTGTCCGCACTGCTCACAGTGCCGACGTACTCGATCACCGCGGATAGGTCCGGTGAACCGGTGATGCGCAACGCTCGACCGAACGCTCGCCGTCGCATTGCTGCGTCGAGGCACTGTGGGGTGGGATGCAGCCATGCACCCCGCCCCGGCAGCTTTCTCGCCGGGTCAACGGTTACGACGCTGGGACCATTCCCAGCCTCGTCAACGTTGCCGACAGCGATCACCCGAAGCAGTTCGACGGCCAGCTCTCGTTTTCGGCAGCCAACGCAGGTCCGCACCGGTCCGACAGGTTCGTCGGGGCTGCGTCGTTGCGTCGAAGCCGAAGTCTCGCGCTGGATCACCGGTGAGTCTACCGCCACTGTCGCTGGTATTTGAAATGGCTGCACTGGTCGGCGTTGGCGCACGCGCCGACCGGTGCCTACCGCTCGCCGACGGCCCCGCCCGCCGCGTCCTGGCCGGGCTCGGCCTTCCCGGCAGGGGCCGCGTCGCTGCGGATGTCGATGCGCCAACCGGTGAGTCGGGCCGCCAGCCGGGCGTTCTGCCCTTCCTTGCCGATGGCCAGCGACAACTGGAAGTCTGGCACCACGACGCGGGCCGCACGGGCGGTCTCGTCGATGACCGCCACCGAGACCACTTTGGCCGGCGAAAGCGCGTTGGCGACGAACTTCGCCGGATCGGGGTCGTAGTCGATGATGTCGATCTTCTCGCCCGACAACTCGCTCATGACGTTGCGCACTCGCTGGCCCATCGGCCCGATGCAGGCCCCCTTGGCGTTGAGGCCAGGCACCCGGGAGGTGACCGCGATCTTCGACCGGTGGCCGGCTTCCCGCGCCACCGCCACGATCTCGACGGACCCCTCGGCGATCTCGGGGACCTCCAGTGAGAACAGCTTGCGCACCAGGTTCGGATGCGTGCGCGACAGCGTGATCAACGGTTCACGCGCGCCGCGGCTGACGCCGACGACATAGCAGCGCAGCCGGTCGCCGTGGTCGTAACGTTCACCGGGCACCTGCTCGGCGGCGGGGATGACGCCCTCCGACCCCTTGGTTTCGCTGCCCATCCGGACCACGACAAGGCCCCGCGCGTTGGCGCGCGCATCGCGCTGGATGACGCCGCCGACGATGTCGCCCTCCCGTGCCGAGAACTCGCCGTAGGTCTTCTCGTTCTCGGCGTCACGGAACCTCTGCAGCATCACCTGGCGTGCCGTAGTGGCGGCGACACGGCCGAAACCCTCTGGGGTGTCCTCCCATTCGGAGACCGTGTTGCCGTCCTCGTCGAGTTCGGTGGCGATGACCTTGACTTCGCCGGTCTTGCGGTCGATCTCGATCCGGGCCTCGGCGGCGTGCCCCGCAGTGTGTCGATAGGCGGTCAGGAGTGCCGACTTGATGGTTTCGACGAGTTCGCCCACCGGGATGCCCCGATCCACCTCGATGGCATGCAGCGCGGCCATGTCGATGTTCACGCGGGATCCTCCTTCCCAGATTGGCCGACCAGCTCCATCTCTCGTGGATTAGGAGGCGAGAATTCAACTTGCACAACGGCTTTCGATATCTCACCCAACGGCAGCTCCCGGATCGAGAAGGTGGGCCGCTTGCCGTCCCGCACCACCAAACGCAGTACGGCGTCGTGGATTTCACCGACCCGCCCGGTGAGTCGGGTGCCATCGGCGAGGGTCAGTTCGACTTTGCGGCCGCGCGCCCGGCGGTAGTGCTTTTCAGCGGTCAGGGGCCTGTCCACGCCCGGCGAGGTCACCTCGAGGACATAGGGTGCGGATCTCGCGTCGACCTCATCGAGCAGCGTCGACGCGGTACGGGACAGCTCGGCGATCGAATCGAGGTCCAGGCCGCCGTCCCCGTCGGCTACCACCGTGACGCGCGGCGGACGCGCGGCGGTATCGACGATCACGCCCTCGATTTCGTAACCTGCGCGCGCGAACTCGCCGTCGAGTAGCTCGATCACCTCTTTCTGCGACGGCAATCCCGCAGAACGCTCCGTCACGGCGAGCTCCTCGTCTTGAGTTGTCCGGACCCGACTCCCGGGCGGCACACCCTGGAACCGACACTCCACGATACGCCAGCACTGCCGCGGTAACCGCCAAACGAGCACCGATGCGAGGGGAGCGCAATGGCAAGATGTTTGTCGTGCCGAGCCCTCCGCCGACCATCAACAGGCGACGCGTGCTGGCTTCGGCCGCGGCGTTGGCGCTGCTCGCCGCTACCGCGGCCGCATGCGGCTCGCCGCCACCGCCACCGCAGGTCGACGAACTCTCCGCACAACTCGACCGGGCGCGCGCCGACAGCCAGTTGGCCACCGATGCCGCCGCACACGAACGCGGGGCCGTCGCGCAGGCATTGACCGCCGTGGCCGCCGAACGCGCGGCCCATGCCCAGGCGTTGGCCGACGAACTGGTCCGGATCCGCGGCGACGAGGCACCCACCCAGACGCCGACCAGCACGACCGCCGAGCCGGTGAAGCCACCCACCGTCAAGGACACGGTCAACGCGCTGCGGGCGTCGGCGGCCGCCGCCACCGAGTTGGCGGCCAAGCTCTCGGGCTACCGCGCCGGGCTGATCGCGTCGATCGCCGCGGCGTGCACCGCCGCGTACACGGTGGCCCTCGGCGAACCGCGGCGGCCGCGATGACGTCGGTGGAGCCGACCGGACCGGCGCGTCCGTCAAACCCCGCTGACGGCGCGCTGTTCGATGCGATCGCCACCGAGCACGCCACCATCTACGGATACGGCATTGTCTCGGCGCACTCCACGCCCGAGGACAACTACCTGGTGTCGAAGTCGATGGCCGAGCACCGCGACCGCCGCGAGGCCGGGCTGGCGATGCTGAGCGAGCGATCGATTGAGGCTCCCCTGCCCGCCGCTGGATATCAGCTCCCGATGAAGGTCGATACCCCGACCGATGCCGCCAAGCTCGCCGTCCGCATGGAGCAGGACGCTGCGGTTGCGTGGCGGGCGGTCGTCGAGCAGGCCACCACCGAGCAGGACCGCGCCTTCGGCGTGGCGGCGCTGACGCAGTGTGCGGTGAAGGCAGCGCGCTGGAGCCAGGTGCTCGGCACGACACCGGTCACGGTGGCATTTCCCGGCGGCAACGAATAACCCACGCGCCGAACGTGCGCTCACTGCGAGATTCCAGTCGTGTTCTCGCGCTCAGCGCACGTTCGGCGAACTGAGGGTCGTCGCGATGTCCGCTGCCGCGGCGCCGACGGCTATCTCCCGGTTGTCTCCGGTGAACCGGTTGCGCAGTTCGACCACGCCGTCGGCCCAGCCGCGGCCGACCACCACGATCCAGGGCACGCCGAGCAGTTCGGCGTCCTTGAACTTCACCCCCGGCGATGCCTGCCGGTCGTCGAGGAGAACGTCGACACCGCGGCGGTCCAGTTCGGCCGCCAACTCTTCCGCGCCCGCGCGGGCCGCCGCGTCCTTGTTCGCGATGACCAGGTGGACGTCGAAGGGAGACACCGACGACGGCCACCGCAGGCCGAGCTCGTCGTGGTGCTGTTCGACGATGACCGCGACCAGCCGCGACACCCCGATGCCGTAGGAACCCATGGTCAACCGGACCGGCTTGCCGTCCTCGCCGAGCACGTCGACCTCGAACGCTTCGGTGTACTTGCGGCCCAGTTGGAAGATGTGGCCGATCTCGATACCGCGCGCGGACACCAGCGGCCCGGCCCCGTCCGGCGACGGGTCGCCGTCGCGTACCTCGGCTGCCTCGATGGTGCCGTCGGCGACGAAGTCGCGCCCGGCAACCAGGCCGACCACATGTTTGCCGGACTCGTCGGCACCGGTGATCCACGACGTGCCGTCGACCACCCGTGGGTCGACGAGATAGCGAACACCGTTGGCCAGCAACGCTTTCGGACCGATGTACCCCTTGGCGAGGAACGGATACCTGGCGAAGTCGGTGTCATCGAGCAACGCGTACTCGGCAGGTTCGAGCGCGGCACCGAGCCGTTTGTCGTCGACCTCCCGATCGCCGGGCACCCCGACGCCCAGCAGTTCCCATTCCCCGCCGGGCGCACGGGTCTTGAGCATCACGTTCTTCAGCGTGTCGGCCGGGGTGACGGTGCGGTCCAGCGCCGAGTTGGCCCAGTCGACCAGCGAGGCGATCGTCGGGGTGTCCGGGGTGTCGTAGACCTTGGCCTCGGGTTGGCCGTCGATCGGCAGGGCCGCAGGGACCGCGGTGGTGACCGCCTCGACGTTGGCGGCGTAGCCGGACTCCAGACACCGCACGAAGGTGTCCTCGCCGATCTCGCTCTCGGCCAGGAACTCCTCGGACGCGCTGCCGCCCATCGCACCGGATACCGCCGAGACGATGACGTAGCGCACGCCCAGCGTGTCGAAGATCCGCTGGTAAGCGTCGCGGTGGCGCAGGTAGGCCGCCCGCAGTCCGTCGTCGTCGACGTCGAACGAATACGAGTCCTTCATGACGAACTCGCGCCCGCGCAGGATTCCGGCGCGTGGCCGCGCTTCGTCGCGATACTTGTTCTGGATCTGGAACAACAGCAGCGGAAAGTCCTTGTAGCTGCTGTACTCCCCCTTGACGGTCAGGGTGAAGAACTCCTCGTGCGTCGGCCCGAGCATGTAGTCGTTGCTGCGACGGTCCTGCAGGCGGAACACGCTGTCGCCGTACTCGGTCCATCGGTTGGTGGTCTGGTAGGGACCTTTGGGCAACAGCGCCGGGAACAGGATCTCCTGTCCGCCGATCGCGGCCATCTCGTGGCGAACGACCTGCTCGATCTTGCGAAGCACCTTGAGCCCCAGCGGCAGCCAGCTGTACAGCCCCGGCCCGACCGGGCGGATGTAGCCCGCCCGGATCAGCAGCCTATGGCTGGGCACTTCGGCGTCGGCCGGGTCGTCGCGCAGGGTGCGCAGAAACAACTCCGACATGCGGGTGATCACAGCCGACAACCTTACTGACTGAGTGAGCTACAGCTCGCCCGCCTCCACCGCCTCCTTGGTGTGCTGCGCGGCGGCGATCTGGCGGGGGGAGAATCGGATCCCGAACGCGGCGATGCCGACGATCACGGCCACCCCGGCGACCCAGAGCAGCGAGTAGGTGTAGCCCTGGCCGAGGGCGTCGAGCTGGGCCGGGGTCATGTCCTTGACCGGTCCGGTCGTGCCGCCCAGGTACAGGGTGCGAGACGTCTGCACGGCTTGGATGACGACCAGCACCAGCGGGCCGCCGAGGTTCTGCACCATCAGCGTGATCGACGACACCGGACCGATCTCGCCGGGGCCCACTCCGGCGATCGCGCACAGCGGCAGGATCACCGCGATCGCCCCGATGCCGAATCCACCGACGACGATCGGCGCGAACAGGTCCGGAAAGTACGGGATGCTGCGGTCCAGCGTAGAGCCGTACAGCATCGCCCCGAGCACGAACAGGCCGCCGCCGAGGATCAGCCAGCGCGGCGCGACATGCGGCGCAAGCCGGGCGGCCATCGCGGTGCCCACCCCGAACGCGAGCGCGAACGGGATGAAGCAGATCCCCGCCTCGAGCGCCGAATAGCCCAGCACGTCCTGCACCAGCAGCCCGATCATCACGGTCAGCGTCAGCAGTACGCCACCCGCGAGGAACAGCGCGACGAACGTCATCACCCGGTTCCGGTTGTCGAACACCGAGAACGGCACGATCGGGTGCTGCGCGGTGCGCTCGACAATCAGGAAGCTGACAAAGAAGGTCACCGACGCGACCCCAGCGCCGATCACCAGCGGGTCGATCCAGCCGCGCGGAGGGCCCTGCGTGAAGACGAGCACCGCCGACGAGCAGCCCAGGGTGGCCAGCAGCGCACCGGTGACGTCGAGTTTGAGCCGCTCGTGGTGCGTCTCGGCGAGTTTGAGGACCGCGATCGCGATGATCGCGATGCCGATCGGCACGTTGATCAGGAACGCCAGCCGCCACGAGATCACGGTCAGTGCCCCGCCCAGGACCAGCCCCAGTACCGAGCCGACGCCCTGCATGGCCGCCGAGATGGCCAGCGCGCGGTTGCGCGCCTGCCCGACCCTGTACGTCGTCGCGATCAGCGCGAGCCCGGTGGGCGCCGCCACCGCCGCCCCGGTGCCCTGCACCGCTCGGGCCACGATGAGCGTGGCGGGGTCAGTGGCCAGGCCGCACACCAGCGAGGCGATCGTGAAGACCCCGACGCCGGATAGGAACGCGCGCTTGTGGCCGATCGCGTCGCCGACGCGCCCACCGAGCAACAGCAGGCCGCCGAACGCCAGGACATAGGCGGTGATCACCCAACTCTTGCTGGCGTCGGTGAGGCCGAGGTCGGCCTGCATCCGGGGCAGCGCGACGATCACGATCGTGCCGTCGAGGGTCGCCATGAGTTGCATGCCGGTGATCGCGAGGATCGCCGGGCCCAGAACCGACGAGGCGAGCGGTAGCGCCGCGGGCGGCACGGGGCGGTCTGTCGATCCCGTGGGACCACCGACGGCAGACATGGAAAGCCACCCTACCGAGTGCGGTTTTCGCGCTATAGCTCTCCGGAGTCAGATGTCGAGCTAAAGCTCTCCGGAGTCAGATGTCGAGCTAAAGCTCTCCGGAGTCAGATGTCGAGCTAAAGCTCTCCGGAGTCAGATGTCGAGCTAAAGCTCTCCGGAGTCAGATGTCGAGCTAAAGCTCTCCGGACTCGATCGCGTCCTTGACTTCCTGCGCATGCGCGACCTGCGATGCTGTGTAGCCGATGAACAGCGCGGCACCGCCGACGATCACCGCGACCGCGGCCACCCACAGCAGGCCGTACGTGTAACCCTGATCCAGCGCATGCAACTGCGCGGCGGTCATGTCGTTGACCGGGCCGGTGGTGCCGCCCAGGTACAGCGTGCGCGAGGTGATCACGGCCTGGATCACGGCGAGTACGACGGGACCGCCGAGGTTCTGCAGCATCAGAGCGATGGCCGACACCGGGCCGATCTGGTCGAAGCCGACGCCGGCGATCGCCGACAGCATCAGCGGCACCACGATCATGCCGATGCCCAGGCCGCCGACGGTGATCGGCAGCACCAAGTTCGGGAAGTACGGGATGTTGGCGTCCAGGGTCGAGCCGTAGATCATCGCGCCGAGCACCAGCACGCCGCCGGCGATCACCAGCAGTCGCGGCGGGAACATCTGCACCAGCTGCGACGACAGCCCGAGCCCGATCCCGAGCGCGATCACGAACGGGATGAATCCGATGCCGGCCCGCAGGGGGCTGTAATCCATGATGTCCTGCACGTACAGCCCGATCAGGACGGTCAGCGTGAACATCACGCCGCCGGCCAAGAAGATCGCCGCGAACGTCGCGACCCGGTTGCGGTCCTTGAACAGGTCGAAGGGCATGACGGGGTTGGCGGCGGTGCGCTCGACGTAGAGGAAGGCGAGCAGGGCCGCAGCCGCGGCGAGGCCCGAACCCAGCGTGATCGGCGACAGCCAGCCCTGCTCGGGTCCCATCGAGAACCCGAACACCGCGGCGGTACATCCCAGCGTGGCCAGGATCGCGCCGGCCGCGTCGAGCTTGAGCCGCTCGCGGCTGGTCTCGCGCAGCGTCTTGCGGGCCAGGTGGATCATCACCAACCCGATCGGCACATTGATGAGGAACGCCCACCGCCACGACACCTCGGTCAGCGCGCCGCCGACGATCAGACCCATCACCGAGCCGATGCCGGTCATCGCGGCGAAGATCGCGGTGGCGGCGTTGCGGGCGGGGCCCTTCGGGAACGTGGTGGCGATCAGTGCCAGCGCAGTCGGCGACGCGATCGCCGCGCCGACGCCCTGCAGCAGCCGGGCGACCACCAACGTCGCCTCGTTCCACGCCAGGCCGCACAGCACCGAAGCGATGGTGAACAGCGCGACGCCGACGATGAAGGTGCGCTTACGGCCGATCGTGTCGCCCAGCCGCCCGCCGAGCAGCATCAACCCGCCGAAGGTCAGCACGTATGCGGTGATGACCCAGCTGCGGCCGGCGTCGGAGAGGCTCAGCTCGTCCTGAATCTTGGGAAGCGCCACGATTGCAACGGTGCTGTCCATGGTGGCGAGGAGCTGCATACCGCCGATCGCGATGACCGCGGCGAAGAAGCGGCGCGAGGGCAGCCACGCCGGCCGGCCGGTCCGCTCCCGCGCGGACTGCGTGGCGCTCCTCTGGGAGTGCGTTGGGAACGCCCGGTCCCCGCCCTCGGCGTCACGGCGCATGGCAGCACGCTCAGCGTCATTGAGAGCCGTCATGCGGGTTACCTTACAGTAATCTTAAGAATCCTTTAACCGCCGAAGGCGGCCACCGGGCCTATCACGATGATCGCCGGCGGCCGAATTCCGTCCTCCCGGATCCGTTCCGCCACATCGGCGAGGGTGGCCCGCAAAGTGCGCTGCGCCATCGTCGTGCCGTGCTGCACCACCAGCACCGGCGTATCCGCAGGTCGTCCGCCTTCCCGCAGGGCCTTGGCGAAAAGTTCGATGCGTTCGACCGCCATCAGCAACACGATTGTGCCCGAAAGTGCGGCCAGGGCATTCCAATTCACTAACGATTCCGGATCCCCCGGTGCGACATGCCCGCTGACCACCACGAATTCGTGCGTGACATGGCGGTGGGTGACCGGCACGCCGGCCAGCGCCGGTACCCCTATGGCACTGGTCACTCCCGGGACGACGGTGACAGGTATTCCGGCCTCGGCGCACGCGAGCACCTCTTCGTACCCGCGCGCGAAGACGAACGGGTCGCCGCCCTTGAGTCGCACGACGAACTTGCCTGCCTTCGCGCGATCGATCAGAAGGCCGTTGATCGCCTCCTGCGCCATGGCCCGGCCGTACGGGATCTTCGACGCGTCGATGACCTCGACGTGCGGGGACAGTTCGGCCAGCAGTTCCTGAGGGGCGAGGCGGTCCGCGACGACGACGTCGGCGTGCGCCAGTAACCGACGGCCACGGACGGTGATCAGTTCGGGGTCGCCGGGCCCTCCGCCGACGAGCGCCACGCCGCCGTGCACGACGTCGGGGGTCGCCGACATGTCCGGGGCGATCAGCCCCCGCTGCATGGCTTCGTGGATCGCCGACCGGATCGCTGCCGAGCGGCGGTGCTCACCGCCGGCCAGCACGCCCACCGACAGGCCCTCGTACTCGAACGACGCGGGGGTGACCGCGGTGCCCTCGATGGCCACGTCGGCGCGCACGCAGAAGATGTGGCGTTGCTGGGCCTCCGCCACGACGGCGGCGTTGACCGCTGGGTCGTCGGTGGCCGCGATCGCATACCAGGCGCCCTCGAGATCACCGGCACCAAACTCGCGCAGCAACACGGTGATCCCGGCCATCGCCTCGACCACCGGGGTGACCTCGCGGGCGATCACGTGCACATCGGCACCGTTGGCCACCAGAAGCGGCAATCGCCGCTGCGCGACGCTGCCGCCGCCGACGACGACAACCTTCCTGTCGGTCAGGCGCAGGCCGACGAGGTAGGCGTTCTCGGTCACCGGATCCCATTCTCTTCGCGCAAGCGGCTCATCGGCGCCTCATTCTCTTCGCGCAAGCGGCTCATCGGCGCGAGCTTAGAGGCTGCGGCCGCGGCCACGAAGCGGCTGATCGCTTGCGGGTGCGCGGCCGGGTGGGTGTGCAGGTAGCCGGCATGCACGCCGCCGTCCACGGCACCGTCGCGTCTGCGCTCGATTTCGCGGCCGGCGAAGATCCACGCGGGCTCGTAGCTGTCGGCGAAAGAGACTGCGGTGCGGTGGAACTCGTGCCCCATCATGCGGTCGCCGACCGAATGCAACGGCGAGTCGGTCACCACGACCGCTTCGCGGTAGCCGAGGGTGAGGTGGTCGGTGAACGTCGCCGACCCGAACAGCACACCGCACATCGGGTGACCGTCGAGGTCGTCGACGAGATAGGTCAGCCCCGCACACTCGGCGTGCACCGGCGCACCCGCCGCCGCCAATTGTTTGATCTGCGCCCGCGCGATGTCGTTGGCCGACAGTTCGGTGACGAACTCCTCGGGGAAGCCACCCGGTAGCACGACGGCGGCGGTGTGCTGTGGCAGCGGATCGGTCAGCGGGTCGAACTCGACGACCTCGGCACCGGCGGCGGCGAGCACTTCGCGATGCTCGGCATAGCCGAAGCTGAAGGCGCGGCCCGACGCGAGCGCCACCGTGGCGCTTCCGCCGACGGGCGTCACCTCCTCGGCATCCCAAGGATCGGCCATCACCCGACTGGCGGCCAGCGCGGTGATCCCGACGAGGTCCACATGGCGCCCGACGAGCGCGGTCATCGCCTCGACGGCCGCGCGGGCCCGATCGCCGTGTTCGATCGCGGTGACCAGACCCAGATGCCTTGAGGGAACGGATAATTCGTCGCTGCGTGGGATCGCGCCGAAGACGGGCACGCCGGCTTGCTCACAAGCCTGCCGCAGCACCTCCTCGTGGCGCGGCGAGCCCACCCGGTTGAGGATCGCCCCGGCGATGCGAACCGAAGCGTCGAACGTCGAAAAGCCGTGCAGCAGTGCGGCGATACTGTGGCTCTGCCCGCGGGCATCGACGACCATGACGACCGGCGCGCCCAACAGCTTGGCGACATGTGCGGTGGACCCGAACGGAGTGCTCGGTGAACCCTCGGCGATACGCCCGTCGAACAGGCCCATCACGCCTTCGATGACCGCAATGTCGGCGCTGGTGCTGCCGTGCCGGTACAACGGTCCGATCAGCTGCTCCCCCACCAGCACCGGGTCGAGGTTGCGGCCCGGTCGGCGGGTGGCCAACGCGTGGTAGCCGGGATCGATGTAGTCGGGGCCGACCTTGAACGGTGCGACGGCTCGCCCCGCGCGCCGAAGTGCACCCATCAAACCCGTTGCGACGGTGGTTTTTCCGCTACCCGAGGCGGGCGCGGCGATCACGACGGCGGGCGTCGCCCTGGTCACGCCACCCTCCCCCTACTTCCGCGAGCGTGCGCGTCTGTAGACGACACGCCGCGAGTTCTCGACACTTTGCGCCCGCTCGGAGCGCGGCGAGCGTGCGCAACTGCCTGAGTTCGCGCGGCGTGCCGTGTGCAAACACGCACGCTCGCGCCGATCGAGAGTCACCACTCGATGCCCTTCTGGCCCTTGCGGCCGACGTCCATCGGGTGCTTGACCTTTGTCATCTCGGTGACCAGATCCGCGGCGTCGACGAGTTGCCGCGGTGCGTCACGGCCGGTGATGACGACATGTTGGTTGCCGGGGCGCGAGCGAATCACGTCGACAACCTCGTCGACGTCGATCCAGCCCCATTTCAGCGGGTAGGTGAACTCGTCGAGCACATAGAAATGGTGGCGCTCGTCGGCGAGCCGCCGCGCGATCTCGGCCCATCCGTCGGCCGCGGCGGCGGCGTGGTCGTCCTCGTCACCGTGTTTGCGCGACCACGACCAACCGGACCCCATCTTGTGCCACTGCACCGGCCCACCGACGCCGTGCTCGTCGTGCAGCCTGCCGAGTTCGCGGAAGGCCGCTTCTTCGCCCACCTTCCACTTGGCGCTCTTGACGAACTGGAACACCGCGATGTCGAACCCCTGGTTCCAGGCGCGCAGAGCCATCCCGAACGCCGCGGTCGACTTACCCTTGCCCGCACCCGTGTGCACGGCGAACAGCGGTGTGTTCCGCCGCGCACGTGTCGTCAACCCGTCGTCGGGAACGGTTGTCGGCTGGCCCTGCGGCATGACGGACTCCTTGATCAGGCGGCGGTGCGGACCACGTCGGTGAGGCTGTCCGCTCGGAGATGAGCCAGCCGTACCGCCGGGGCGCCCAGTTGCGCGGCGAGCTCTGAGGCCAACCCCAGTCGCACATAGCTAGTTTCGCAGTCCACGACGACGGCGGCGGCCCCTTCGGCGAGCAGCCGGGCCGCCGCCGACCGCGCCCGGCCCAGCGGGTCGGCACCACCGGTGGCACGCCCGTCGGTCAGTACCACCACCAGGCTGCGCCGCGCCCGGTCACGGGCCTTCTCCCGCACGACCAGGTCCCGGGCCGCCAACAGCCCTTGCGCCAGAGGCGTCTTGCCGCCGGTGTCGAAGCGGGCGAGGCGCCGGCTCGCGATGTGCACCGACGACGTCGGCGGCAGCAGCACCTTCGCGTCCTGCTGGCGGAAGGTGATGACAGCGACCTTGTCGCGCCGCTGATACGCATCGCGCAGCAGCGACAGCGTCGCGCCGCCGACCGCGGACATCCGGTCCCGCGCAGCCATCGAACCCGATGCGTCGACCACGAAGATCACCAGATTGCCTTCGCGGCCCTCGCGGACCGCTCGTCGCACATCGCCCGGTTGTGGCCGCGGCCGTCCCGGCCCACGCTGCCGTTCCGCCGCGGCCAGCAGCGTGCCGAAGACATGCACCCCGTGGCCGGACCCGTCGTTGCTCGTGGCCGAGATCGCCTTGCCCGTGCGGTTGCGTGCGCGCGACCGGCGCCCCGGCGCACCCTCGCCCACCCCCGGCACCACCAGCGACCGGGTGCGGAACACCGCCGATGGCGGTGCGCTGCTACGTGTCGCGCCCGCTGAATCTCGTTGCGGCACCGTGTTGTCCCGGTCATCGCCCTCCGGTGACGACATACCGCCACCAGGCGGGTCCGGATCGGGCTCGGGCCCCCGGTCTTGGTCGGTGGCCTCGTCGGCCTGAGCCATCGCGTCATCGAGTTGGCCTGGGTCCAGGCCCGGGTCGTCGAACGGGTCGCGGCGACGGCGGTGCGGCAGCGCGAGTTCGGCGGCGACACGGATGTCTTCTTCGGTCACCACGTCGGCCCCGCGCCACGCGGCATGGGCGACGGCGGTCCTGGCGACGACAAGGTCGGCGCGCATGCCGTCGACGTCGAACGCCGCACACAGCGCCGCGATACGCCGTAACTCGCTGTCCGGCAATGACACCGAGCCCACCGAAGCGCGAGCGGCCGCGATCCGTCGCGCGAGCTCGGAGTCGGCGTCTGCGTACTCCCGGGCGAAGCGGGTTGGATCGGCCTCGTACGCCATCCGCTGCCGAACCACCTCGACGCGCACGTCGACCTCGCGGGACGCCCGCACGTCGACGGTCAGCCCGAACCGGTCGAGCAGTTGCGGCCGCAGTTCGCCCTCTTCGGGGTTCATGGTGCCGATCAGGATGAAGCGGGCGTCGTGGCTGTGCGAGACGCCGTCGCGCTCGACGTGCACCCGGCCCATCGCCGCGGCGTCGAGCAGCACGTCGACCAGATGGTCGTGCAGCAGATTCACCTCGTCGACGTAGAGCACGCCACCGTGTGCGCGCGCGAGCAGTCCCGGGGAGAACGCATGCTCACCGTCGCGCAGCACCTTCTGCAGATCCAGCGATCCGACGACCCGGTCCTCGGTGGCGCCGATCGGCAACTCGACCAGCTGCCCGCCGGCGGCCCCCGGTGTCGCGGCGTCCACATCCCCGACCGCCTCCAGCACCTTGGCCAGCCCTCGCACGGCGGTCGACTTGGCGGTGCCCTTCTCGCCGCGGATCAGGACCCCGCCGATGTCCGGGCGGATCGCGCACAGCAGCAGGGCCAGCCGTAGGCGGTCATGTCCGACGATCGCGCTGAAGGGGTATGTCACGGCTTCAGCATAGGGACGTGCGGAATGCCGTCCTGCATGAACTCCTCGCCGTCGCGGACGAAGCCGAGGCGGGCGTACATGTCGGCCAGGTACGTCTGCGCGTCGATTCGGCAGCGATAGTCGCCCACTTCCGCCAGCGCGGCCTGCAGCAGCCGCGTGCTGTGCCCGCTTCCGCGCGCCTCGCGCTTGGTGCACACCCGCCCGATCCGGAAGCCCTTCTGCCCCCCGGGATGTTCCTCCATCAGCCGCAACGTCGAAATGACTTCGCCGGTAGGGGTTTCCAGCCAAAAGTGCCGCGTCTCGGCCAGTAGGTCGCGGCCGTCGAGTTCGGGGTACGGGATGGCCTGCTCGACGACGAACACCTCGACCCGCAGCTTCAGCAATTCGTAGAGCATCGCGGCGTCGAGGTCGCGCGACCAGCTGCGGCGCAGCGCAACCGTCATCCGGTGGCCACCGCCGAGGATTCGTCGAGCCGCAGCACCCGGGTCCCGTGCGACCACACCTCATCGAACAGTGCCGGCTCGGAGGACAGCTCGTGACCCAGCGACGGCACCATCTCTTCGATCCGGGGCTGCCACCTCTGGTAGCGCTCGGCGAAGCAGCGCTCCAGCACCTCGAGCATCGCGGGCACGGCGGTCGACGCCCCCGGCGATGCGCCGAGCAGACCCGCGATCGTCCCGTCGCCGGACGCCAGCACCGTCGTCCCGAAGTCCAGAACGCCCCTGCCGCTCTTGCCGCAGATGACCTGCACCCGCTGTCCCGCGACGTTGAGCTCCCAATCGGAATCTCTTGCACTGGGCGCGAATTCGCGCAACGCGTCGATTCGCTCGGCATCTGACAGCATCAACTGGCCGACCAGGTACTTGAGCAACCCGAACTGCGTGAGCCCGACGTTGACCAGGGAAGCGAAGTTGTTCAGCGTGATCGACTCGGGCAAATCGAGGACGTCGCCCTGTTTGAGGAACTTCGGCGACCAGCCGGCGAACGGCCCGAACAGCAGCCAGGACCTGCCGTTGATGACGCGGGCGTCCAGATGCGGAACCGACATCGGTGGCGCGCCCACCGGCGGCTGACCGTACACCTTGGCCCGGTGCGCGGAGGTCAGTCTCGATACGTCGGTACGCAGGAACTTGCCGCTGACCGGGAAGCCGCCGAAGCCCTTGGCCTCCTTGATGCCGGCCTTCTGCAGCAGGTTCAACGCCCCGCCGCCCGCGCCGACGAACACGAAGCGGGACGTGAGCTTGCTGGTGCGGCCGGTGCGCAGATTGACCAGCTTCAGCGTCCACGAGCCGTCGGGCTCCTGGCGCAGGTCGCGGACCTCGTGACCGAACCGGGTCGTCATGCCGCGCTGGGCGACGTAGCCGAGCAGCTGGCGCGACAACCCACCGAAGTCGACGTCGGTACCCTGCTGCGTCCAGTTCAGCGCCACCGGGTCGGAGAAGTCGCGCCTCTCGGCCATCAGCGGCAGCCGCCGGGCGAACTCGTCCTCGTCATCGATGAACTCCATCCCGGCGAAGAGCGGATTGGTCACCAACGCGTCGTACCGGCGCTGCAGGTACTTCACACCGGCGGTGCCGTGCACGAAACTCACGTGCGGCGTCGGGTTGAGGAAGCTGCGTGGATCGCCGATCAACCCGTTCGCCACGGCGTAGGCCCAGAACTGGCGCGTCACCTGGAACTGTTCGTTGACGCGCACCGCTTTCGAGATGTCGATCGACCCGTCGGGCTTCTGCGGCGTGTAATTCAGCTCGCACAGCGCCGAGTGGCCGGTACCCGCGTTGTTCCACGCGTCACTGCTCTCGGCGGCCGCCGCGTCCAGGCGCTCGACGAGCGTGATCGACCAGTCCGGCTCGAGCAGGCGCAGCAGGGCGCCCAGCGTGCCGCTCATGATGCCCGCCCCGACAAGCACGACGTCTGTCGTCCCCGGTTCGCCGTCAGACACTGTCAGTCCCCCAGACGCTGAGATCGGTTGGCCCCTGTGGTTGCGTGTGTGCTCGGCATCAGGTTAGCCCGGAGGCGCTGTTCTCAACCCCGCGCACGCAGAGCCGCCGCTTACCGGGCGATATCGGTCGCGCCGACTATCGTTGCTGTCGTGCCCGACTGGAAGGCAGACGTGCTGCCTGGCTATTGGCAGCACACGATGACCCTCGGAACTGACCCGGACGGGGAGGGCGAGCTCGTCGCGACCATCGTGCGCCGAGGGGAGCCTGCTGCGTCGGCCACTCGCGCGGTGTTGTTGGTGCACGGGTTCACCGACTATTTCTTCAACACCGAGCTCGCCGACCACTTTTCCACCCGCGGGTTCGCGTTCTACGCGGTCGACCTGCACAAATGCGGGCGCTCATGGCGAGAGGGGCAAACCCCGCACTTCACCACCGATTTGACCCGCTACGACGTCGAACTCGAGCGCGCTCTCGACATCATCGGCTCGGTGTCCTCGGCAGAGGTGCTGGTGTACGGGCACTCGGCCGGTGGTCTCATCGTGTCGCTGTGGCTGGACCGGTTGCACGCCCGCGGGCTGACCGAACGCAAACGCGTCGGCGGTCTCGTCCTCAACAGCCCCTGGCTGGACCTGCAGGGACCGTCCATTCTGCGAGCCGCCCCGACGCGTGCCGCGCTGGGTGCCGTCTCGCGGATGCGCAAGCGGATGGTGGTGCGCCCGCCGAGCGAGGGTGGGTACGGCACGACACTGCATCGGGACTATCACGGTGACTTCGACTACGACCTGAAATGGAAACCTGTCGGCGGCTTTCCCGTCACGACGGGCTGGATCACCGCAATCCGCCGGGGGCACGCGAGACTTCACCGCGGGCTCGATGTCGGTGTGCCGAACCTCGTCCTGCGCTCGGACCGCAGTGTTCGCGAGGTGCGGGACCCGCGAAGAGTCGCAGAGATTCAGCGCGGTGACGCCGTGCTCGACGTCAGGCAGATCGCCCGATGGGCGGGCTGCATCGGCAACCGGACCACGATCGTGCCGATCACCGACGCCAAACACGACGTATTCCTGTCGGTGCCCGAACCGCGGCAGGCCGCCTACCGCGAACTCGACCGGTGGCTGGACTGGCATCTCGCGCGCGGCTGCGACGCCGCCACCCGAGCCCGGCAAGCGCGATCGCCATGACGCATTTCGACATCGCGATCATCGGCGCCGGTTCCGGCAACTCGATCCTCGACGAGCGCTACATCGACAAGAAGGTGGCGATCTGCGAGCAAGCCGTTTTCGGCGGCACCTGCCTCAACGTCGGCTGCATCCCGACGAAGATGTTCGTCTACGCGGCCGGGGTGGCCCGCGACGTCGTTGCGGCATCGCAGTACGGCATCGACGCGCAGCTCGGTGGGGTACGGTGGCCCGACATCGTCTCACGGGTCTTCGGGCGCATCGATCCGATCGCGTTGAGCGGCGAGAACTATCGACGCTCCTCTCCGAATGTGGAGGTGTTCGCCAAGCACACCACGTTTCGGCCCACCAGACCCGACGGTCGCTATGCGCTGCGCACCGACGACGGCGACGACTTCACGGCCGACCAGGTGGTGATCGCGGCCGGTTCGCGGGCGGTCGTCCCGGAGGCCGTCACCACGTGCGGGGTGCCGTACCACACCAGCGACACCATCATGCGGATCGCCGACGTTCCCGAGCATCTGGTCATCATCGGCGGCGGATTCATCGCGACCGAGTTCGCCCACATCTTCTCGTCGCTGGGCAGCCGGGTCACGCTGTTGATCCGGGGCAGCACCCTGCTGCGCGGTCACGACGACGACATCGCGATGCGCTTCACCGACCTCGCCGCCAAGAAATGGGAGGTCCGCGATCACCATGAACTGGCCGACGCCCGAGCGACGGGCGACGGTGTCGAGATCATCTGCACAGACGGGACGAAAGTCCGTGGCGACGCCTTACTGGTGGCGACGGGCCGGGTGCCCAACGGCGATCTGCTCGACGCCGAGCAGGCCGGTGTGAAGGTGACCGCGAACGGACAGGTCGTCGTCGACGAGTACCAACGCACCACCGCGCGCGGCGTTTTCGCGCTCGGCGACGTATCCTCGGACTTTCAGCTCAAGCACGTCGCCAACCACGAAGCGCGCGTCGTCAAACACAACCTTCTGCAGGACTGGGACGATACGGATGCGCTGATGTCGTCCAACCACCGTTATGTGCCCTCGGCGGTGTTCACCGATCCGCAGATCGCCAGTGTAGGCCTGACCGAAAACGACGCGCGCGCACAGGGTTTCCGGATCAAGGTCAAGATCCAGGACTACGCCGACGTCGCCTACGGGTGGGCGATGGAGGACACCACCGGTGTCGCCAAACTCATCGTCGACGACGACACCGGCCTGCTGCTCGGCGCACACATCATGGGCCATCAGGCATCGTCGCTGATTCAGCCCGTCGTGCAGGCGATGGCGTTCGACCTGCCCGCGCAGGAGATGGCGCGGGGCCAGTACTGGATTCACCCCGCCCTACCGGAGGTCATCGAGAACGCGCTGCTGGCCCTGTGCGGCGAACCGCCGTGGCCGCCCTCCAAACGGCACTAGCCGGGTCGCTACCGGGTCGGCACCTCGAAGCCCCAGGGCAGCTCAAGCCGGTGCGCGGCAAGCAGTTCCGCGTCAGCGAGGATGTCTCGCATCGGCCCGTCGGCCACGATCATGCCGCGATCCATCACCACCGCCCGCTCACACAGTTGGGCGGCGTAGGGCAGATCGTGCGTGACGATCAGCATGGTGGAGCCCAATCCCGACAGGGTTCCGGCCAGTTCGCGGCGCGCGACCGGATCGAGGTTGGCCGACGGTTCGTCGAGCACCAGGATGTCGGGCCGGCATGCCAGCACCGTCGCCAGCGCCGCACGGCGACGTTGGCCCGCCGACAGGTGGGTGGGGCTTCGGTCGGCTTCTTCGGTTAGGGACACCGTTTCCAACGCCTGCCGTACCCGCGCAGCCAACTCCTCGCCGCGCAACCCGAAGTTCGCCGGGCCGAACGCCACGTCCTGGGCGACGGTCGGCATGAACAACTGATCGTCAGGGTCCTGGAAGACCAGGCCCACGCGCCTGCGGGCATCGTGAAGTGTCTTGCGGGTCAACGTGACATCGCCGATCCGCACCGCGCCCGACGTCGCGGTGAGTACACCGTTGAGATGCAACATCAGCGTGGTCTTGCCCGCGCCGTTCGGGCCCAGCACCGCGATGCGCTCGCCGCGCGCCACGGTCAGGTTCACGCCGTCGAGGGCCACATGGCCGTCCGGGTAGACGTGGCGCAGCGCATCGACCACGATCGCGTTCATCGCAGCACCCACGCCGCCGTCGCTATCCCTGCCGCGGCCACGGCGGGTGTCATCACGACCACCCACTGCGAAGCGACCGCCCGGGGCGGCGCCCCGATCACCGCCAGATCCGGTGCACTGCCGTCGAATCCGCGGGACAGCATCGCGACGTAGACCCGCTCGCCGCGTTCGTAGGACCGCAAGAACAGCGCGCCGATTCCCTTCGCGATCGCGCCCGCCTGATGCAGAGCGCGCGGCGAATCACCCCGCGAGATTCGCGCCATCCGCATCCGACTCGCCTCGGCGCTGAGCAGGTCGACATACCGGATCATCAGGACCAGCACCGAGGTCGCGACCGCAGGCACGCCGAGCCGGCTCAGTGCGGTCGGCAATTCGGTCGTCGACGTGGTGGCGGCCACGGTCAGTGCGGCCGCGACGCCGAGCGTGCCCTTGACCACGATTCCCCATGCCGCCCACAGCCCCGCGACCGAAAGTTGCAACCCCGCAACGTCGATGCGCTCCCCACCTTCGGCGAAGGGCAGCAACACCGCCAGCACCAGGAACGGCGCTTCGATCAGCATCCGCGGCAGGATCCAACGCATCGGGATGCGCGCGAGGCGCCACACGCCGACGATGATCACGGCGTAGACGGCGAAGGGCCAGAACATCTCCCGCGGGGTCGCGACGACGGCGAGCACGAACACCAGCAAGCAGACGACCTTCACCTCGGCGGGGGCGCGGTGCACCGCGGAGTCGTCGTGCCGGTAGAGCGGATGAGCGCCCGCGCCCATGGCTAGCCTGACCTGCTGCGGTCGCCCGCTCTACGGGTGCGGGCGATCAACCAGAACAGCGATCCGGCGACCACGACCGTCGCGAGCACGCCGATGATCCCCGCGATGCCGCCGGTGCCGTCGCGGCCGCCGACGGCGTAGTCGGCCAGCGGGGAGGCCGCCAGGCTGTGTTCGTCGGCGTGCTGGGCGATGCACTCCCCGGTGAGTCTGTCGCCGGCGGCGGTCTCGACGACCTCGCAGCCCCGCAGCGTCGTCGAATCGAGCCCGTCCGGACTCGAACTGGCGAAGTAGGACACCACGCCCGCGATCAGCAGTGTGGCCACGGCGAACACGGCCCAGAACTGCCAGCGGGATGTCATGCCGCGACCTCCTGCCGGCTCCGGCGCAACAGGTAGACCAGATCGGGCCGCGAACGCGCGACGGCCATCACGGTGACCGCGGTGATGACACCCTCCCCCACGCCGATCAGCGCGTGGGTGCCGAGCATGTAACCCGTCACCGCGCCGAGCGACGTCGTCGCTGCTCCGCCCATCGCGTACTCGGCGACGAAGCCCATTGCCGCACAGACGGTGCCGATCAATGCGGCGACGAAGGAGATGGCGCCGAGGCCGGCGACGGGCACGGCCGCGCGCTTGGTGGCGACGGTGTAGAGCAGTACAGCGGTGAAGTATCCGGCCGCCACACCGATCACCGCCATGTTGACGATGTTCGTGCCCAACGCGGTCACCCCGCCGTCGGCGAACAGCAGCGCCTGCACAACGAGCACGATTGCGATGCACAGCGCCCCGGTGTAGGGGCCGACCAAGATCGCGGCGAGCGCCCCGCCCAGCAGATGACCGCTGACTCCCGGCAGGATCGGGAAGTTGATCATCTGCACAGCGAAGATGAATGCGGCGACGAGGCCCGCCAGCGGCACGGTGCGTTCGTCGAGTTCGTTTCTGGCCTTGGCCGCGCACAACGCGACTGCGACGACGGCGATCAAGCCGAACACAACGGACGTCGGGGCGTTGACGATGCCGTCGCTCATGTGCATCGCGACGTACGAAGAGGTCACCCAGCGAGCCTAGATCCCCCGATGAACACCTGTCTAGCTGAACAGGTATTCAGGCGGTATTCCTGTCGAGACACCTGCGCGAGCGCTCACCCTGGTACGGCTCGCGCGCGGGAATTCGTACCGGGATGAGCGCTCGGCGTGATTGACGTACCGCTATCGCTTCGTCGCGGTCACCAGGAGATACTCGGCCTCCCAGAACACCTGTCCCGTGTCGCCGCGAGCGGAGCGCTCGAGGAAGGCCAGGAAGTCGCGGTCGAGCGCCTCGACCCGGTCCGGCTTATCGGCGTTGAACTTGTAGGCGCCGATCGTGGGCCCGTAGTTGCGCTTCCAGTACTCGCGGAATTCGGTCGCGGTCGCGCAGTGGTCCATCACGACGATCTGGCGTCGCGTCTCGAGGCCGTCGACCCGGTCGCCGAACAGCTCGCGCACATGGTCTTCGCTGCCCCACAGCGGCGGCGGGCTGGCCCCGGGAGGCGGCGGCGGCGCGTAGGGCTTCATTGTCGCGAACAGGTTGCCGACGAAACCCTCCGGCGTCCAGTTGATCATTCCGATCGTTCCGCCGGGACGGGCGACGCGGATCAGCTCGTCGGCCGTCGCCTGATGGTGCGGAGCGAACATCGCACCGACGCACGACATCACGACGTCGAAGCTGCAGTCGGCGAACGGCAACGCCTCCGCGTCGGCCTCCGCCCATTCCAAGCTCACCCCGTGCTCGGCGGCGATCCGCCGTCCGGCGTCGAACAACTCCGGGGTGAGATCGCTCGCGGTGACGATGCCGCCGGCCACGGCCGCGGGGATGGCCGCATTGCCCGAGCCCGCGGCCACGTCGAGTACCTGATCGCCCGGTCGCACGCCGCAGGCGCGGACGAGTTCAGCTCCCAGGTCGGGGATCAGCTCGGCGGCCACCGCGGGATAGTCCCCCGACGCCCACAGTGCGCGGTGCTTGGCCTTGAGCTGACGATCGGCCTCGCCGGTGACGGATTTCTTTTCTGCCGTTACCATTTCAACCTCCTCGCAGTTTTCTTCCGCCGTTGCCGCCGCTGCGTCGATACGCCTAAATCGTGCCGTCGCCCTGCTCGCATTCGGTTGCCTCGTCGTCGATCGGTTCGACGAAAGGCGGTGCCTAGCGTGCCTTCCGGAAGCAAGTGTTCGATAAGCGGTTTCGTGACCAATTGTCCGACCCCGAAATTCGCGGGTCAAGACGCCCTGAGGGCCGCCGCTACGGCATCGCCGCCGAACCGCTAAGAAGTTGCTTCGCTGAGGGCTGCGCGGCCCCGACGGACCGACTCGGCGCCGCTGAGCGCGCCGAATCCCGCTTGGTCGACAACACCGGCGAGCCGGTCGTCGGTGAACGGCGAGGGCTTCCCCGCGCGGACCAGGACATAGCGCAGCGCCCGCGCGCTGGTCGGGCGGTGCTGGATTGTTGACATCGACCGGAAGAACCGCCAGGACACGGCGGCCGCGTCAGTTGTGCCGGGCGCCGATCCAGTGCAGCAGGTCGTGCACGATCTCGTCGTCGAGGCGGTAACTGACGCCCCGGCCCACGCGGGTGGCGCTGACCCAGCCCTGCTGCCGCAGCACACGAAGCGCTTGCGACACTGCGTTTTCCGAGCGGCCCAGCGTGGCCGCGAGGTCGCCGACGCGGATTCCCGGCACCCGGTGCAGCGTCAGCAAGATCTCCAGCCGGTGCGGGTCGGACAACAAGTCGAACCGCTGAGCCCAACTGGCCGTGTCGACGTCGGCCAGCGCGGACGCCGCACGTTCGACGTCCACCTGGGCGGCGGGCTCGTTCACGTCACTCAATGTAGCGCCGATCTGCACGCTCGCGGGTGCATGACCGTGCGCAAATGTCGGGAATCAACCTGCGTGTCCCCGACAAACCCGCACGGTCGCGGCCTTACAACGGCGTGACGTAGTGACCGCTGATGCCGCCGTCGACCAGGAAGGACGACGCGGTGACGAAGGAGGCGTCGTCGCTGGCGAGGAACGCCACCGCGGCCGCGATCTCCGCCGGTTCGGCGAACCGGCCGACCGGGATGTGCACCAGCCGCCGCGCGGCCCGTTCGGGGTCTTTGGCGAACAACTCCTGCAGCAGCGGGGTGTTCACCGGTCCCGGGCACAGCGCGTTGACCCGGATGCCCTGCCGCGCGTACTGCACCCCCAACTCACGCGACATCGCGAGCACCCCGCCCTTGGACGCGGTATAGGAGATCTGCGAGGTGGCCGAACCCATCACCGCCACAAACGAAGCGGTGTTGATGACCGAACCCTTCTGCCGGGGCACCATGTGCCGCAGCGCCGCCCTGCAGCAGAAGAACACCGACTTGAGGTTGACGTCCTGTACCCGCTGCCAGGCGTCGATGCCGGTGTTCTCGATCAGGTCGTCCTCGGGCGGGCTGATACCCGCGTTGTTGAACGCGATGTCGACCCCGCCGTGCACCTCGAACGCGGTGTCGAACAGGTTGTCCACCGCAACCTTGTCGGAGACGTCGACCTGCACGAAGGTCACGTTCAAGTCGTCGGCGACGCTCTTGCCGGTCGTCGCGTCGACATCTCCGATGACGACGACGGCGCCTTCGGCCTGCATTCGCCTGGCGGCCGCCAGTCCGATGCCGCTGGCGCCGCCGGTGACGACGGCGACCTTGCCGGCGAGTCGTTGCGTCAGGTCCATCAGGCCTCCTGCACCGCGATGAAGACGTTCTTGGTGTCGGTGAACGACAGCGGTGCGTCCGGGCCGAGTTCACGGCCGAGGCCGGACTGTTTGAACCCGCCGAACGGCGTGTTGTAGCGCACCGACGAGTGCGAATTGACAGAAAGGTTGCCCGATTCCACCGCCCGCGAGACGCGGATCGCCCGCGACAGGTTGTCCGTCCAGATCGAGCCGGACAATCCGTACGGGGTGTCGTTGGCGAGCGCGATCGCATCGGCCTCGTCGTCGAACGGCAGCACCGTGACGACTGGGCCGAAGATCTCCTCCCGCACGGTCCGGTCGGTGCGCTGCGGTGTGAGCACTGTCGGCGGGAACCAGTATCCGGGGCCCGACGGTGCCGACCCGCGGAACGCGACCGGCGCGTCGTCGGGGACGAAGGACGCCACGGCGTTCCAGTGCGCCTTGGACACCAACGGGCCCATCTCGGTGTCCTTGGCGCGCGGGTCACCGACGACGACGCCCTTGACCGCGGGCTCGAGCATCTCCATGAAGCGGTCGTAGACGTTGCGCTGCACCAGGATTCGGCTGCGTGCACAGCAGTCCTGGCCGGCGTTGTCGAACACACCGTACGGCGCGGTGGCCGCCGCCTGCTCGAGATCGCAGTCGTCGAACACGATGTTGGCGCTCTTGCCGCCCAACTCGAGCGTGACGCGCTTGACCTGCTTGGCGGCGCCCGCCATCACCCGGGTGCCGACCTCGGTCGAGCCGGTGAACACGATTTTGCGCACGTCGGGGTGGGTGACGAACCGCTCACCGACCACCGAGCCCTTGCCGGGCAGCACCTGAAACAGATCGGCGGGAATGCCGGCTTCGACGGCCAACTCCCCCAGGCGGATCGTGGTGAGCGGCGTCCACTCGGCCGGTTTGATCAGCACCGCGTTACCGGCGGCGAGCGCAGGGGCGAACCCCCAGGACGCGATCGTCATCGGGAAGTTCCACGGGGTGATGACGCCGACCACCCCGAGCGGTTCGTTGAATGTCACGTCGATCCCACCGGTGACCGGAATCTGCTTGCCGGACAACCGTTCTGGTGTGGCGGCGTAGAAGTGCAGCACGTCGCGGACGTGGCCGGCCTCCCACCCGGCGTTGCCGATCGGGTGCCCGGAGTTGGCGACTTCCAGGGCCGCCAGCTCGTCGATGCGCGCGTCCACCGTCTCCGCGAATGCGCGCAACGCCGCCGCGCGCTTGGCGGGGGCCCGTCGCGACCAATCCCGTTGCGCCGCCTTCGCCCGCGCCACCGCATCGTCGACCGCGGCTTCGTCGGTCCGCTCGACGGTGCGCAGCAACTCCTCGGTCGCCGGGTTGATCACGTCGGATGCGCTCACGTGTTCGTCCTTCCCCTCGCATACACATCCGCGGCTTCGACAACCGCGGCGAACAACCGCAGGTCGTCGAGGCGCTCTTCGGGATGCCACTGCACCGCCAGCGTGAACTCTTCGCCCGGGATCTCGACCGCCTCGATGACCCCGTCCTCGTCCCACGCGCAGACCACCAACCCGTCGCCGAGTTTGTCGATCGCCTGGTGGTGATAGCACTGGGCGTCCGACGTCTCCCCGATCAGCCCGGCCAACCTGGTGCCGGGCACGGTGCGGATCGTCGAGGTGCTGAAGACCGCGTTGCCCTGCTGATGGCGGGTGTGACCGATGACGTCGGGCAGGTGCTGGTGCAGCGTCCCACCGAACGCGACGTTGAGCACCTGGGCCCCGCGGCAGATCCCGAGCACCGGCATACCGCGCCGCATCGCCCCCCGCACCAGCGCGAACTCGAACTCGTCGCGGCGGCGGTCGTCGGCGGTGCCCTGGTCGGTGGCCGGGTGCCGCTCCTGGCTGTAGTACTCGGGTACCACGTCGCGGCCGCCGGTGATGATGACGCCGTGGAGCCCGTCGAGCACGCGGTCGGCGATGTCGTCGTCGACCGGTTGCGGTGGAAGCAGCACCGCGATACCACCCGCCAGCGCGACGCCGTCGAAGTAGATCGCCGGCAGGAAGCTTGCCCGCACATCCCAGATTCCGGTCTGCGCTTGCTGCAGATAGGTGGTCAGCCCGATGACCGGGCGGACACTTCTCTCTCGAGCCAGGAAGTCAGAGCCGCTCAAAGCCCCGCACCCGTTCCCAATCCGTGACGGCGGCGTTGAACGCGGCCAGCTCCACGCGGGCGTTGTTCAGATAGTGCTCGACGACCTCGTCCCCGAACGCCGTCCGCGCCACCTCCGACTTCTCGAACAACGCGGCGGCTTCGGTCAGTGTCGTCGGGAGTCGCTCTGCGCCACCGGTATAGGCGTTACCCTTCGTCGGCTCGGGCAGTTCGAGCCCACGTTCGATGCCGTACAGCCCACCTGCGATCAGCGCCGACACCGCCAGGTACTGGTTGACGTCGCCGCCGGGTGCCCGGTTCTCCATCCGCATGCCGTGCCCGTGGCCGACGACCCGCAGAGCGCAGGTCCGGTTGTCCAGCCCCCACGCGATCGCGGTCGGCGCGAAACTGCCGTCGACGAACCGCTTGTAGGAGTTGACGTTCGGCGCGTAGAACAGTGTGAGCTCTCGCAGCGTCGCCAGCTGGCCGGCAATGAAGCTGCGGAACATCGGGGACATGCCCCGCGGATCGGTCTCGTCGGCGAACACCGCGGCACCGTCGGTTCCCCGCAACGATATGTGGATGTGGCAGCTGTTGCCTTCGCGCTCATCGAATTTCGCCATGAACGTCACACTCTTGCCGTGCTGGTCGGCGATCTCCTTGGCGCCGTTCTTGTAGATCGTGTGGTTGTCACAGGTGACCCGCGCGTGGTCGAATCGGAACGCGATCTCCTGCTGGCCGAGATTGCATTCCCCCTTGGCGCCCTCGCAGTACATGCCCGCACCGGTCATGCCGAGACGAATGTCGCGCAGCAACGGCTCGATCCGCGTCGACCCGAGCACCGCGTAGTCGACGTTGTAGTCGGAGGCCGCCGTCAGCCCCCGATACCCCTTGGCCCACGCCTCGCGGAAGCCGTCGTCGAACACCATGAACTCGAGTTCGGTGCCGACGTAAGGCACCAGTCCGCGTTCGGCGAGCCGGTCGATCTGGTTATTGAGGACGCTGCGCGGGGCCTGCCGGACTTCGCTACCGTCGTGCCAGCCGAGATCGGCGATGACCAGCGCCGTCCCGGGCAGCCAGGGGATCAGCCGTAACGTCGAGAAGTCGGGCGTCATCACCATGTCGCCGTAGCCGGTCTCCCAGCTCGACATCGAGTACCCGTCAACGGTATTCATATCGACGTCGACCGCCAGCAGATAGTTGCAGCATTCGGCGCCGTGCGTGGCTACCTCCTCGACGAACATCCGGGCCGACACCCGCTTGCCGGTCAGCCTGCCCTGCATGTCGCAGAACGCGACGATGACAGTGTCGATGTCCCCGGCCGTCACCAGCCGCTCGAGATCGGCCTGCGACAACATGCCCGATGTGACGCTCATCGTGGTGGGGCCTTCCTCCATGTCGCTGGCGGCGCGAGATTGACCGTTAGTCAACCATTGTCAGTGGTTGGCTTCGGCGTTCCGCCACGTCTCTACGCAAATGTCACTTCTAGAGGCAGGGTGTCAGACCTTTGCCAAGGTTCGTTGTCGACGAAAAGCTGAAGAGCTGCGGTGGCGTCCACCTACAGCCTGGTATGACCATCGCCTCGGTTCTCGTCGTGATTCGAGATCGTTGCTGACAGAGCACGCTGTCACCGCGGTTCCACCGCGCCACCAGCGCCGAGTACACCCGAGTCACACCCGTCTCACGTTTCGCTGGCGTCAACAGGGGTAGTGTCGAGGGCGTGTGTGGAGCCACCGGCGAGGTGCGTCTCGACGGCCGGGTGCCTGACGTCGCAGCTGTCTCGGCGATGGCCGAGGCAATGGCGCCCAGAGGTCCGGACTCGGCGGGCGCATGGTCTCAAGGCAGGGTTGCGCTCGGTCACCGTCGCCTGAAGATCATCGACCTGTCCGAAGCGGGCGGTCAGCCCATGCTCGACTCCGACCTGGGGCTGGCGGTCGCGTGGAACGGCTGCATCTACAACTACAAGCAGCTGCGCCGGGAGCTCGGCGAGCACGGCTACCGGTTCTTCTCGCACAGCGACACCGAAGTGCTGCTCAAGGCGTACCACCAGTGGGGTGACCGGTTCGTCGACCGCCTCTACGGCATGTTCGCGTTTGCGATCGTCGAGCGCGACAGCGGCCGGGTGTTGCTCGGGCGCGACCGGCTGGGCATCAAACCGCTTTATATCAGCGAGAACTCCGCTCGCATCCGGTTCGCGTCATCGCTGCCCGCGCTGCTGGCAGGTGGCGACATCGACACTCGCATCGACCCGGTCGCGCTGCACCATTACATGACGTTCCATTCGGTGGTGCCCGCGCCCCGCACGATCCTGCGTGGGGTGACCAAGGTGCCGCCGGCGTCGCTGGTGGCGATCGAACCCGACGGAAGCCGCAGCACCACGACATACTGGGAACCCGATTTCACCCGGCATGCGGACCGGGCCGACTGGTCCGAAAACGACTGGGAGGAAGCCGTTCTCAGCTCCCTGCGCGTCGCGGTCGAGCGCCGACTGGTCGCCGACGTCCCGGTGGGCTGCCTGCTCTCCGGCGGTGTCGACTCCAGCTTGATCGTCGGGCTGCTCGCCGAGGCCGGCCAGCACGGGCTGGCGACGTTCTCCATCGGGTTCGAATCCGTCGCCGGCGTTGCAGGCGACGAGTTCAAGTACTCCGACATCATCGCCGAGCGCTTCGACACCGACCATCACCAGATCCGGATCGGCACCGAACGCATGCTGCCCGCGCTCGACGGCGCGATCGGCGCCATGAGCGAACCGATGGTCAGCCACGACTGCGTGGCCTTCTATCTGCTCAGCCAGGAGGTGTCCAAGCACGTCAAGGTCGTGCAGTCCGGCCAGGGTGCCGACGAAGTGTTCGCCGGATACCACTGGTATCCGCCGCTGGGCGCGCCGGCCGCGGCCTCCGTCGACGGCTCGGTGGCCAGCTACCGCAAGGCGTTCTTCGACCGCGACCAGTCCGGGTACGAGGCGCTCGTCTCGCCGGCGTTCACCACGGAGGCGCTCGGTCGCCGACCAGACGGCTCCGGCGACGACCCCAGCCTGCGGTTCGTCACGGAGAACTTCGCGCGCGCCGGCGCCGAAACCGGCATCGACCGTGCGCTTCGGCTCGACACCACGGTGATGCTCGTCGACGATCCGGTCAAGCGCGTGGACAACATGACCATGGCCTGGGGGCTGGAGGGTCGCGTGCCGTTTCTCGACCACGAGCTCGTCGAACTCGCCGCGAGCTGCCCACCCGAGCTGAAGATCGCGCACGAGGGCAAGGGCGTGTTGAAGCAGGCCGCGCGGCGAGTCATTCCGTCCGACGTCATCGACCGTCCGAAGGGTTACTTCCCGGTGCCCGCGCTCACCCACCTCGAGGGACCCTATCTGGACATGGTGCGCGACGCGCTGTACGCACCCGCCGCCAAGGAACGCGACCTGTTCCGGCCCGCGGCGATCGACCGGCTGCTCGCCGACCCGAACGGGCGGCTCACCCCGCTGCGCGGCAACGAACTCTGGCAGCTCGCGCTGCTCGAGCTGTGGCTGCAGCGGCATGGGATCACAGGGCCGGCGGCATGACCTCGCTCGACCCCGAAACCGACCAGACCGAAGCGATCACGCTCGGCCTGCACGACGCCTCACCCCAACATCTCGTGGACGCGATGGCCGACGACGTGGTCATCGAAATGGGCTGGGGCCGACTGATTTTCGGGCAGACATTCGCCAAGCCCGATAAGCTCGCCGAGGTGTTGCGGCACGAAGGGCCGGGCCGTCGCGACATCTGCATCTACGCCCGCGAACCCCATGTCCTGGTCTCGATGGCGCCCGCTGAGCTCTTCATCGATCCGAGCCACACCTACCGGCTGAGGTTCACCGACGAGGACCTGGATCTGTCGCCGAGCGGGTTCTCGGTGCGCGCGTTGCGCAGCGCCGAGGATGCCGACGAGATGAACCGCGTCTACGTGCGATGCGGAATGGTGCCCGGGCCCGTCGACGTGTTGTGGCAGAACCACCTTAGCCAGGACGCGGTCGACTATCTGGTCGCGGTGCGTGACGACGACGGATCCGTGGTGGGCACCGTCACCGGCGTCGACCACAAACGGTTGTTCTCCGACCCGGAGAACGGGTCGAGCCTGTGGACGCTCGCCGTCGACCCCACCACCAGCCTGCCGGGTGTCGGCGCCGCGCTCACCCACGCGCTGGCCGCAATCTACCGCGACCGCGGCCGCGCCTACATGGACCTGTCGGTGAGCCATGACAACGCCGCCGCGATCGCGCTGTACGAAAAGCTCGGATTCGAGCGCGTGCCGGTCATGGCGGTCAAGCGCAAGAATGCGATCAACGAACCGCTGTTCACCCATCCGCCCGAAACCGTAGAAGACCTGAACCCGTACGCGCGGATCATCGCCGACGAGGCCATGCGCCGCGGCATCTGGGTCGAGGTGCTCGACGCCGAGGCCGGCGAGATGCGGCTGTCGCACGGCGGTCGCAGCGTCATCACCCGGGAATCCTTGTCGGAGTTCACCTCCGCGGTGGCGATGGCACGTTGCGACGACAAGCGGCTGACCCGGCGTCTCGTGGCCGAGTCCGGTATCGCGGTGCCCAAAGGCAGGTTGGCGACCTTCGACGAGAAGGACCACGCCTTCCTCGAAGAGGTCGGCGACGTGGTGGTCAAACCGACCCGCGGTGAGCAGGGCAAGGGCATCACCGTCGGGATCAGCAGCCCCGAGGAGTTGGACGCCGCGCTGGCCCGTGCCCGCAAGGAACATCCGCATGTGTTGATCGAACAGCGGGCGCCCGGTGACGACCTTCGACTGGTGGTGATCGACGGCAAGGTGGTGGCCGCCGCACTGCGCAGGCCGGCGGAGATCGTCGGGACGGGACACCACACCGTGCGGGAGTTGATCGAAGCGCAGAGTCGGCGCCGGGAGGCGGCCACGGGTGGCGAATCCCGGATCCCGATCGACGCGGTCACCGAATCGACGGTCGCCGAAGCGGGCTGGTCCTTCGACGACGTGCTGCCCGAGGGACATCGCCTGCGGGTGCGCCGAACCGCGAACCTGCACCAGGGCGGCACCATTCACGATGTGACGGCGAAGGTGAACCCTCACCTGTGTGAGGTCGCGGTCAAGGCGGCCCACGCGATCGGCATCCCGGTGACCGGTATCGACCTGCTGGTGCCCGACGTCACCGAACCGGAGTACGTGTTCATCGAGGCCAATGAGCGACCCGGGTTGGCCAACCATGAACCACAGCCCACCGCAAAGGCTTTCGTCGATTTCTTGTTTCCGGGAAGCCCGGCGCTGCCGCAGGCCTGGACACCGGACGAGGCGTCCGCCTGAGCTACCAGGTGCTGGTGCGCATCACGATTTCGGCGGCCAACTGCGCCGTGGATTCCGCGGCGTTGCGCCTGCCGAGCAGGTCGACCATCCGGTAGTCGCCGTACACATAGCGTTGGCTGGCCTTGGCCACCGCGCGCGCGGCGGGTGTGCTGACCAGCGCGGTGGTGTTCATCTCGACCGGCGGACAGTGCTCGTCGCGGATCACGCCGGAGGCGTCGGCGACACGTGGGTGCCCGCGGTCGATGACGACCAGCCCGATGAACCGGTCGAGCCGGGTGGCGGCGAGTTCCCATGCCAACTCGCCGCCGATGCGGTCCCCCACCAGCAGCGCCCATTTCATGTCGAGCGCGTCGAGGATGCCCACGACCGACTTGGCGGTCAGCCGCGGATCGGGGGCGACGACGACCGTCCGCAGCGATGCGGTGTGCAGCCGTTGGCACACCGCGTCGTACGCGGCGGTCGACTGATGTCCAGCGCCGAGCACCACCACGACGGAACCCTTGTCGGGTCCTGCGACGTCGACGGGCACGCTGATTCCCTCGACGGTCACCGTAGTGGACGGCATTGGGCCACGCTACAGCGGCCGATGGGCCGACGCGGTCGTTTCGCCGGGAGTGAACGTGCGAATCAGACCGCCGCGAGGCGCTCGGCCTGCTTGGCCGCGATGTCCAGAAAAGTCTGCGGCAGCGTGGCTTTGACCGAGATTGTCGGGTTCGGCGTGGGAAAGGCGATACCGAACACGGCCATGGTCCCGATGTTCTCGAACGAGAAGTAGACATGGTTGTCGATGTCGCCCAACCGCATCGTCTGCCGATAGACGAGCGCGTCCCCGCGAGATGTATCCATCTTCGTCGTCGTCATCGGGATACCCGGCGAGGACAGGTCGAAGAACGCCTCGAAGCGCGCGCACCGGTCGGCGGTGGCCGCCAGCTTGTCGAGATCAAGATTAGACGTCAGCACCGTCATCACGATGCGCGCTCCGTCGTAACCGACGACGTACTCGGCCGCACTGCCCGGGCCGCGCTCGGCCGAGTCGGCGATCACCCGGGTCAGGCCGTCGGAGCAGCCCGCGGGCTTGGACAGCATCGCCTGCGGACCGCCCGCGCCGTCGGGCTGTCCCGGCTCACGCACGACGCGGTCATACTGCACTTCCGGCGGGAAGTCGGCGGCGGTGAGCAGCGCCCTGTCCAATCGGGCACCCGGCCAGGTCGGAGCGCCCGCGACCTGGTGGGCGCATCCGATCAGCGTCGCCGCGGTGAGCAGCGCCGCCACCCCGTGTCGCCAGGTCATCGCCGCAGTCCCGTGACGACGGTGGGTCTGGCCGGGGCGCCGTCGTCCAGCAGGGCGAGTACCGCGTCGAGGTCGAGATGGCTGGTCAGCAGGTCTGCCATCAGGTCGAGTTGGGCGTCGCGGCGGGCGCAAACATCGACGTCGTCGGCGACGACGAACCCGCTGCGGTCGGCAGCGGCCGCGACCTCGGCCAGCCACGACCGCCGGACCTCGTCGTTGTCGAGCAGCCCGTGCCAATGGGTGCCGTACACGGACCCGCGCCGGAGGCCGACCCCGAACCACTCCCGTTCCGCCGACCGGCTGACCTGACCATGATGAATCTCGTAGCCCGACAACGGTTCTCGGTGGCGGCGCAGCGTCTTGTCGGGGGTGAAGACGATGTCCGCGTCAAGCAGGTTCAGACCTGCCACGACGCCGGCGCGTGACTCGACCGGATCGTCGATGCGCGAGCACAGCATCTGGAACCCGCCGCACACCCCCAGCACGGGCAGTCCGCGGGCGGCATGTGCGGCCACCGCTTGAGCCAGGCCGCTGCGGCGCAGCCAGTCCAGATCGGCGACGGTGGCTTTGCTGCCGGGGAGCACGACCACGTCGACGTCGGCGAAGTCGGCAGGGTCGGCCACCCAGCGCACCAGCACGCCGGGTTCGCAGGCCAGCGCCTCGACGTCGGTCGAGTTCGAAATGCGGGGCAACCGGATCGCGGCCACCCGCAGCCACTGCTGCCCGCGCGGGGGCTGCGGGTCACCGACCACGCGGTGCGCCACCACCGACACGGAGTCCTCGGTGTCGAGCCACAACCCCTCGGCGTAGGGAATGACGCCGTAGGTCGGCCGCCCGGACAACTCCGCCAGTTGCGCCAACCCGGGCGCGAGCAGTGACGGGTCGCCGCGAAACTTGTTGACGACGAACCCGGCGATCAGCCGCTGGTCCTCGGGGGCGAGCACCGCGACGGTGCCGTACAGATGGGCGAGCAACCCGCCGCGGTCGATGTCGCCGACGACGATCACCGGAAGCTGCGCCGTGCGCGCCAGCCCCATGTTCGCCAGATCGGTTGCGCGCAAATTGATTTCGGCGGGCGATCCGGCACCCTCGCAGATGACGGCGTCGAAGTCGGAGCGCAGCTGAGCCAGTTCGTCGGCGACCACCGCGGCCAGGCGGTCGCGGTGGGTGATGTAGTCGCGCGCGCTTACGGTGTCTCTGACCTGACCGCGCACCACCAGCTGGGAGGTGCGGTCGCTGCCGGGCTTGAGCAGGATCGGGTTGAACCGCGTGTGTGGCGCCAGGCCTGCCGCGCGGGCCTGCATCGCCTGCGCGCGACCGATCTCGCCACCGTCGACGGTGACCGCCGAGTTGTTCGACATGTTCTGCGCCTTGAACGGCGCGACGCGAATGCCTTTGCGCGCCAGCAGCCGGCACAGCCCAGCAACCACCATCGACTTGCCGGCGTCCGATGTCGTGCCGGCGACGAGCAGCGCGCCGCTCATCGCGCCGAATGTGCGCTCACTGCGAAAATCCGGCCGGAAAATCGCAATGGATGCACGTTCGCGAAGAGAAGTCTCACAGCTGGGTCAGGATCTCGGCGCCGTCGTCGGTGACCACCAGTGTGTGCTCGAACTGCGCGGTCCACTTCTTGTCCGTGGTGGCGACGGTCCAGCCGTCGTCCCAGATCTCGTAGTCGAGCCCGCCGAGGTTGATCATCGGCTCGATGGTGAACGTCATGCCGGGCTGCAGCACGGTCTCCACCGCGGGCTGGTCGTAGTGCAGCACCACCAGGCCGTTGTGGAAGGTGGTGCCGATTCCGTGGCCGGTGAAGTCGCGAACCACGTGGTAGCCGAACCGATTTGCGTACGCCTCGATGACCCGGCCGACGACGGACAGCTGACGGCCGGGTTTGACGGCCTTGATCGCGCGCATCGTCGCTTCGTGCGTGCGCTCGACGAGCAGCCGGTGCTCCTCGGACACGTCGCCCGCGAGAAACGTCGCGTTGGTGTCGCCGTGCACGCCGTCGATGTAGGCGGTCACGTCGATGTTGACGATGTCGCCGTCCTCGATAACGGTCGAGTCCGGGATGCCGTGGCAAATGATCTCGTTCAGCGAGGTGCAGCACGACTTCGGGTAGCCCTTGTAGCCGAGGGTGGAGGGGTAGGCGCCGTGGCCGACCATGTACTCGTGGGCGATGCGGTCAAGTTCGTCGGTGGTGACCCCGGGCGCGACGGCCTTTCCGGCCTCGGCGAGCGCACCCGCCGCGATCCGCCCGGCCACCCGCATCTTCTCGATCACCTCGCGCGTCTGCACCCAGGGCTCGCTGCCCTCGTCGACGGTCGACTTCCAGGCGTACTCGGGCCGCGGAATCGAGCTGGGCACCGGCAGCGTCGGTGATACGACGCCGGGGCGAAGGGCGGTGCGAACAGCCATGATGCCAGCGTAGCGGACCCTTCGCCAGGCAAGAGGGAGCCGCTCGTCAGCCGAACCGGCCCAACCGCCAGGACTTACGCGGGCCGCGGATGTCGATCGAGCCGCAGACCACCTTGCCGGTCAGGATGACGTGCGGGGTGCCGTCGCCCGGCGCATCCCTGCGGTGGTCTTCGGCGCTGCCGACGACGACCTCGACATCGTCGATCGAAGCACTGGCGCCTTCGGGCAGTCGCAGGTCCAGGCCCCCGAACTTCAGGTCGAGTTCGATGACCACCATCGGCCCGGCGAACCGCGCCCTCGTCAGGTCCAGGTCCACCGAACCCACCCGCCGGTGCAGAGCCAGTCGGCTCGGTACGGTCCATTCGCCGTGCCGTTTGAGCGACCCGAGGACACCTCGCAACTCGACCCGGTCGGCGGCCGACGTGACGATCGCGCCTGGGCCGGGTAGGTCGCCGACCAGCGCGTCCAGGTCGGAGTGCAGCCGCGCCCGCGCCACCGCCGCCGAACGTTCCTCGAACTCGTCGATGTCGATGAGGCCCAGCGCGACGGCATTGTGCAGTCGCCGCAGCGTGCCGTTGCGGTCGGCGTCGGAGACGCGCATGGCGTCGTAATTGATGTCGGTCATCGCACGTTCCACGGTACGGCGAACGGCGGGGTTCAGGCCAGGTAGTCCGGCGGAAGCCCGTCGAGCATGCCCTTGAGCATCCGCACCGCGTACTCCGACGATCCGCCGCCGACGATCAGCGCGGCGAACGCCATGTCGCCGCGGTACCCGGCGAACCACGAATGCGAACCGCCCGCAAACTCCGCCTCACCGGTCTTGCCGCGCACGTCGCCCGCGCCTTGCAGATCCTCTGCGGTGCCGTTGGTGACCACCAACCGCATCATCGGTCGCAGCCCCTCGAGAATCTTCGGGTCCATCGGCGCGGGGTTATCGGTGACCTCGGTCTGCCTGCCCTGAATGAGTTGCGGCACAGGGGTTTTACCGGCCGCTACGGTCGCGGCGGCCAGCGCCATGCCGAACGGGCTGGCCAGCACCTTACCCTGGCCGAAGCCGTCTTCGGTGCGCTCGGCCAGATCGACGGTGGGCGGCACAGAACCCGTCACGGTCCTCAGCCCCTCGATGTCGTAGTCGGCGCCGATGCCGTACCTCGCCGCGGCCATCGTCAATCCGCGCGGCGGCATCCGGCTGGCCAGTTCGGCGAACGTGGTGTTGCACGAACTGGCGAAAGCCCGCGACATCGGCACCGTGCCGAGGTCGAAGCCACCGTAGTTGGGCACCGTCCGATGACCGATGTCCATCGTCCCGGGACACGGGAGGAGCGTGTTGGGAGTGGCCATGTCGCGTTCGATGGCCGCCCCGGCCGTGACCATCTTGAACGTCGACCCTGGCGGGTACAGGCCGGTGGTGGCGATGAGCCCTTCGCTGTCGGCGGACGCGTTCTGCGCGACGGCCAGGATCTCGCCGGTGGAGGGCTTGATCACCACGATCATCGCCTTCTTGCCGGTGAAGTTGACCGCGTTCTGTGCGGCGTCCTGGACCGCGCGGTCGAGGCTGATCCTGATCGAGGGTGCAGGCGTACCCGGCACTTCGTTGAGCACATCGACGTCGACGCCGTTTTGATTGACGGTGACCACCCGCCAGCCCGCCTGCCCGCCGAGTTCGCCGACGACCGCCTTCTTGACCTCGCTGACGATTGCGGGCGCGAAAGTCTCGTCGGTAGGCACCATTTCGTTCTGCGGCGTGATGACCACACCAGGTTGTGCGCCGATCGCGGCGGCGACCCGGTCGTGGTCGGATTTGCGCAGCGTGATCAGGTTCAGTGGCTGCTTCGACGAGCTGGCCTGTTCGGCGAGCCGCTGCGGGTCCAGCGTGTTGTCGAATGGCCGCAGCGCGTCGACGACGGCGCGCGCGGTCTGCATCAGCGCCCCGCCCGCCGCCCGCGCGTCCAACGTGTAGCTGTACAGATAGCCGGGCACCAGCACCTCGGTGCCGCCCCGCTCGATCACCGATGCCCGCGGTGGCGCGTCCGCGCGCAGCGCGAAAGTCTGGTTGTCGCCGAGCCGCGGATGCAGCCCGGTGGCGCTCCACCGCACCATCCACCGGCCCTCGTCGCGGACCATGTTGAGTTGCCCGTCGTAGGTCCAGGTGCGGTCCTTCGGCAGATGCCAGGTGTAGCGATAGGTCACACTGCCGGTGTCTTCGGCGTACTTGGCCCCCAGGATCTGGGTGTCGAGGTGCGTGGCCTGCAGACCCGCCCATGCCCCGTTCAGGTCTTCGCGCGTCTCGGCCGGCCGGTCACTGAGTTCGGCCGCGCGCGCAGTGTCGCCGGTCGCCAGCGCGGCGAAGAACTTCTCGGCGGTCGGCTCGGGTCCCGCGGGCCTGGGGGTACATGCGCTGTTGAGGCCGACAATCACCACGCCGACCGCCAGCAAGCTCGTTATGCGTGTTACTGAAGATGCCATTGGGGCAGATGTTACGAAGTCGAGACCTGTAAGCGCGGGAGGCGCACCGATGCGCGCGACTTCGGAGCCTTAACTGGTTACTTGCCCTCACCCCATGCGTGGGATCAACCGGTTAGCGGCCGAACGACACGAGCGGCGCGAGGGGCGAGGGCTACGACCCGGCCGCCGGTGCCCGGACCACCAGCGGCACCGCCGGGAAATACGCGGCCATCTCCGACCGCGACTTGCGCAGCGCGGCGGTGCCGTACCCCTGTTTGCGGTAGTCGGGGTGAATCCAGATTCGCACGTTGACCTCGCCGGAGATGAGGTCGCCGAAGACCATGCCGACCTTCTCGGAGTCGTGCACCACCACCAGCCAGGCCGCCTCTTCGGCATCGACGCGGCGCAAGCCGCCGCGGATCTCGTCGTCGAGGTCGCCTGCCGGGGCGCGAGACCCGTCGCCCGCTTCGCGGACGTCGGAGGTGCGCGCCGCGAAGATGTCACGGTCGGCGTCGGCGTGGAACGGTCGCAGCACCATGCTGTCAGCGGTGCGGGCGGGCTCGCCCATGGTGAAGCTGAGCTGGTTGTTGAGATCCTCCAGCTCGGCCGCGATCCGGCGCCGCGACACCTTGGTCAGCCGATCGAACGACAACCGCAGCACCGCTTCGGCGGCCGGGTGCGACGCACCGAGCATGCCGGCGATCGCTTCGACGGCCGCGTCGTAGTCCTCGGACTCTACGATGACGTCGAGAAGTTCATGTCGCCGTTCGAGGGCGCGCAGCATCGTGTCGGCGATCTCTCTGCGCGCGATTGTGCGGTTGTCGTCAGCCATGACGTGAGCGTAAATCAGTCGGACGGCTGGGATCGTCAGTCGAGCAGAACGGTCGCGAACGTTCCCACCCGTCGGAAGCCGACCCGGTCGTAAGTGGCCCTCGCGACGGTGTTGAAGTCGTTGACATACAGGCTCGCCGTGCGGCCGGAGCGCACCACCGCCGACGCCAGGGTGGCGGTACCCGCGGTGCCTAAACCGTGCCCGCGCCAGTCGGGGTGCACCCACACACCCTGGATCTGGCCGACCGTCGGCGACTGGGAGCCGACCTCGGCCTTGAACACCACCTCGCCGCGCTCGAAGCGGGCCCAGGCGCGGCCTGCCGCGATCAGCCCGGCGACGCGTCGGCGGTAACCGCGCCCGCCGTCGCCGAGCCGCGGGTCGATGCCGACTTCGCCGATGAACATGTCGACGGAGGCGACGAGATAGGCGTCGAGCTCGTCGGCGCGCACCTGACGCACCGCCGGATCGGTGGCGCACAGCGGCGGCGTGCTCAGCGCCATCAACGGCTGATGCTCGCGGACGTCACGCGCGGTGCCCCAGGCCTGCTCGAGGCGACGCCACATCGGCAGCACCAATTCGGCCCGACCGACCAGCGACGAGCAGCGCCGTGCGGTGCTCATCGCCTTCTCGGCGAACGCCTGCAGATCGATCATCGCCCCGCGCAACGGAATGAGGTTCGCCCCTGCGTAGCACAGCGACTCGGTGGGCCGGCACCGCGTCCACAGTTCGCCGCCGATCGCCGAAGGCTCCACACCGTTGTCGGCCACCCGGCAGGCGACCATGCAGGATCCGACCGGATCCTCGTCGAGGACACGTATGACGGCGCCGACGTCACGCACCACCGAGACCCGTCGTTCGTCGACGTGACGAAACAGCGGCGGTGCCGACATGGGATCTCTTTCTAACCGACGCCGGGCGATGATCACCCAGTGTGTGGGATCACATTCAGCTTACGGTCACGACCGGCGAACCGCTGGCATCTGTTCCGCCCTCTGTGTTCATTTCGGATGCCAGTCTCATCGCCTCTTCGATCAGCGTCTCGACGATCTGCGCCTCGGGCACGGTCTTGATCACCTCACCCTTGACGAAGATCTGGCCCTTGCCGTTGCCGGATGCGACCCCGAGGTCGGCTTCTCGCGCCTCGCCGGGACCGTTGACCACACAACCCATCACCGCGACGCGCAGCGGGACATCCAGGCCTTCCAGCCCGGCGGTGACCTCGTTGGCCAGCGAGTAGACGTCGACCTGGGCACGTCCGCACGACGGGCACGACACGATCTCCAGTGTCCGCGGACGCAGGTTCAGCGATTCGAGGATCTGGTTTCCGACCTTGACCTCTTCGGCGGGCGGCGCGGACAGCGAGACGCGGATGGTGTCGCCGATGCCCCGGGACAGCAGCGCGCCGAACGCGACCGCCGACTTGATCGTGCCCTGGAAAGCCGGGCCAGCTTCGGTGACGCCGAGATGCAGCGGATAATTGCATTGCGCGGCCAGCTGTTCGTAGGCGGCCACCATCACCACGGGGTCGTTGTGCTTGACGCTGATCTTGATGTCGCCGAAGCCGTGCTCCTCGAACAGTGATGCCTCCCACAGCGCGGATTCGACCAACGCCTCGGGGGTGGCCTTGCCGTACTTCTCCATGAACCGCTTGTCCAGCGACCCGGCGTTGACGCCGATGCGGATAGGGATGCCCGCAGCGCCCGCGGCCTTGGCGACCTCGCCGACCCGGCCGTCGAATTCCTTGATGTTGCCGGGGTTGACGCGCACGGCCGCGCACCCGGCGTCGATCGCGGCGAAGATGTACTTCGGCTGGAAGTGGATGTCGGCGATCACGGGGATCTGGCTGTGCCGGGCGATCTCGGCCAGCGCGTCGGCGTCCTCCTGACGCGGGCAGGCCACCCGCACGATGTCGCAGCCCGACGCGGTCAGCTCGGCGATCTGCTGCAGCGTGCTGTTGACGTCGTGGGTCTTGGTGGTGCACATGGACTGCACGGCGATCGGGTGCTCGCTGCCGATGCCGACATCGCCGACCATCAACTGACGGGTCTTGCGGCGGGGCGCCAGAACCGGTGCCGGCGGCGCCGGCATCCCCAGTCCTATCTGTTGGCCGGAGGCCATTTACCTCTCCTACTGGAAGATTCTGATGGGGTTGATGAAGTCGGCGGTCACGGTCAACAGCATGTAGCCGGCCACCACCACGAGGATCAGGTATGTGGCGGGCATCAGCTTGAGGTAGTTGACCGGAGCCGCGGCCACCTTGCCGCGCGCCGACCGGATCATGTTGCGGACTTTCTCGTAGAACGCGATCGCGATGTGTCCACCGTCGAACGGCAACAGCGGTACGAGGTTGATCGCACCGAGCACGAAATTCAACTGCGCCAGGAAGAACCAGAACGCGACCCACAGCCCCTGGTCCACGGCGTCGCCGCCGATGATGCTGGCGCCGACCACGCTGATCGGGGTCTCGGGGTCGCGCTCCTCGCCGCCAAGGGAGTGCACCAATGCGCCTATCTTGGTCGGGAGCTTGGCCAGCGACTTGCCGATCTCCACGGCGAGGTCGCCGGTGAACGCGACCGTGGCGGGCGCCGCCGACAGCGCGTTGTACTGCGTGGGCCCGAATTGCGCCGCGGTGATGCCGACCGTGCCGACCGGGGCCGGCTCGGCGGAGTCTCCGCTGGCGACCCAGCGCTGGGCGGGGACGACGTCGACGACGGTGGTGAACTCGTCGCCGTCGCGCTGCACGGTGAACTGAGTCGGACCCTTCAGCGGGCGGATGGCGGCGACCATCTCGTCGAAATTCGCCACCGGGGTGTCGCCGACCTTCACCACGGTGTCGCCGGCCCGAATGCCCGCGGCGGCGGCCGACGACGGGGCCAGGCAGTCGCCGAGCTGCCCCTTGCTGACTTCGGCCTTCACACACGACGTCTCGCCGACGATCGCGGTGGTCGGCGCGTGCAGGTTGGGCAGTCCCCACACCACCGCGATGCCGTAGATCAGCAGCAGGCCGATGACGAAGTTCATGCCGGGGCCGGCGGCGAGCACCGCAGCCCGTTTCCATGTCTTCTGTTTGTACATCGCGCGCTCGTGCTCGTCGGGCGCGAGTTCCTCCACCGAGGTCATGCCCGCGATGTCGCAGAACCCGCCGAGCGGGACCGCCTTGACGCCGTACTCGGTGCGGTCGCCGAGCTTGTTCGCCCGCCAGGTGGACCACAGCGTGGGTCCGAACCCGACGAAGTAGCGGCGCACCTTCATGCCGGTGGCGCGCGCCACCCACATGTGCCCGCATTCGTGCAGAGCCACCGAAACCAGGATGGCCAGTGCGAACAGCACGACACCCGTCAGCCACATCATCTGGTGGTGGTTACCTCCCGCTCGACCGCGCGCGTGGCGCGGTCACGCGCCCACTGTTGGGCGTCAAGTACGTCATCCACGGTAGCGGGTTCGGCGGCCCACTGGTCGGCAGCGCGCAGCACGTCGCCGATGGTGCGCACGATCGCCGGGAACCGAATGCACCCGTCGAGGAAGGCCGCGGCCGCCGCCTCGTTGGCGGCGTTGTAGACCGCGGTCAGGCAGCCGCCGACTACCCCCGCCTGCCGGGCCAGCGCCACCGCCGGGAATACCTCATCGTCGAGCGGCTCGAAGTCCCAGGTCGAAGCCGTGGAGAAATCACATGCGAGGGCCGCCGCGGGCACCCGTTCGGGCCAGCCGAGCGCCAGCGCGATCGGCAGCTTCATATCCGGCGGGCTGGCTTGGGCCAGCGTCGAACCGTCGGTGAACGTGACCATCGAGTGCACGATCGACTGCGGATGGACGACCACCTCGATGCGGTCGTAGGGCACCCCGAACAGCAGGTGGGTCTCGATCAGCTCGAGCCCCTTGTTGACCAGTGACGCCGAGTTCAGCGTGTTCATCGGGCCCATCGACCAGGTCGGGTGGGCGCCGGCCTGCTCGGGGGTGGCCGACTCCAGCTTCTCGGAGCTCCAGCCGCGGAACGGGCCGCCCGAGGCGGTCAGCACGATCTTGGCGACCTCGTCCGGGGTGCCGCCCCGCAGGCACTGGGCCATCGCCGAGTGTTCGGAATCCACGGGCACGATCTGGCCCGGCCGGGCCGCCTTGAGCACCAGTGGCCCACCTGCGACGAGCGACTCCTTGTTGGCCAGCGCCAGGCGCGCGCCCGTTGCCAGCGCGGCTAGCGTCGGTTTGAGCCCCAGTGCACCGACGAGCGCGTTGAGCACCACGTCGGCCTCGGTGTTCTCAACCAGCGCGGTGACGGCGTCCGGCCCGGCGTAGGTCACGTCGCCGACCCGCGCGGCGGCGGACTCGTCGGCGACGGCGATGTTGGCCACACCCGTGGCGGCGCGCTGTCGGCCGAGCAGGTCCGGGTTACCACCGCCGGCGGCCAGGCCGACGACCTCGAAGCGGTCGGGATTGGCGGCGATGACGTCCAGCGCCTGGGTACCGATCGATCCGGTGCTGCCCAGTATCAGCACGCGGCGTCTTGCACTCACCGAACCATTGTGCCGCTTACCGGCGTGCGGTCGTCACCCGCCGGGCTCACCGATGCGATCAAAATGTGACGCACATCTAACGCGACCCATCCACGTCGCGCGCCGGTCCGAATTCCGGGTGTCACAGCAGAGGGGTGGGAAAGCCGCCCGCGACAAGGGAGCAGCGCATGAAACTCGAATTTCGCAAGTCTGTCACGGCGGCGGGTGTGGCCGCGGCCGCGATCCTGACCATCTCGGCGTGTTCGAACGAGGCCGAGACCCCGGCGCCCACCGCGGCCCCGGAGACAACTTCCCGTGCGACCACCGGCGCCCCCGCGCCGATGGAGCGGTCCATGGATCCGGCCGCGAACCTGGTGGGCACCGGTTGTGCGACCTACGCCGAGCAGGTGCCGTCGGGTCCGGGTTCGGTGGCCGGAATGGCGCAGGACCCGGTGACCGTCGCCGCGTCGAACAACCCGATGCTCAAGACGCTGACGCAAGCGGTCTCCGGGCAGCTCAACCCGAAAGTCAACCTCGTCGACACGCTCAACGGGGGCGAGTTCACGGTGTTCGCGCCGACCGATGAGGCCTTCGGCAAGCTCGACCCGGCCACCATCGAGACGCTCAAGACCGACAGCGAACTGCTGACCGGCATCCTCACCTATCACGTGGTGCCGGGACAGGCCAGTCCGGCGCAGGTGGCCGGCGACCACAAGACCGTGCAGGGCGCCAACGTCGCGGTCACAGGTGAGGGCGACGGCCTCAAGGTCAACGACGCCGGGCTGGTGTGCGGCGGGGTGTCCACCGCCAACGCGACGGTGTACATGATCGACACCGTCCTGATGCCCCCGGCCGCCTCCTAGGCCAATTCCCTGCGAGCGGGCTCGGAATCGCTTGAAGAACTCCACATGCGCGATTCCGTGCCCGCTCGCGCGCCCTAAGGACCGGTCATGTTCACCCTCGTTCTCATCGGCTTCCTCGGCGGGCTGATCACCGGCATCTCGCCGTGCATCCTGCCGGTGCTGCCGGTGATCTTCTTTTCCGGCACCCAGACCGCCCGCGTCGAGGCCGGTGGAGCCGCACCCGCGGCAACCGCGACGCGGCCCTTACTCGTCGAGCGGTTGCGCCCCTACCTCGTGATCGCCGGGCTGGTGGCCAGCTTCTCGACGGTGACCCTGCTCGGCTCGACCGTGTTGTCGCTGCTGCGCCTGCCCCAGGACGCGATCCGCTGGGTGGCGCTGATTGCGCTCGTCGCGATCGGTGCCGGGCTGATCTTCCCGCGATTCGAGGCGCTGCTGGAGAAGCCGTTTGCGCGATTGCCCCAGAAGCAATTCGGCTCCGGTAGAAGCGGTTTCGGCCTCGGGCTGGCGCTCGGCGTGCTGTACGTGCCGTGCGCGGGTCCGGTGCTGGCCGCCATCATCATCGCCGGCGCCACCGGCACCGTCGGCATCGCCACCGTCGCGCTGACCCTGTCCTTTGCCATCGGCGCCGCGCTGCCGCTGCTGTTCTTCGCTCTTGCGGGCCGTCGCGTCGCGGAACGGGTCGCGGCCTTCCGAAGCCGTCAGCGCCAGATTCGCATCGCCGCCGGTGTGGTCACGATCCTGCTGGCGATCGCGTTGGCGTTAAACCTGCCCGCCGCGCTGCAGCGCGCCATCCCCGATTACACCGGCACGCTTCAGGAGAGGGTCGGCGGCGAAGACCAGATCCGGGAACAGCTCAACCTCGGCGGGCTGGTCAACGACCAGAACCGAATGCTGTCCAACTGCACCAACGGTGCGCCCGAGTTGGAGAGTTGCGGCACGGCGCCCGATCTCACGGGCATCACCGGTTGGCAGAACACCCCCGGCGGCGCCCCGGTCGACCTGAAATCGCTGCGCGGCAAGGTTGTTCTCATCGACTTCTGGGCGTACTCGTGCATCAACTGTCAGCGCGCGGTTCCCCACGTCGTCGACTGGTACGCCGCATACGAAGACGCCGGATTCGAGGTGATCGGTGTGCACACACCCGAGTACGCCTTCGAGCGGGTACCGGCCAACGTTGGCAGCGGCGCTCGAGACCTGGGCATCACCTATCCCGTCGCGCTCGACACCAACTACTCCACGTGGACGAACTACCGTAACCGGTACTGGCCGGCCAAGTACCTGATCGATGCCGACGGCACGGTGCGGCACATCAAGTTCGGCGAGGGCGACTACGCGAGGACCGAACAGTTGATCCGGCAACTGCTTTCGGAGGCGAACCCCGCCGCTGACCTGCCACCCGCCACGGAGAAGACCGACTCCACCCCGTCGCGCGACCTCACCCCCGAGACGTACCTCGGTGTCGGCAAGATGGTCAATTACGGCGGTCCCGGAGCCTACGACGAAGGCGTATTCACCTTCGAGTATCCGAAACGCTTGCCCGAGGACAGTTTCGGGCTTCGAGGGCGCTGGGCGCTCGACTACCAGGGCGCCACCGCCGAGGGTCCGGACTCGAGCATCCGGCTCGACTATCGCGCCCGCAACGTCTACCTGGTGGTCGGCGGCACCGGCACGGTGACGGTGACGCGCGGCGGCGAATCCCGCCGGATCGCGGTCGACGGTCCGCCGACGCTGCGACAGCTCGTCGGCGACGACGATGTCCGCCGTGGCACGCTCGAGGTCCAGCTGAGTCAAGGCCTGCAGGCGTTCTCATTCACCTACGGCTGACAATTGCGACCCATCCGGATTCCAGTCAGCTCCGAATAGTGATCGCAGTTCCGGCGGCGCAGTGCCGTCCCGACCAGAAATGGAGTGCGAGTGATGAATACCAGGAAGAAGATGGTCAGCGCAGGCTTGGCCGCACTGGGAGCCACCGGCCTGATGCTGGGCACCGCGACCACGGCCCAGGCCGAGATGGTGGGCCCCGGGTGCGCGGGCTATGCGCAGCAGGTGCCGGTGGGTCCGGGCTCGGTGATGGGCATGGCCCAGGACCCGGTCGCGGTCGCCGCCTCGAACAACCCGCTGCTGACGACGCTGACGAAAGCCGTTTCAGGTCAACTCAATCCGCGGGTGAACCTCGTCGACACGCTCAACGGCGGTCAGTTCACGGTGTTCGCGCCTACCGATGACGCGTTCGCCAAGATCGACCCGGCCACCATCGAGCAGCTCAAGACCGACGCGGCGCTCTTGACCAGCATCCTGACCTACCACGTCGTGCCCGGGCAGGCCGGCCCGGCACAGGTGGTCGGTACGCACAAGACCGTGCAGGGTGCCGACGTCACCGTGACCGGCGGCGGGAACGACCTCAAGGTCAACGACGCCTCGGTGGTGTGCGGCGGCGTACAGACGGCCAACGCGACCGTCTACCTCATCGACTCGGTGCTCATGCCCCCGAACTGACCTGTGCCACAACAGGATCGAGGGCAGCCCGTGCCACCCCCAGCCGGGCTGCCCTCCCCGGGCGCGGCTATGCGGTACCACCTGCTGCAACAGGCCGTGGACATCGGTTTGACCGCGATGCGCGACCAACGTGTCGCCCTGGAACCGGTCGATCTGGATGCCGGCGATCGAAACCTTGGCGCCGGTCGGCGCGATGCCGCGGAACTCGCCGTCGTGGGTGCCGGTGAATGTGAACCTGGAGATGCCGTGGGAGCCGTCGACGAGAACCTCCTCGATCACATGCCGGCCGTCGGAAAACGCGCGGGTGAACTCTTCGAGGTATGCCCGCCACTCCTGCCAGCCGACCGGCGGTCCACTGCCGACCTCGACGACCAGTCGAGGCGAGACCAGGGCCTTTACCGTCTCCCAGTCCCGCCGGTCCACCGACGTGTAGAGGCGCTCGACCAGGTCGCGGATCTCGCCGTCGGAGAAGCTCATGCGCGCACCTTGGCGATGATCGTCTCGGCGAACTGCTCGATGGGCTCCCGATATCTCTCGACACCCCCGGGCTCCAGGTCCATGCCCATCCACGGACTGCACATCACCGCGGTGATGCCGGCGTCTTCGGCCCGCTTGTACAAGTCCGGTGACGGGGGTTCGAGCAGCGCCAGCATGATGTCGAAAGGCTCATCCTCACGGCCGTACTCGCGCCGTAGCGCGCGCAGCTTCTGCGCGTAGCCGACGGCCTCGTCCCATCGGTACGCGTAGCCGACCCAGCCGTCACACAGTCGTGCTGCCCGACGCAGCGCGGCCTCGGACTCCCCTCCGCAAAGGATGGGCACCGGCGCCGCCGGATGAGGTTCGATCATCATCTCGGGCACCTGGTAGTACTCGCCGCTCCACGACACCCACCCGCCGCGCCACAGTTCCCGCAGCGCGGGGATCATCTCGTCGAGCCGCTTGCCGCGGGTGCCGAAATCCTGGCCCATCAACTCGTACTCCTCGCGCATCCACCCGACGCCCGCGGCCAGCGACACCCGGCCGCCGGACAGCACCGACGCCGTCGCGACCTGCTTGGCCACCTCCAGCAGCGGACGGGCCGGCGCGATGTAGACGGCGTTGGAGAACCGCAGCCGGGTGGTGACCGCCGCCATCGCACCGATCTGCACCCAGCAGTCCGGCCACGGGGTCTCGGGCGCCCACATCGGCTTACCGGTCGGCGAATCCGGATACGGCGAGCTCAGCTCGCGGGGATAGATCATGTGGTCCGAGCAGACCATCCCGTCGTAGCCGGCCTCGTCGAACGCGCGCGCGAGGCCGAGGATCTCTGACGTTTTCGTGAACGCGGTGCCCGACCAGAACTCCATCCTGTTTCTCTACCGCGAATTCGGGGCAGCATCAATGCCATGCCCGCATTGTTGTGGTTTCGACGCGATCTGCGGTTGCACGACCTACCGCCACTGCTGGCCGCGGCGACCGCCGACGGCGAGGTACTCGCCTGCTACGTCCTCGACCCCCGGCTCGAAGCGTCGGCCGGACCCCGGCGACTGCGGTACCTCTACGACGCGCTACGCGCTCTGCATGACAGCCTCGACGGCAAGCTGTTCGTGACACGGGGGCGGCCCGAGCAGCGAGTACCGTTTCTGGCCAAGGAGATCGGCGCATCGGCGGTGCACGTCTCCGCGGACCACACGCCGTTCGGTCGTCGGCGCGACCACGCGGTGGGGGCCGCGCTCGACGAGATCCCGCTTCAGGCGTCGGGCTCGCCGTATCTGGTGTCGCCCGGTCGGGTGACCAAACAAGACGGCACCGCCTACAAGGTGTTCACGCCCTTCTACGGCGCCTGGCGTGAACATGGTTGGCGCCAACCCGCCCGATCGGGCCCGGAATCGGCGCGCTGGCTCGACCCAGCCGAGGTGTCCGGCGCGGTGAACGTCCCCGATGCCGGGGGCGACCTCGAGCTCCCCGCCGGGGAGACGGCTGCCCGTAAGCAGTGGAAGACGTTCGTGGACAACGGGCTCGACGGCTATGCCGACGAGCGGAGCCGCCCCGACCTGGATGCCACCAGCCGGATGTCGGCGCATTTGAAGTTCGGGACCATCCATCCCCGGACCATGGTCGTCGACCTCGGTAGGAGCGACGGCGCGCAGGCGTATCTACGGGAGCTGGCTTTCCGCGACTTCTACGCCGCGGTCCTCAACGAGTGGCCACGCAGCGTCTGGCGGAACTGGAACCCCTTGTTCGACGGGATGAAACACGACGACGGCGCCGAGGCGCAGCGGCGGTTCGAGGCATGGAAGGCGGGACGCACGGGGTTCCCGATCGTCGACGCCGGCATGCGCCAACTGGCCGAGACCGGGTGGATGCACAACCGGGTCCGGATGATCGTCGCCTCGTTTCTGGTCAAGGATCTGCACCTGCCGTGGCAATGGGGGGCGCGCTGGTTTCTCGAGCAGCTGATCGACGGCGACATGGCCAACAACCAGCACGGTTGGCAGTGGGTGGCGGGCACCGGGACCGACGCCGCGCCGTTCTTCCGCGTCTTCAACCCCACCACCCAGGGCGCCAAGTTCGACCCCGACGGCAGCTATGTGCGGCGCTGGGTGCCCGAACTCGACGACGACAGCTACCCGGCACCCATCGTCGACCACGCCGCCGAGCGCAAGGAGGCGCTGCGCCGGTACACCGACATCACTTGACGATCTGGCCGCCGTCGACCGGCAGTGCCACTCCGGTCAGGTACCTACCGGACGCGCCGCACAGGTACACCATCGCGTCGCTGATGGCCTCCGGCTCCACCGGTGGAACGTTGAGCAGCGGTTGCTGGGACACACTGAATGCCGGATGTTCGCCCGACCACTCGGCCAGCGCCTCGTTGTAGATCATCGGCGTGGCTACCCCGCCCGGGTGCACGGAGTTGACGCGAATGTTCTTCTCCGCCAGCGCTCGTGCGAAGTGCCGCATCACCCCGATGACACCGTGCTTGGCCGCCGTGTAACCCGCCGCGCCGTGGTTCATCGTGCCGAAGTCCACAGTGACGGGTTTGAACGCCGCAGCCGAACTGGTGATGACGATGGCTCCGCCGTCGCCGTGCGCGAGCAGGGCGGGCAGCGTCGCGGTGATCGTGTAGTAGACGCCGTTGAGCATGACGTTCACCGCGTCGACGAATGCGGAGATACCGCGCCCCTGCTCCCCCGCTGCGGGCAGGATTCCGGCATTGGCGAGCACGAAGTCGATGCGCCCGAACTCCGCCGCTGCCTTCGCCGCGATGTCCTGTAGTCGCCCGAGGTCGCGGACGTCACCGCGTTCGGCGATGATCCGGCGACCGGCCTTCTCCACCAGGTTGACGGTTTCGTCGAGGTCCTCCGGGGTCGCCATGGGGTAGGCGACGCTGTCGATCTGCTCGCACAGGTCGACCGCGACGATGTCGGCGCCCTCCTCGGCGAATCGGACCGCGTGCGCCCGGCCCTGCCCCCGCGCCGCGCCGGTGATGAAGGCGACCTTGCCGTCGAACTGCATCCGCCGTTCTGCTCCTCGCGTCCGCGGTGTCATGACGCAACACCCTACGGCGCGCGTAGTAGGCCTGTTTTAGGCATATGCCAGAATGTCGGCAGTACCAGCCCGACCGTGAGGAGCAGCCGTGGCCAACACCGAGGTGGAGCGACACACCGGAGTCGACGTCGAAGACGTGCCGTCGGCTGAATGGGGCTGGTCGAAGGAGAACGTCAAGTTCTTCCACATCGGCGGCATCATCGCGGCGCTGTTTCTGCTGGCCCTCATCCACGGCAACCACACCGGACGCGTCGAGGACCTCTTCCTGATCGGGTTCGCCGTGCTGATCCTCGCCGCGGTCGCGCGCGACTGGTGGCTGCGCCGGCGCGGCTGGATTCGTTAGACCGGGTACAGCGGCCGGATCGACTCGGTCGCCAGGTCGAACAGGGTCTCGGTGGCGCTGACAGCCCGATCCGATTTCGCCGCGATGAGCGCCTGGGCTTTGAACGCGCGCGCCGCGACACTCAACCGGTGCTCGACGGCGTCGATGCGGCCGCCGAGTTCCACCGGCCAGTCCTCGCCCCACGCCATCACCTCGGCGCCGCCACCCTTCGCCAGGTCGTAGACGTGGGCGCGAACGCGCGAATCCGCCCGCAGCAGCCTCGTGCTGACCGCGAGCGCACCATCGCAGGCCACATCGCGCAGGACGGTTTCGGCCGGCCCCTCGACCGCGCTCGCGCCGAGTATCACCAGCGGGCGCACATCCCGGCAGCCCTCGACCCGGACGTTGACGTCCCAGCCGGCCCGCGCCCGGTCGAACAGCCAACCGCCCGCGAGCCCGACCACGTCGGCCAGGCCGGCCGCCAGGATGGTGAGTCGATGATGTTTGAGCGGGCCGACGGCAGCCTGCGCACAGTCGGCCGACACGATGTCATCGGTGGAGAGTCGAGTTGCCATGGTTCCTATCCGTCAGGTCAGCGACGCCAGTCGAGGGGACGCGCCGGCACCCCTAGAGCGTGACACTATTGCGCTGATCTGTAAAGGTCAGGTTTCTCCGGCCCTACACCGTCGGCCGACGCGAGGCGGTGGCCAGCGGCAGGGTCGAACCCATGGTGGCCAACTCACCGGGGAGCCCCGCGGCGCGGCGGATGTCGGCGAAGGAATCCAGTAGCGCGTCGGTCGCCTCGTGCGGGTCGGTGAGCGTGCGATCGTCGGTCAGCACCGATATGGCGAGTTGGTCGACGTAGCTCCACACCGTGATGTTCATTCCGCTGCCGGTAACGACGGGCCCAACCGAATAGATCTCGCTGCAGACGGCGCCCGCGACCTGTCCACGTTCGCGGGGTCCCGCCACGTTGGAGATGGTCAGGTTCATCACCCCACCGGACCCCATTCGGCGGGACTGCATCCGAAAGAACTTCGGCGCCAACGCCGGCGGCAGGTAGGACATCCAGGCGGGCAGCACAGTCGGCCCGAGCAGTTGATGGCTGTCTTTGGCGATCTTCGTCGACACCGCGGTGAGCCTGACCCGTTCCAGTGGGTCGTCGATGTGTACCGGCAGCGACGGCATCATGTAGGTGAACTCGTTGCCCACCAACCGATCCGGCGACGGGTCCGTGCTGACCGGGACGCCGGCGATCAGCGGCGCGTCGGCCCGCCCGTCGTAGCGCAGCAGCAGTGTGCGCAGCGCGCCCGCGGCGGTCGCCAACACGATGTCGTTGAGCGTGACGCCCAGCTGCCTGCTGGTCTGCTTGACCTCGGGCAACGACAGCGGGGCCGTCGCGAAGCGCCGTCCGGGCGAGACGACATGGTTGATGAAGCTCTGTGGCGGTGCGAAGCTGCGGGCCAATTCGGGATGTCGGCCACGCTCGCCGGCGCGCTTACGAACCCGCGACACCCCGGCGGCGGTCTCGCTCATCAGCCGGGGCAGCTTGCGGATGAGGTGCGCGTGGTCGCGGCCGGCGGCTTTGAGCAGTTGCGCGGTCGTTCGCTCGGTGGGGTCGGCGACGACCCTGATCGGAGACGGCGCGTCGGGTTCGAACGCTTTGGCCAACTGGTTCGCCGACGCGACACCGTCGGCCAGCACGTGGTGCACCTTGTGGATGATCGCGATCCGGTCGTCGGCCAGTCCCTCGGCGACGTACATCTCCCACAACGGACGACTTCGGTCCAACGGCGTGCTCGCGATCTCACCGATCAGGTCGTCGAGTTCGCGACGCCCACCCGGCTCCGGTACGCGCGCTTGGCGGAGGTGGTAGTCGAGGTCGATATCGGGGGTTTCCCACCACATCGGATGATGAAGTCTCAACGGGATGTCTACGAGGAGATAGCGCAACGCGGACAGCCCCATCAGCCGCGGATACGCGATTTCACGGAACATCTCGAAGCTGTAGCCTTCGACGCCCGACACATCGAGGATGCCGATCTTGAGCGTGTGCATGTGGATCTCGGGCGTCTCGCTGTACAGCATCAGCGCGTCCACCCCGTTGAGTCGCTTCATCCCCGCCCCCGACGCGTTGTCTTCGTACCGGCTTCCCAATTGCACTCGACCTCATGCAAGTCCGGAGAAGAACTGACGCTGTGGTCGAAATTTGTAAAGCTGAACAGCATGAGTCTGGTCGCCGCCCGCGGGCCGCTGAGCAACGATCCTGCCGGTTGGTTCACCCCGGCACTACCTGACGGCGTGGTGTTCGTCGAACCGCACCGGCGGCGCGTGCAGGCCCTGCGCGACGGGCGCCAGGTCCTTGACACCGAGCGGGCGCTGATGGTGCACCGTCGCGACCACCCGCTCAGCTACGCGTTTCCCGCCGACGTGGTCGGCGACCTCCCGTGCGAACCGGTCGCGGAGGCGCCCGGGTTCGTCCATGTGCCCTGGGATGCGGTCGACACCTGGCTCGAGGAGGGCCGCACGCTCGTGCACTATCCGCCCAACCCGTATCACCGGGTTGACTGTCGGCCGACGAATCGCGCGCTGCGGGTGACGGTGGCAGGCGAACCGCTGGTCGACACGACCGAGACGGTGATCGTCTTCGAGACATCGCTGGAACCCCGCCTCTACGTCGCTCCGGCGCATGTGCGGACCGACCTGCTGCGGCAGTCACAGACCAGCAGCTACTGCAACTACAAGGGTTACGCGACGTACTGGTCGGCCGTCATCGGGGATGCGACGGTCGAGGACGTCGCATGGAGCTATCCGGACCCGCCGCCGGAAACGCTACCGATCAAGGGGTTCTTCAGCTTCGATGCCATCCGTGCGCAGGTGCTGGCCGAACTGCCGGGCTGACTTCCGCCGCCCCGCCGTCGCCGTCGCCCAACGTGAGCTTGTGCTCGACTTTCGGCCGAAATCTCGCATCAGGCTGCGGCGATCACCGACTCACCGAACCGCTCGATGGTCTCCAGCACGTGCGTGAGGCTGTCGCCGGGCAGCCCGACCTGTACCCACGTCACCCCGATCGCGCCCAGCCTCTCCAGGCCCGAGAGGTAGGCATCGGCGTTGAAGCCGTCGTCGCCGGGGCTCCCTCCGTCGGGGTTGGTGAACGTGATATCGATTCGCGACCAGTCGCGTCCGGCCTCGTCGAACCGGCGCCGGAGGTCGTCGATGCCCGAGGCCAGCGTCTGAGCGTCCATCGCCGCGGTGCGCGCGGTTTGGGCCAGCACGGCCGGCGCAGGGAACGGACACCACCCGTCGCCGTGGGTGACGACGCGCTTGCGGGCGGCGGCGGTGTTGCCGCCGATCCAGATCGGTGGGTGGGGGTCGCTGAGGGGCCGGGGATGCGCGGTGATGCCGCTGGCGGTGAAGTGTCGGCCCTCATAGGAGAAGTCGTCGGTGGTCCAGATTCCGCGGATGACCTCCAGCGCTTCCTCGAACAGTGCGGCTCGTTCCTCGAAATCGACTCCGAGCGCGGCGAATTCCCGTTTCAGATAGCCGACTCCCACCCCGAGGGTGAACCGCCCGTCCGACAGCAGGTCCAGTGTGGCGCCGGACTTGGCGACGACGAAGGGGTTGCGGTAGGGCAGCACGACGATGTTCGGGATGAGGCGCAGCGACGTCGTGGTTGCGGCCGCATAGCCCATCGCCACGAAGGGGTCCACCGCATCGTGTCCGCCCGCCTGCAGCCAGCGCTGCGTCGGCGCCGGGTGGTCGGTGAAGCCGAAGCCGTGGAATCCCGCCGCCTCGGCGGCGGCCGCGACCGTTGCAATCCCCTTGCCCGTGACCAGCTCTGGGTTGTACGGGTGGCTGTGCATCGGGTGGGTGAAAGTGAACCGCATATTGTGTCCCGTCTAGAACGTTCTTCTCAATTTCTGAGAATGTCGTTACCATGCGAACCGCGGAAAGTACAGGGTCGGCAGGATGGGACGCGGATGACTCCAGATATGGGCAAGCCGGAGATCGGCGTCTACCTACCGCAGATGGGGTTCACCTACGAGCAGATGCTGCATCGCGCCCGGCGGTGTGAAGATCTCGGCGTCGACTCGCTGTGGCTCTACGACCACCTCTTCGGACCTGGTGTGCCGGACTACCCGTCGCTGGAGGCGTGGACGCTGGCCACGGCGTTGCTCGCAAACACCGAGCGCATCCGGATCGGACACATGGTGCTGTGCAATCAGTTTCGCCATCCCGCGGTGCTGGCCAAGATGGCCACCACGCTCGACCAGATCTGCGCGGGCCGGCTGCAACTCGGCCTCGGCAGCGGGTCGATCGAGGACGAGCACCGCCGGGTCGGGCTGCCCTGGGAGTCGTTTCGGGAGCGCTCCGAACGGCTCGGCGAGACGCTGGAGATCGTGACGCAGGCCTTCACCGACGAGCGGATCGACTTTCGCGGCAAGCACTTCACCGTTTCGGATTTTCCGGTCAAACCCGGGCCGGTCCAGCAGCCGAGACCGCCGATCGTGGTCGGCGGCGTCGGCGAGAAGTACACGCTGCCGCTGGTCGCCCGGTACGCCGACGTGTGGAACGTACCCACCTACGCGCTCGGCGAACTGGAACACAAGGTGTCGGTGCTGCGGTCTATCTGCGAGGACATCGGTCGCGATCCGTCAACGATTCTTCTGTCGGTCGAGGCGGTGATGGCGCTGGCACCCGACGACGCCTCGCTGCCGGAGGTGCGTCGACTCGCCGAAAGACGGTTCGGTGTACCGGCATTCGGGCTCGACGAAGGGGGTTTGGTCGGGACGCCGCCCGTGATCGTCGACCGTATCGGCGAACTGCAGTCGCTGGGATTCGGGCAGATCGTGTTGTTCACCCACGACCGCGCGTCCGACGAGACCCTGGACCTGCTGGCTTCCGAAGTCATCGCGCGCCTCTAGCCGGGCCGCTTGGCCGGGAGCGCTCGGTATTGCACAGGGCTGTTCGCCACGATGCCACGACCCTCAGCGCTAAAACCGGCTCGTCTCGCCCATCAGGCCGGGCGCCTGGCCGGCGGCGAGTAGTTCGGGCGTCCGAGCCCCAGCGCATGCTGGGCGATCATGTTGCGGAACACCTCCAGCGTGCCGCCGTAGACTCCGGTGGGCCCGGCCAACCGGAAGATGTACTCCGCTCCCCCGTCGTCCGCGGCGCCCTCGACGCCGGCCGGCAGACTCGACGCGGTACCCAGCAGGTCCATCAGATCCGGCGTGACGTCGCGCATCGTCTGCGCGTTCGCCACCCGCCCGAACATGTCCGATGTGCTCATCGCCGCCTCGATCCGGGCGATCGCGCGACCGAGGCGGTGTCTGACCGAATCCTCGTCGCTCGCAACGGCCGCAATGTGGTCGACCGCCTCGGCGAGCAACAGCAGGTGCTCGGTCATGGTCGCCAGCTTGTGCAGGCCCTCGTCGTCTCGTTCGACGGTGCCGTGTTCGGCGTTCAGCGCGTCGCGCAACACCGTCCAGCCACCGTTGACATCACCGACGCGGTACCTGTCGGCGACCCGCACGTCGCTGTAGTAGGTGATGTTGGTGCGGTCGCCGTCGACGGTGCGAATCGGCTGGATCTCGATGCCCGGGGAGCCCAGCGGCACCAGGAACATGGTGAGGCTCTGGTGTTTCGGCGCATCGGGGTCGGTGTTGGTGATCAGGAAGACGTACTGCGCGTTCTGCGCGTTCGACGTGAACATCTTCGAGCCATTGATGACCCAGCTCGATCCATCCGCCTCCCGCACCGCGCGCGTCTTGCACGTCGCGACGTCAGAGCCGCCTTCGGGCTCGGTGTAGCCGAGGCACAGCCGGACGTGCCCCGAAAGCACCCGCGGCAGCACTTCGTCTTGCAGTTCTTGGGAACCGAACTGCTGCAGACAGTGCGCGACCATCGACGTGGTGGGCCAGTGGAACCACGGGGCGTGGGCACGACCGATCTCGAGCTCCCAGATCCGCCGGCGCACCAGGCTGAACCCGCCTTCGGACTCGGCCTTGAAGTCGGCCGCCAGGTAGCCCTCGGCGCCCAGTGCCAGATGCACGTCCTCATCGAAGTTCTCACCGGTTTCGCGGTCCCGCCGGATCACCTCGTCGGTCACCACAGAACGCAGGAAACCGCGGAGCTCGTCGCGGAACGTCTGGTCGTCCTCACTGAGCTGCACGCGCGAGAAGTCCACCTGGACACCGTGACACTATTGCGGTTAGTTGTAAAGTCCGTACCGTCCTCCACGGAAGGCAGCACATTGGGCATCGTCACCACCAGCTCGGAAACCGCGTTCAGTCAGGCGCCGGAGGCGATCTACGATTTCGTGACGAACCCGGCGAACTGGCCCAAGACCTATCCCACCAGCGCGCACATCGGCGGGCTGCCGGACCACCTGCCGTTGAGGGTCGGCGACACCTGGACCGAGACCGGTCCCGACGGTGACCGCATCTTCACCTGGCACCTCGCCATCGCCGCACGTCCGACCCTGTGGGTTTTCACCTCGGTCGGACGACTCGGCCACGACCGCGACGGCAACGGCGGTATGGAAGGCCGCATCACCGTCCAGTACCACTTCACCAGTCCGGGCGAAGACATCACGCTGTTCACCCGGACGATGACGGTCGAGGCTTACAAGCATGCCCCCCTGCCGGACGCGTTCTTCCGGGCGGTGAACCCGGCGCACATCGACACCTACCACGCCGCGATCGCCCGCGAACTCGCTTGAAGTGTTGCCCGAGCGTGCGGGTCTGCAGAGCAACACGCCGCGAAAGAGCGACACTTGCGCACGCTCGCGCCGCTTCGAGCGTGCGTATCAGACGCGCGAACACTAGCTCCCGTGCAGCGCACGCCGCAGCGCCGCGCCCGCAAGCTCGAACAGCCGGACGCTGACGTCCCACTCCGGGGCCAGCGAGTCGAACCCGTGACAGGTGCCGGGGAACACGTGCAGTTCGGCGGCGACACCGGCGCGCATCAGTCGCCTCGCATAATCGACGGCCTCGTCACGCAGCGGGTCGAGTTCCGAACAGCTGATGAAAGCGCTTGGCACACCGGACAAGTCGGTCACGCGAGCGGGCACCGCAGCGGCTTGGGCAGGCGCGTCGGCTAGGTAATGCCGCCACATCATCGCGGCCGCGGGGGCGTCGAAACCCGGAGTCGTGGCGAACTCGTTTTTGGAACCGGTGGGCCGATCGTCGAGCACCGGTTGGTGCAGCAACTGGAACAGCACCGGCGGTGCCGCCGACTCCGCAGCGCGCTGCGCTAGCCCCGCGGCCAGCGCGGCGCCTGCGCTGGTTCCTCCGACCGCCAGCCTGGAGGCATCGATCCCGAGTTCGGCCGCGCACTCGGTCGCCCAGTTCAGCACGGCAGCAGCGTCGTCCAGCGCCGCCGGGTAGGGATGCTCGGGCGCCAACCGGTAGTCGACCGACAGCACCGTGCAACAACCGCGCCTGGCTAACTCGACACACTGCAGATGGTCGGTGTCGAGGTTGCCCAACACGAATGCGCCCGAGTGGCAATAGATCACCGCAGGGGCCGGGGCGGGTCCGCCGCGGTAGATCCGCACCGGAACCGAGCGGGCCATCCGATTCTCGATCTCGACACCGACGTCGTTGACCGTCTTGACCGTTTCGGCCCGACGCCGGTTCAGTGAGTCGCGAACAACGCCGAGCACTCCGGGTGACAGATCGGTGCGGGCCTCCGCCAGGTGGCGTAAGGCGGGGTCGAGACGGTCGATGATGGTCACGGCCTCAGCGTCTCGCCGCCGTCTGGGTCACCGTGTCGGGCACCCGCTGCTTCGGCGGCGGATCGAACGTGTAGTCAGTTGCCCTGAACCGCCGGGTCATCGCCCAGAAGGTGCGCGCGCTGCGTGGCCACTGGGTGACGACTCGTCCGTTGGCGGCGCGGAAGTAGTTGCTGCATCGGGTGAGCCACACAGTGCCCTCCATCCAGCGATCGATCTTGGCCAGGAACTCCGTCATGGCCTGGGGCCGCACCGCGATATAGGATCCGCCCTTGCGCCGCAGGTACTTCAGCGCACGCATGACGTAGTGCGCCTGCGCCTCGAGCATGAAGATCACGCTGTTGGAGCCGACGTTGGTGTTGGGCCCGTAGAGCATGAAGAAGTTCGGGAAGCCCGGCACCGCCATGCCCAGATAGGCGTATGCCCCGTCACTCCACGTTTCGCGCAGCGTCACCCCGTTCTCGCCCACTACCTCGATCTGCCCCAGGTAATCGGCAGCGGCGTAGCCCGTCGCGCAGAGCACCACGTCGACGTGGAGTTCGGTGCAGTCTTCGGTCACCAGCGACCGGGCCCGCAGCGTTCGTGCCGGGCTGGCGACGACCTCCACGTGCGGTTGCGTCAATGCCTTCAGATAATCGGTCGCGAACACCAACCGCTTACAGCCGAGCGGATGGTCGGGAGTCAGCTTGTCGCGCAACCCATCGTCGGCGACGCTCGCCTCGAGCGCTTTGAGCGCAATGGCCTTGAATTCCTGCGTCTTGTCGCTGCCGTTCTCGATCACGGAGATGTTCGACTCGCTGCGCAGCCACAGCCTGGTGCGGTAGATCCTCTTGGCCAACGGAATGTTGCGGAATACCCACTTCTCGCGTTCGCTGTACGCGCGGTCGGGCTTGGGCAGTATCCATGTCGGAGAGCGCTGCACCGAATAAACCCGTTCGGCGACCTTGGCGACCTCTGGAATAAGTTGTGCCGCGGTCGATCCCGTGCCCAGCACGGCGACTCGCCGGCCCGCGAGGTCGACGGCGTGATCCCACCGCGCCGTGTGCATCAGCGTACCGGTGAACGGCTCGGACTCCACGAGGTCGGGCATCACCGGCCGGGTGAACAGGCCGACGGCGGAGACCACCACGTCGAACACGTAGTGTTCGCCGGCGGCCGAGGTCAGCTGCCATGCGTCGCCCATCCAACGCGCCGAGGCGATCTCGGTGTTCAGCTTCAGGTTGGACGCGAGCTGGTAGCGCTGCGCACAGCGTTCGAAGTACTCGAGGATCTCCTTCTGTCCCGACCACAGTCGCGACCAGTCGGCGTTCAGGTCGAACGAGTAGGAGTACAGGTGTGACTTCACATCGCAGGCCAGACCGGGGTACGTGTTTATCCGCCAGGTTCCGCCGACGCCGTCCTCGCGGTCGAAGATCGTGAAATCGCGAAAGCCCGCTTCGTGGAGGAAGATTCCCATTGCCAGCCCGCCGGGTCCGGCGCCGATGATGCCTACCGACGGATTCATCCGATGCTTCATCCGATTCGGAGACATTGGCCTCCGTCCACTGCGAGCTCCGCACCGGTGATGAACGACGCGTGATCCGACACCAGATAGGCGACCGCGTCGGCCACCTCCTTTGGCTGGCCGAGCCGACCGAACGTCGCGGTCAACCTGGTCTGTGTCGCGTCGTCCAGCATGGGCGTCGCGATCGGACCGGGGAACACCGCATTGACGCGGATACCTTTGGGAGCCAGTTCGGCAGCGCAGATCTGGGTGAGGCCGCGCAGCGCCCACTTCGACGAGCCGTAGGCGGCATGGTTCGGGAACGCTCGCATGGCGCCGGTACTGCAGGTGTTCACGATCGCCGCGTCGTGGGCTCGGCAGAGGTGGTCGAGTGTCGCCTGGATGCCCAGGAACGGCCCGAGACAGTTGACGCGCCAGCTGCTTTCGAATCCCGCGAGGGTCTCGTCCGCCAGTGCCGCACGGTGCAGCACCCCGGCGTTGTTCACCAGCGTCGTCACCGGCCCGAACCGTGCGGCGACGGTTTCCACCGCCGCCGTCCACTGCTCGGCGGAGGTCACATCGAGGCCGACCGCGATGACGCCGTCGTCACCGCCTTCCGCGACTGTGCGGGTCAATTCGTCGACCAGCAGGTCACATGCCGCGACACGAAAGCCGTCCCCGCGAAGCCGCCGCACGATCGCCGCGCCCTGGCCCCGGGCGGCCCCCGTCACCAAGGCGACGCGATCCGTCGACGTCATCGAACCTCCCGCAGGATCTCGGCCGCACCGTGGCGCAGCGCCTGAGACTCCGACGCCAGGGTCAGCATTCGAAAGCCCAACTCCGTCATCGCCCTCGCGGCCTTCCCCGACCCGGCGTGGATGCCCGCGACCAACCCGGCGTCCGTGGCGGCGGTTCCGATTCGGGCGATCGCGTCTTGCACCGCTGGGGTGGTCCAGGCTTCTGCAGGTGTGTACCCGAGCGAGATCGCCAGGTCCGCCGGGCCGACATAGATGCCGGAAAGGCCCGGCGTTGCGCAGATCTCTTCGGCCGCGGTCAACCCCCGCGCACTCTCGATCATCACGAACACGGTGGCCCGCTCTTCGTGTGCGGCGGGCTCGCGGCCGATGCTGGGACTGAGAGGCCCGTAACTGCGCACTCCCGCAGGCGCGTAGCGCGTCGCGGCGACCGACGCGGCGGCTTGCTCGGGCGATTCGACCATCGCCACGATCACGGCGTCGGCGCCCGCGTCGAGCACCCGGCCGATCGGCCCGGGATCGGTCGATCCCACGCGCACTGCGGTCGCGATCGGCACATGTTCGCACCGCCGCAGCAGGAGCGCGACGTCAGCGTCGTCGAGATAGCCGTGCTGGATGTCGAATCCGACGTAGTCGTAACCGGCGCGGGCGAACTCCTCGGGACCGATGACGGTGGGGCCGACGACCCAGCCACCCCACACCCGCTCCTTGTCGGCGAGCGCGTCCTGCAGCCTGCTCGGGGTCATTCCACGATCGCGATCTTGATGCGGTCCGGTGCCGGCCGGCACGCGAGTTCGAACGCCGCCTGAGTGTCCTCGACGCCGAATGTGTGGGTCACGTAGGCGGGTATGAGGTCGGGATGGCGCCGCGCGAACTCGTCGGCCGCGGTCAGCATGCGGCGCCGATCGAGTGTCACGCCTGACTTCAGCGTCAGGTTGTTGCGCAGCATGGTGCGCATGTTGACCGGGTAGCTGTCGTCGTCGGGCACCCCGAAGTAGAAGACGGTTCCACCCGGTGCGGCGGCCTCGATCGCGTGTCCGAGGGTGGCGACCTGGTGGCCGACGGCTTCGATCACGACATCGGGTCGGTCACCAGCCTCGAGGTGGCTCACCCAGCGGTCGCTGGTGGCACGCACGATCGCGTCGACGCCGAACTCCTTGGCGACCGCGTCGCGGTCGACGGGATCGACCCCGGTCACCCGACGTGCCCCGAAAGCCTTTGCGACATAGGAGAACAGCAGACCGATCGAGCCCTGCCCGATCACGGCGACGTGCAATCCCTTCAGCTTGGGCAGCTGTTCGATCGCGTAGAGCACACAGGCCAGCGGCTGCAGCGCGACGGCGTGCTGTGGACCGAGTCTGGGGTCGTAGTAGGCGAGCCCGTCACCGTCGGCGACCACCTGTTGCATCAACCCGTCGAAGCCGGATGCCCAGCCGACCACCCGGTCCCCCAGGCCGTGGCTGCGGTGCCGGCTCGCGATGACCTCCCCGACCACCTCGTGGATGGGAAAGCCCGGCATCTCGGCCGCGCTGCGCCCTCGATCACCCGCGATCTTGCCGCGTACGCCCCGAAACGGCGGCAGGTCGCTGCCGCAGACACCTGCGGCATGGAAGCGCAGCAGCACCTGTCGGTCGCCCAGCGACTCAGGCGTTTTCTCCGGAATCTCGTCTCGTTCGAACGTATACGGCGCAACCAGCCGGTATGACCACATCTCACGCGCCCTCCACCTGGGCCTCCACGGGAACACTGCTCCAGCCCCACTGAAAGCTCGACGGCGGCCGGAATGCGGCCTGGTGGTCAACGCGCCAGTCGGTGACACGCTTGAGCCACTCGGTCACCATGATCCCGATCTCCAGCCGCGCCAGGTGTACACCCATGCAGAAGTGTTGTCCGCGGCCGAATGCCAGCAGACGCTCGATGCGGCGGTCCCAGACGAACGCATCCGGGTCGGGATACTGGCGTTCGTCGCGGTTGGCCGATGCCAACAGGCTGATGATCCGTTGACCGGGCCGGATCGTGGTGTCGTGGATGGTGAACGGCTTGCGAACGGTGCGCGCGAACCACTGCGCCGGTGCGCAATAGCGAATCATCTCCTCACGCGCCACGGGGACGTTGGCCTCGAGGTCAGCACGCACGGCGGACAACTGGTCGGGCCGAAGGCCGAGCTCCCACAGGCCGTGCGCGACGATCTTGGGCACGGTTTCGGTTCCGCCGATGAAGATTCCGAGCATCTGGGTGGCAGCCTCGGCATCGTCGAACGCCGATCCGTCCGGCAGCCGGTAGTCGATCAGGTTGTCGGCGACTGCGTTCAGCCCCGGACAGGTCCTGCTGCGCTGAATGATGGGGATGAGGTACTCCAGATAACCCGGCCGGGCGTTGGCCACCTCCACCCCGCTGCCCGGCTGCGCAAGGCTGCCCGCGTTGACGGTGGCCAGCACATCGGCCGCGAGATCGACAGGCAGGCCGAGAAGCTCGCATACCACGGATGCAGCGACGATTCCGCCGTACTCCTGCGTGAGGTCGAAACGCCCGCGCGGCAGCAACTCGTCGAGGCGCTCGTTGGCCAGGGTGCGGATGCGGTTGGCCAACTTGCTCACCGATTTCGGCCGGAACGGGGCCGACGTGCAACGGCGCACGGTGTCGTAGATCGGTGCATCGAAATTCGCGTGGAACGGCATCGGATGCAGCGGCGGGTCGGGCACCGGACCGTCGTTATGGGTGGCCAGAACCGTTGCGGCGGGCAGCGTTCCCTCCGATGCGACGAACGTGCCATCGTTCGTCTCGAGCACCCGCCAGATGTCGTCGAAGCGCGACAGGGCGTAGGTGTCCCATTTGTCGACGTAGTACACCGGATGCCGATCGCGCATCGTCCGGTAGTACGACAGCGGGTCGGCCATCACCGCCGGGTCGAACGGATCGTAGGAGAAGTCCTGTAACACAGAATTGCTCATTGCAGCGGCGAGGGCGGTAGGGCAGCCAGGATCGAGTCTTCCCAGCCGTCGCGCAGTGCCGGCGCAACGCTCATCCATGTGACGATTTCGGCGGGTGGACTGTCCTTCCATGACGGATAGTGGTTGGCGAAACAGTCCCAGTCGTCGTCGAGCGCCCAGTAGTGGATCACCTCGTTGAAACGGAACGTGGTGATGAACGAACCGAGCCAACGCTTCCCGGTGCGTTCGGACCATGGCACGTAGAGGCGTTCCAACTCGCGGATGTAGTCGTCCTGGCGACCGGGTTTGGTCTGCATGATCTCCTGTATCACCAGGCCGGCGCCGAAGTCGGCCTCCTGTAGTTGCGCCAGTGTCCGGTTGTACTTGCCCGCGTACATGATGCGGCCCTCACCCGACGCACCGATCTCGGCGAGGAACGTCGACCATTTCGCGGCCGCTTCCTCGTGGCTGCCGCCCCTGGCCTGCGCCTTGCCGATCCGCGCATAGTCGGCGAATCCGTCGATCTCCCAGATCACCGTCAACTGTGGCCAGTGCCCGTTGTAAGGCGTTGTCCCCCAGATCGCGAACAACCGCGCACCTAGGTCCGCCATCATCGGGTGATAGACGTCGCCGAAAACCTCCGTGAATTGCTCTTCGCGTGAGCGCTCGTCGCCGACAAAGCGGTCGGCGCGGCCCGACCCCAGCTCGATGGTCTGGTGAAGGTAGAGCAGAGTGTGACCGTAGTACTTCTTCATGACCTGCGCCCAGTTGACAGTGACACCCTGCGAGCGTGACACTTGTCGCGTGTTTTGTAAAGGTGTGTCCCGGGTGACGCCGACGCCGCTGGCGAACGGATTCTGCTTCGGAGAGGGGCCGCGCTGGTTCGAAGGTCTGCTGTGGTTCTCCGACATGCTCGGCGAAGCGGTGCACACCGTCGATATGCATGGGGGCCTCACCACGCTGCCGCTGCCCGGCCACCACCCCTCCGGCCTGGGCTTTCGGCCCGACGGGTCGCTCCTCATCTCCTCCACCAAAAAGTGCCGGGTGCTCCGTTACGACGGCGAGAACGTGACCGAGATCGCCGACCTGTCCATGACGGTGCCGGCCAGCCTGGGCGACATGGTCGTCGACGACGACGGCCGCGCCTACGTCGGGTCCCAAGCCCGAGAAGGTGGGCTGATCGTGCGCCTCGACCCCGACGGCACCTCCACGGTCGTGGCCGACGACCTCGACTTCCCCAACGGGATGGTCATCACACCCGACCGCGCGACCCTGATCGTCGCCGAGTCGATTGGGCGGCGCCTGACCGCGTACGCCATCGCTGCGGACGGCTCGCTGACCGACCGTCGGACGTTCGCCGACGGGCTCGACGGACCACCGGACGGCATCTGTCTGGACGCCGAAGGCGGGGTCTGGACCGCGATGACGCTTGCTCATCAGTTCGAGCGGATCATCGAAGGCGGCGTCGTCACCGACCGCGTCGACATCGGCGAGCGGACCGCGATCGCCTGCGCGCTCGGCGGTCCCGAGCGGCGCACGCTGTTTCTGTTGTCCAGCACCGACGCGTACCCGCAGCGGCTGATCGGCACCAAGCTGTCGCGCGTCGATGCGACCACCGTCGGCATACCGGGAGCGGGGCTGCCATGAGCGATTCCTATTACGAACTCGTCGACGACGCCGACCAACTCGGCGAGAAGTTCCGCGCCACCGACCTCGTGCGCAGCACCTGGTCGGCCGCGATCCAACACGGTGCGCCGGTGTCGGCCCTGCTGGTGCGGGCCCTCGAACGTTGCGTGGCCGGCGACGACACCCGGTTGAGCCGGGTGCTGATCGACCTGCTCGGCGGTGTGCCCGCCGCGGGTGACTTGTGGGTGCGGTCGCGAATCGAGCGGTCCGGCAAGCAGATCCAACTTCTCAGCGCAGAGCTGCTCGCGCAGGGTCCGGACGGCGAGCCGCGACCCGTCGCGAAGGCGAGCGGGTGGAGGTTGAAAACCGTCGACACCCGGGCCCTGCTGCACGCGCCGGCGCCGCCGCTGCGCCCGCTCTCCGAGGCGAGGAGCCGGGACATGAAGAAGGACTGGGACCGCAACTACGTGCACAGCGTGGACTGGCGGTGGCTGACCGAACCGCTGTGCGAGGGCCCCGGCGAGTCGTGGCTCCGCCCGGAGGTCGACCTGGTCAAAGGCGAGACCATGACGCCGCTGGAGCGGTTGTTTGCGGTCGCCGATGACGCCAACGGCATCGGCACCAAACTCGACATCCGCAAGTGGACGTTCATGAACACCGACCTGGTCGTGCACGTGCACCGCATCCCGGCGGGCGAGTGGATCGGCATCCGCGCCGAAACCAGCTACGGCCCCGACGGCATCGGAACGACGCTGGGCACGCTGTTCGACGAGATCGGCGCGGTCGGCGCGATACAACAGTCCGTGCTCATCCGGCCGACGGGTGGAGCCGGGGTGGGAGAGAGCAAGCCCGACCGCTGATCAGGGGACACACCCATCACGGGCGAACGACAACGGTGCAGGCGGTCGTCAGCCGATGATTCGCAACGCGGCGGCGGGGCACTGCGTCACGGCCCGTTGCATGCGCTCCCGGTCGGATTCCGGCCGCTCGACCTCGCCGATCACCACGATGCCGTCGTCACCCACCTCGAACACCTCCTCGGCGATCGACTCGCAGATGCCGTGTCCAGTGCACTTGTCGAGATCGACTTCGACGCGCATGCTCACCCCCTAGCGAACCACGGCGGGCAGCCGTTTGACGCCGTGCACGAAGCTGCTGTACAGCAGGTCGGGCTCGCCGAACTCGACGGTGCTCAACCGAGTTAGCAACTCGTGGAACAGGTTTCGCAACTCCGCTTTGGCCAGCTGATTACCCAGGCAGAAGTGCGGACCCCCGCCGCCGAAAGCGAGGTGCGGGTTCGGCGAGCGGGCGAGATCGAACGCACCGGGCCTGTCGAACACGGTCTCGTCCCGGTTCGCCGAACAGTAGAAGAGCCCAACCTTGTCCCCCGCCTCGACCGGGTGGCCGTTGATGTCGGTGTCTTCGGTGACGAAGCGGGCGAACTGCAGCACCGGCGAGGACCAGCGGACGAATTCCTCGATCGCCAAACCGATTCGGCCGTCGAAATCCGCCATCAGCCAGTCCCGCTGGGCCGGGTTGGCGACGAGCGCCATCATCGCGTGTGTCGTCGCCTGCTTGGTGGTGTCGTTGCCCGCCGACGCCAGCAGGATCAGGAACGCGCCGATCTCCTCGTCGGTCAGCCGGTGCCCGTCGACCTCGGCGTTGACGATGCTCGTCATCAGGTCGTCACCGGGATGGGTACGACGGAACTTGGCCAACTCCACCCCGGTGTTCGACAGCAGCGTGATCTGCGCGACCGGGTCGTCGGCGCGTTCCTCGGCGCTGGCGTACTCCTCGTCGCTCATGCCGAACAGCTTTTCGGCGGCGTAGGCGACCGCGGGCTGGTCGGCGCTCGGCACGCCGAGCATGTCCATGATCGTCAACATCGGCAGCTTGGCCGAACACGCCGACACAAACTCGACTTCGCCTACGCCGACGAGGTTTTCGACGATGGTGACCGCGTTCTTGTGGATCTGCTCCTCGATCAGCCGGACGTTGCGCGGCGTGAACGCAGAACTGATCAGCCGGCGGTACACCGTGTGTTGAGGCGGATCCATGGTCAGGAAGAACGAGGCGAAACGCTGGATCTCGGCGGGCATCGGGTTCAGCGCCACGCCTTGGGCCGAGGTGAACAGTTCGGGGTGCTGACTGACGTAGGCGATGTCGGCACGTCGCGTCAACGCCCAGAATCCCGGCTCCTCCATCGGGAACATCGACGGCAGCGGCGGGTGCCAGCTCAACCCCTCGGCGCCCCGCAGCCGCGCGAACGACGCGTCGCGCTCGCCGAACGGCCTACTCCAGAAGTCCTCCGACGTGATGTCCACCGCACTGAATTCACGGGCCGATGTCACCGAATCAGCGTGACACTTCGACGAAAGTTTGTAAAGCTATGACGGTGCCGGTACTCGACGCGGACTCCTCGACGCGGGATCGCATCCTTGCCGCGACCGCGGAGGTGCTCGGTCGTCACGGCATGACCAAGCTCAGCCTCTCCGAAGTCGCGCTGCAGGCGCACGTGTCGCGTCCCACCCTCTACCGCTGGTTCGCCTCCAAGCGTGACCTGCTCGACGCGTTCGTGGTGTGGGAGCGTCAGTACTACGAACGCGCCGTGGCCGAGGCGACCGCCGATCTGCCACCGGGTGAACGGCTCGACGCGGCGCTGCGGGTGATCGTCGAGTACCAGCAGTCCTATCCGGGCCTGCGGATGATCGACATCGAACCCGAACAGGTGATCAAACGACTTTCCCGGGTCATCCCGTTGATGCGCCAACGGCTGGAACGCTTGTCGACCGGACCCGACCCGGGGCTTGCCATGTCGACGGCGGTACGCGTCGCGGTGTCGCACTACCTGGTGCGCAGCGACGACGACGCCGACTTCCTCGCGCAACTGCGCCACGCCGCCCGGGTCAAACACCACGCGCCGGGAGGCGATGTATGAGCATCCCCGTGTCCGTCGACGACCTCACCGCCGACTGGTTCAGCACGATCTTCGACGCACCGGTGGACGCGGCGCGCGTGCTGGACGCGCATTCAGGCACCACGGGCCGGGCCCGCATCGCGTTGACGTCACGCTCGCAGGTGCCCGACACGGTCTTCGTCAAACTGCAACCGTTCGCGCCCGGGCAGCGGAAGTTCCTGCGCCAGATCGGGCTCGGGGTGGCCGAGGCTCGGCTCTTCGCCCACATCGGCAATGAGCTACCGGTGCGCGCTCCCCGGGTCTGGCACGCCGACTACGACGAGTCCGACGGCTCGTTCGTCATGGTTCTCGAGGACCTCGAGGCCACCGGCTGCCGGTTCGTCACCCCCGGGGACGAGGACATCGTCGACGTCGCCGAATCGCTCGTCGACGAACTGGCAGCACTACACGCCCATTTCCGGTCCCAGAACCTCGGCTGGCTGCGCACGCCGTCGGGTATGCGGAGCAGACCGGAGGATGCCGAGATCGCGTCGAGGCGAGCGCGTTTCATCGTCTCCGCACTCGAACAGTTCGCCGACGAAATGCCGCCTGCCTTTGCGCGGATCGGCGAGTTGTACGCGGCGCGCCCGCTGGAGATCGTCGCACTGTTCAACGAGGGCGACCGCACCCTCGTGCACGGCGACACCCACAGCGGCAACCTGTTCGTCGACGGCACCCGCACCGGTTTCTTCGATTGGGCGGTCGCCGGCCGGGCACCCGGCGTTCGCGATGTCGCGTACTTCCTGTGCAACTCGATGCCGATCCCGACACGTCGCACCGAGGAGCGCGCTTTGCTCGACCGATATCGGGCCGGCCTCGCCCGGTACGGGGTCGCGCTCGACGAGGGCATCGCGCACGAGCAGTACCGCTTGTTCTCGGTCTACTCGTGGATAGCCGCCGCATCCACCGCCGCGATGGGTTCGCAGTGGCAGCCGATTGAGGTGTCACGTGCGGCGATGATCAGCACGACGCAGGCCATCGAGGACCTCGATGTCATCGGCCTGCTCGAGAGCCGGTTGGCCGACCGCGTCAGCTGATCAAACCTCGATTCCTCACGCGCTTCTCGCGGGCATGACGGGGCCGTCGTCGAGTTTGTCGGATACGCCGAGGTCGGCCAGACCCATTTGGGTGAACAGCGGTATCCCGTAGGCGTTCAGCGCGAATCGCTGATCGTCGGTGGCACCGGTGTCGTACAGATGGGCGCCGACGAGGTTGATCACGGCCAACTTGAACGCGTTCAGCGCCCGGTACCACTCTCGGTGCCGGACCTCGATTCCGCTCGACGCTTCGTAGCGGGCGATGATCTCGTCGATCGAAAGGGCCGCGTCGTGAGAGGGGATGCCGACCGGCATGCGCCACAACAGTTCGAGGTAACCGATGTCGGTCAACGGGTCACCGACGGTGGTCAGTTCCCAGTCGAACACCAAACTCACCTCGTCGTCGACGAACGCGAAATTGCCCGGCTTGGCATCGCCGTGCAGCAGCGTCACATTCGAACAGCGTTGCGGCCGAGAGGTGTTCAACTCCTCCAGGAGCCGCTCGAGCGCCGGCAGCGGCCCTCGTTTCACGCGCTCCATCTCACCGGCCCAGTGCCCGATTTCGCGGTCGAGGTGGTCAGTCCCGTCGTCCATGGCAGCCAATCCCGCGGCGGCGATGTCGACGGTGTGGATGGCGGCGAGTTGATCGGTCAGGCTCTCGCACATTCGCCGCACACCGTCGCGTGACGTGTCCGGCGCTTCCATCTCGTAGACGGTCCCCGCCACCCGCTCCATCACGAAGAAAGGGCGGCCGAGAACGGCACCGGTGTCCTCGAGCCACATCGCCCGCGGCACCCGCACCGAAGAACCGTGCAGGGCTTGCAGCACGGTGAACTGCCGTGCCAGGTCATAGGGTTCGAGAAGCGCGGGCGGCCGGGGCCGCAGCCGGACCACGACGTCGCTGCGGATTTCGCCCGGGCCGGTACCAGTGACGATCGTTAGGGTCAGCATCTCCGCCGAGTGACCGAACTCGACGCGGTCCAGCCCCTCCACTCGAAGGTCGGCGGCGTCGGGGACTCGACCCGCCAGCCACCCTGTGAGGCGACCGCGGACATCTCCGTCGGAGGTCATGCCTGCGCCTCGGGTGCGGGCGGACGATCGACCGCCCTCCTGTCCTGCTTGAACTTCGCCATGTCCATCGGTTGCCAGTTGGGATAGCGGCGGTATGCCGCACCGCCCATGAGGATCTCGAAGATGCCCCAGCCGGTGCGACCCTCGAAGTCGAAGCGCATCAGCTGATCCAGCGCCATGGCCTTGTCCTCGTTCTCTACCAACTCTTCGCGGTCGCTGCTGTCCCACTGGAAGTGGATGAAATAGGCCCCGCCGCCCAGATCCTCGTACCTGCACTTCGACATCGGCAGTCCGTAGTAGACGTTGACGTGTTGATTCGGTGAGTCCGCGGTGACGCGGTACTGCTCGCCGTCTTCGTCGGTGAAGACGAGCACCGCCCGGGCCGGGCGTTTGCGGTCGGCGTCGAATTCGACGTCGTGCTCGATCTTGACGAAACGCTTGGACAGCGTGCCGTCGTGGTGGGTGATGCCTCCGTCGACGTATGTCACTGTGCCGTCGGAGGTTTCGAAGACCCATGCTTCGATGGCGCGGTCTTCGAAACCCGCGTCGAGCCACAGCCAGAAGTCGATCTCGTCGGCGACCCGTACGCCGAAGGTACGGTCGCGGCCGCCGTGGAAACCGTCCACGCAGATACGCTCACCCTCGATCTCGACCCAGCCGGACCACCGTCCCGGCTCCTTCATGTGGTACATGTCGGCGATCACCCTGCCGTCTTTGCCTGTGACGTGCAGGGGAAGCATTTCCCACATCGGGGCGGTCGGTTCGTAGTACAGCTCCCACGCGATTCCGGAATTGTTGGGTTCGACGTCGAGTCGCCACTTCTTCAGCGGCTCAACGCATGTCCACCGCATTGGGCCGGCGCCGACCTCCGCCCTGGCCGCGCCGTCGACCGGGCGGCCGGCCAGCAGGTCGTAATGGCGGCCGTCGGCGAGCGTCACCTTGATGTACCCGAGGCCCGTCCCGGTGTTCGGGTTGTTGCCGTAGCCGGACGTCAGCAACACATCGCCGGAGGGTGACGCGGCGAAGAAGTAGCACCGGTCCGACCACGTGGCGTCCGGATGGTGCACTTCGTCGAACGGTCGAGGCAACTGGTGAGTGAACGACTCGTCGGCGGCGCTGTATCCCATAGCCAGGCAGGGTGACACTTTTTGACGATTATGTAAAGGTATGGCCGTCGCGCAGTTCCGCCAGGATCTCGTCGGTGTGCTCACCGAGTTTGGGCGCCACCGACCGCGGCGCCGACGGGGTGCCGTGGAAATCCGCCGGGGAGGCGACCATCGGCACCGTCGCGTCGTCGTCAGGCACGTAGACGATTCCGCCGGCGGCGTGGAACTGTTCGTCGCCCACCACGTCTTCCAGCGTGTTGATCGGCGACCAGAACAGATCCGGTTCGGCCGCAAAGGCTTCGGCCCACTCGACGAGCGGTCTCGTCGCGAAGATCTCGTCGAGAGCGGCGATCAACTCGGCCGCGTTGGCGGCGCGTGCCTGCGGGGTGTCGAAGCGCGGATCGGTGAGCCACTCGGGTCGTCCGACCGCGCGGCACAGCGGCGGCCAGTGCCTGCCGGCCTGCAGGCCCACGATCCAGAACCGTCGCCCGTCGCCCGCAACGTAGTTGTTCATGCACGGGTTGCCCATGGTCTCGCGCTGACCGATCGCGATCGGATGCCCGGTGAGCAGGAACGTGTTCAGGTCGAAGCTCACCGTGTAGGCGCCCTGCCGGTAGAGCGACGTACTGACCAACTGTCCTTCACCGGTGCGGTTTCGCGCGACCAGCGCCGCGCACACCGCCCCGGCGAGCGTCATGCCCGCCGCATGGTCGCCCATGCCGCCGCGCTGAAACGGCGGCGTGTCGCCGGGCCGGGTGAGCAGATGGGCCAGGCCGGAGCGCGCCCAGAACGCCGCGACGTCGTATGCGGCGCGGTCGGAATCGGGCCCGGTTTCGCCGTAGCCGGTGATCAGGCCGTACACCAGACGCGGGTTGCGCGTCGACACCGCTTCGAAGTCCAGACCCAGGCGCGTCAGCGCGGCCGGGCGCACGTTGGTGAGGAAAACGTCGGCGCCGCAGATCAATTCGAACGCCGCGGCGCGGTCGTCGTCGCGAGTCATGTCGAGTACGACGCTGCGCTTACCGCGGTTGTCCATCTCGAACGGCGGGCTCAAATCGCCCTCGATGCCCAGCATGCGGCCGAACATCCGTCCGGGGTCGCCGGCCGGCGGTTCGATTTTCACGACATCGGCACCCCAGTCGGCGAGGATGCCGCCCGCAGCCGGTCCCGCCACCCACACGCCGAGTTCGACGACCCGCACACCCTCCAGTGGACCCGCCATCGACACCTTCTTTACATTTACTGACAACTTTGTAAACTAGCGTGGTGAAGCACGCTGCGCCGGTCGTCGGCCTTGCCGCACATCTGGGCCGCGGGGTACAACGTATCGCCACCGACGCCGCCATCGGCGGGCTCCGATCACTTCCGCGATCCGTGTCCGAGCTCGATGCGACGGCCATGTCGCGGATCATCGGCCGTCGGGTGACCGCGGTGTCGGTACTCAGCGGCGACACCGGCACCTCGTCGCGCGCCCGCCTCGCCCTGGGCGGCGACGACGTCCCGCCGACCGTGTTCGTCAAGCTGGCCGCCGAGACCGTCGCCACGCGGCTGATGGGCGAGATGGGCCGGTTGGGCGCCACCGAAACCCGCTTCTACCGGGAACTCTCGCCGCGGCTGTCCGGGCTGCCGGCGTATCACGGCTCGGAGTTCGATTCGGTGACCGGGCGGTACGTGCTGGCCCTGGAGGATCTGCCCGCAGACGAGTGCGAGTTCCCCGACACCCTGCACCCGATCAGCGCCGACCGGGCGGCGAAGATCGTCGAACTGCTGGCGAAGCTGCATGCCACCTTCTGGAACCGGGTGCCCGGCTGGCTCTACACTGCGTCCGGCGACACCGCGTCGCTGCTCACCGGCCCGCTGCTCAAGACGTCGGCGCGCCGCATCGCCGAGCGCACTGACATCGACGTCGAGGCCGGACGATTCATCGACGAGAACTACCGCGCCGTGGCCCGGCTCATCGACGAACCGCCGCACACCGTCATGCACGGCGACGCTCATCCGGGTAACGTCTACTTCCGCAACGGCGAGGCCGGGCTGCTGGACTGGCAGGCCGTGCGGCGCGGGCATCCCAACCGCGAACTGGCATACACACTGGTCACCAGCATGGCGCCGGCGGACCGCCAGGCGCACCAAGGTGAGCTGCTCGACGTCTACCGCCGGGCGTTGGCCGCCTGCGGCGGACCCGAGCTCGACCGCACCGAGCTCTGGGACCGGTACCGGCAGGGCGCGCTCTACGCCTACGTCGCCGCGCTGATCACCGCCGGCATGGGCGGTATGCAGGACGAGGACATCGCGCTCGAGGGCCTGCGCCGCGGCGTCGCGGCCCTGGAAGATCTCGACACGATCGCCGTACTCCAGAAGTCGATGTGAGTTCGATCTACGCTTGCCACGTGAACGAACCGCTGCGCGACGCGCTTGGGCACGAGGACACCTCGACCCAACACCGGATACTCGTCGCGACAGCGGAGGTGCTCGCCCGCAGCGGGCAGACCAAGCTCAGCCTCTCGGAGGTCGCGCTCCAGGCCGGAGTGTCCCGGCCGACGCTGTACCGCTGGTTCGCCTCCAAGGAGGAACTGCTCGGCGCGTTCGGTGTCTACGAACGCGACCTCTTCGACAACGGCATCAGCAAGGCGACGGCCGGCTTGCGGGGCGCCGAGAAGCTCGACGCCGCGCTGCGGTTCATCGTCGACTACCAGCACTCGTACTCGGGTGTGCGGCTGGTCGACATCGAACCCGAGGTGGTCATCGCCCAGCTGACGAAGATCATCCCGGTGATGCGGGCGCGGCTGCAGAGACTGCTGAGCGGCCCCAACGCAGCGGTCAAGGCGGCCACCGCAATTCGCGTCGCCGTCTCGCACTACATCGTCCGCAGTGACGACGACGATCAGTTCCTGGCGCAACTGCGGCACGCCACCGGGATCAAGGCGAACGGCTGACACTCGCGCAAAAATTTGTAAAGCTGTCCGCATGACCCAGGTAGAGACCGACACCGGCGTGCTTGCCGGCGACGAGCGGATGCTGATCGACGGCGAACTGCAGACCACGGCCGGCGGAGCGACGTTCGATGTGATCCATCCGGCCAGCGAACAGGTCGCGGGGCGGGCCACCGACGGAACCGTCGAGGACATGGCGCGGGCCGTCGGCGCCGCGCGGCGGGCCTTCGACGAGACCGACTGGTCACGGGATCTGGACTTCCGCCACCACTGTCTGACCCAGCTGCACGAGGCGCTCGAACGCAACAAGGAACGGCTGCGGCGGATCCTCATCACCGAGGTCGGCTGTCCGGTTTCGGTGACCGGCAGCCAGATCGAGAGCCCGATCGAGGAGGTCAAGCACTGGGCCGAGCACGGCAAGAACTTCGAGTACCTCGTCGACAACGGTGTGCACGACACGCCGCTGGGGCCGGCCCGGCGCAAGATCCACTACGAGCCGGTCGGCGTGGTCGGTGCGATCACGCCGTGGAACGTGCCGTTCTACCTCAACGTTGCCGAGACCGTGCCCGCGCTGATGGCCGGCAACACCGTCGTCCTCAAACCCGCCCAGCTGACCCCGTGGTCGGGCAGTGAGTACGGCCGCATCGTCGCCGAGGAGACCGACATCCCGGCCGGTGTGTTCAACGTGGTGGTGGCAGGCGCCAACGAGGTCGGGGCGGCGTTGTCGGCCGATCCGCGGGTCGACATGATCACGTTCACCGGGTCGACCGCGACCGGACGGGCGATCCTGGCCGCCGGTGCGTCGACGGTGAAGAAGACGCTGCTGGAGTTGGGCGGCAAGTCGGCCCACATCGTGCTCGACGACGCCGATTTCAACTCCGCGCTGCCGTTGGCGGCCATGATGGCGTGCGTGATGTCCGGCCAGAGTTGCATCCTGCCGAGCCGGATTCTGTTGCCGCGCAGCCGCTACGACGAAGGCATCGAGATCCTCAAGACGATGATGGAGGGCTTCCCCGTCGGCGACCCGTGGACCCCGGGCAACATGCAGGGCCCGCAGATCAGCGAGACCCAGCGCCAGAAAGTGCTCGGACTGATCAAGAGCGGCATCGACTCCGGCGCACGGCTGGTCACCGGCGGCGGTATCCCCGAGAACCTGCCGACCGGTTACTACACACAGCCGACCCTGCTGGCCGATGTCGATCCCAATTCACAAGTGGCGCAGGAGGAGATCTTCGGCCCGGTGCTCACCGTCACGCCATACGCCACCGACGACGAGGCGATCGCCATCGCGAACAATTCGATCTACGGGCTGTCCGGTGAGGTCAGTGGCGCCGACGTGGACCGAGCGTTCGAAGTGGCCTGCCGCATGCGCACCGGCAACGTCACGATCAACGGCAAGAGCCACTTCGGCATCAACAGCCCGTTCGGCGGCACCAAGCAGAGCGGGCTGGGCTACCGCAACGGCGAAGAGGGATACAAGGAATATCTCGAGGCCAAGACGATCGGCATGCCCGAAACGGTCGAACCGTGAAGCAGGCATTGATGAACGATCGGCAGGTCCGCGACGAACTTGACATCGCCGCGCTGCTGCACCGCTACGCCCGCGCGGTAGACACCAAGGACTGGGAGCTGTACCGCTCGGTGTTCACCGACGACGCGCACATCGACTATTCGTCGGCCGGCGCGGTCGTCGGGAGCCGGGACGAGGTCGTCGACTGGTTCGCCGCGAATTTCGGCGTGATTCCATGGAGCATGCACCACATCACGAACATAGAGGCCGACGTCGAAACTGGCCCCGATGGCGACAACGCGCGGGTGCGCGCGATGTTCTACAACCCGATGCAGCTGCCCGGCATGTCCGAGCCCAGCTTCTGCGGCGGCTATTACCACCACGAACTCGTGCGCACTCCCGACGGGTGGCGCAGCCGCCGCCTGGTCGAGGAGAACGTCTGGTTCACGAATCCGCCCGGATCGTGACGCTGAGATCGACGTTTTGGCGGAAATGTGCGAGCTAAACCCGCCAAAACGGAGGTCTCGATGCGACCGGTCAGTCGCCCGCCGGGACGATGCTCGAAACGATCAGCTGCAGATAGGGCCGGTAGAGGTCGGCCCCGTCGAGATGGCTGCCAAGGGTGACACCGTCGTTGACCGCGAGGATCAACTGGGCCAACGTGTCGGCGGGCAATGTGAGTGTCGCGCCCAACCGTGCGACGTTCTTGCTGATGAACTCACCGAGCGATCGGATCGTTTCGCGCCGCTGCGCGCCGAGACGTTCACGCGCCTCGGAGTTTCGCAGAAGGTACAGCGTGAGTTCGTAATTCAGGGCAGCCCGATTTGGATCGCTACCCACCTCACGCCAACGGTCCGCGAGTTCGTCGACGCTGAGCTCGTCCAGCCGCGCGAACGACTGGATGATGTCGTTGAACCCGTCGAGGAACCGCTGCCGCTGCCGGTCCACGACCGCCAGAAACAACTCCTCCTTGGCGCCGAAGTGTGAGTAGATCGCCCCGCGGGTGTAGCCGGCCACGTCGGCGATGTCCTCCAGGGCGGCGCCGGTCAGACCCTTGCGTGCGAATACGTCCTCGGCGGCGTCGAGCAGCAGATTACGGGTGTGCTCGAGACGCCGCTCCCTCGTCCACCGCTCTGGCATCCGCCGATCCTCCCACAGTGTCGTGCGACCACGGACCGTCACGGCGACGCCAGCGCCGATGCCTGGGTGTGCGCGCATTCTCGCGCCACCAAGAAGTTCGACGACGGACCAAGCCAGAACGTCTCGAGATCGACGATGGTCGGCGGCAGACCGGCGGCGAGTAACGCCCGAGCCTTGAACGCACGGGCCGCGCGGCTGACGCGGTGACGCACGCAGCCGTGCCGGTAGCCAACGGCGCCGTGTACGACCAACGCATCGGCCTCGACGGTCGACGCGCGAGTGGTCACACCGATGATCGACAAACTCCGAGCATGGTCGAGGTTCGGAACCCGCACCGTTACCGTCCAGCCGGCCATCGCCCGGTCGCAAAGCCAGCCGCCCGCGACCCTGATCAACTCCACGGCCTCCGCGGCTTCGACGTCCAGCACACAGTCCATCGCCGGTTCCTTCCTGTCAGGCCGGGCGCCTAACCGCGACGTAATATGACTCAAGCCACTTTCATACATTGTTGTATATAGAATACGTCGATGTATAGTGACTGTCGTCACAGCCGCAAGACGCGTGTAAGTGCACCACACAGCCCAGTTCCCTGACCAGGAGGTTGGCAATGACACAGGTGATCCGCTCCGGCGAGTGGCTCAAGCCGGATTCAGGAATCGGCCTCGGCCTCGACGACGTCAAGCCCGGGACCTTCAACATGAGCATCTCGACGGACCGTTACACCTCCCCGGAGTACGCCGCGCTCGAACGCGAACGCATCTGGTCGCGGGTATGGCAGGTCGCAGGGCGCGTCGACGACCTGCCCAAGGTCGGTGACTGGAAGCGGTATCAGATCCTCGACCAATCCTACGTCATCGTCCGCGGCAAGGACGAGAAGCTGCGAGGCTTCGTCAACGCGTGTCGGCACCGAGGAAACATGCTCTGCATGACCAACACCGGTAATGCCAAGCGCGGCTTTCTGTGTCAGTACCACCTGTGGTCCTACGACCTGGAGGGCAAGCTGCGCGGTGTGCTGCGGGAGAACCTGGCCGGCCAGGTCGACAAGAGCGACAACTCGCTGCTGGAGGTCTCGGTCGACACCTTCGGGGGGTTCATCTTCCTCAACCCGGACCCCAACGCTCAACCGCTACGGGATTATCTGGGCGACACGGTGATCGAACTGCTCGAGCCCTACCACCTCGACCAGATGACCACCGTCATGGACGTCTGCGAGGCGCTCGACTGCAACTGGAAAGTCGTCATGGACGCCTTCGAAGAGGGCTACCACATCAACGGGATTCACCCGCAGTTGCTCGCCGTCCTCAACATCGACCCGGCGACCACCCGCTACCAGTTCTTCGACAACCACAGCGTTGCCGTCGCACCGTTCGAGGTGCAGGGCGCCGGTGCGCAGAAGCAGGTCGACGGCATCATGGCCCTGCCCGAGACGTTCCCAGGAACCGCCGCGGTGATCCCGCGGTTCTCCGAACTCGTCGCGCCGTACCAGGGTGCGGACGGTGAGGTCGAATTCCCCGACGGCGTCACGGCACGCCGTCTGCTGCAACAGGCCACCCGCGACACCCTGACGGGCATGGGCCTCGACGTCAGCGGGCTGACCGACGACCAGATGAGCGACAACCAGGGCTGGGTGCTGTTCCCGAACTTCTTCATGACCGTCCGGGCAGGCGAATGCCACATCATCATGGCGGTGCCGCATCCCGACGGCGACCCGAACCGCTGCATCTGGCACGTCAGCAGCTACATGTATCTGCCGGCCGAACACCGAGACGCCTTCCGCGCGGAGCTGATCGAGGTCGACGATCCCGGCAGCTACAAGTATTTCGAGGCGCTGAACCAGGACTACGTCCAGATGCCCCGCCAGCAGAAGGGTTTGCGCAACAACCGGCTCGATCACATGTCCTTGGTGAAGGAGGAAGTCGTCATCGGCCACTTCCACTCCGTCGTCGACCGATACATGGCCGATGCCTGACGAGCATCTCCAAATGCGAAAGGAATCAATGACTCTCGAAGAGCGCATCGTCCGCCATGCACGGGATGGCCGAAGCTTATCGCGATGCATACCTGCGTCAGGGGGTGAAGGACGGCGAGGCGTTCGCAGGCACATGGAAGTTCGCGGCCGACGGGGTGTACGTCTCGCCGTACTTCACCGGTGACCAGGTGTTCAAGCTCAGCGAGTTCCCGTCCGACACGGCACGTGCGTCGACCCTCGAGGCCAAGGTCTACTCGTTGAGCTTTCCCGACTGGAAACCGGCTTCGTTCAACTATTGGCCATCGGAGAATGGGTTGGTGATGAAGACACGGTGGGAAGGCCATACCGCTGACGGCGCCGAGATGGGCTTCTACTCCTACAGTTTCCTGGAGACCAACGACGATTGCGAGATCACTCGCTGGGAGACCCACGTCAACGACGAGTACAACGCATTCCTCGACGTCGCGATCGGCGTGCACGGGCCATTCCACGGCGCCGGTGAGTACCTCGAGGCATTGGAGCGCCGCCTGGCCGAATCGGAGGTGCGGGCGTGACGACCCTGGACGAAATCCTCGCAACGGCGACCGGGCGGTCGCGGATCGTGTTGGAGTACAGCCGGATCACCGAGCGTCTCGTGGAGGCCGCCAAGAACCCCGACTTCACCTCCGCGGACTGGGCGCCGCTGGCGGAGCTGATCGACGTCGACAACTTCGTGCGAGTGGGGCCTTTCAAAGAGGTGATGGACTGGACGTCCTACGTGGAGTTCCTGACCAACTGGGCGAAGTCGTCTGAGTGGAACTGCACGTTCCAGCGCCTGACCGAGACTCCTGACGTGGTGTTCCTCGAACTGGAGGAGCGCAGCCACATGGGTGACTTCAGCAGCGTGGTCAACAGTGTGTCGGTGTATGAGTTCAACCCCGACAACAAGGTTCGGCGCATCGCTGTTTATCTGCAGATGGCGCTCCCCGCTACCGGCTCCGTGCCGACGTTTGACGGCGCCGGGTAAGACGATCCGCCGACTGAAGTCCTCGCGCATGAACGGCCCGCGCTCTAAGCGGTTGATCGCTCGCACCCGATGCGTGGGATCAACCGGTTAGTACGACACGACCGCTCGGAAGCGGCGAGCCTGAGCGATTGTCAGCCCTGCGCCGCCAACTGGCCGCACGCAGCGGCGATTTCGCGGCCCCGAGTGTCGCGCACGGTGCACGACACGCCACGTTCGCGGACCCGGCGAACGAACTCGCGTTCAGCGGGTCTGGGGCTGGCATCCCACTCACTGCCGGGCGTCGGGTTCAGCGGGATGACGTTGACATGGGCCAGCGGACCCAGCGCGCCGTGTAGCCGCTTGCCCAAAAGGTCGGCGCGCCACGGCTGGTCGTTGACGTCGCGGATCAACGCATACTCGATCGACACTCGCCGGCCGGTCGCGTCCGCGTAGTACCGCGCGGCGTCGAGCGCCTCGGACACCTTCCAGCGGTTGTTCACCGGAACGAGCGTGTCGCGCAGTTCGTCGTCCGGGGCGTGCAGCGACAACGCCAGTGTGACGCCGAGCCGTTCGTCGGCGAGCTTGCGGATCGCGGGCGCCAACCCGACCGTCGACACCGTGACCGAGCGGGCCGAGATGCCGAAGCCGTGGGGAACGGGCGCGATGATCCGTCGCACCGCGGCGAGCATCCGGTTGTAGTTGGCCAGCGGCTCGCCCATGCCCATGAACACGATGTTGGACAGCCTGCCGCCACGGGGCGATCCCGCGATTTCCCCGCGCGCGGTGCGCGCAATCCAGTCCCCGCGCGCGGTGCGCGCAATCCGGTCCCCGCGCGCGGTGCGCGCAATCCAGTCCCCGTCGCGGTCGCGGAGTTCGACGGCTGCCGCCCGCACCTGCTCGAGAATCTCGGCGGTCGACAGATTGCGCTTGAGTCCCCCCTGGCCCGTCGCGCAGAACGGGCAGGCCATTCCGCACCCCGCCTGTGACGAGATACAGACCGTGTTGCGCTGCGGGTAGCGCATCAGCACCGACTCGAACGTGGTGCCGTCCACCGCGCGCCACAGCATCTTGCGCGTCTCGCCCGCATCGGTCTCGACCTCGCGAACCGCGTCGAGCAGTTTCGGGAACAGCGCGTCGGCAACCTGGTCGCGCACCGAGGCCGGCAGATCGGTCATCTGGTGTGGGTCGGCGATCAGCCTGCCGTAGTACTGGTTGGCCAACTGCTTGGCCCGGAAAGCCGGCAGCCCGAGCTCGCCGACGGCAGCGGCGCGGCCCGCCTCGTCGAGGTCGGCGAAGTGCCGCGGCGGCATGGCGCGGCGCGGCGGATCGAACACGAGCGGCAGCGCCGCGGAAGGTTCAGACATGGGCTCAACCCAGTATTCCATTGCCCGGCGCACGGGTCAGATCAACGCGTGCCGGTGCTCCTCGGAGGGTTCGCCCGCGGCGGTCGCAAAGTCGTCGAGGACGACTGTCAGCAAGTCTCGCCGCTCCGCTGGCATCTGCCGCAATACCCGCCGGATTGCGTTGCGGCGGTGATGGATCACGCGGTCGATCAGATCTTGGCCGTCGGCCGTCAACGTGAGGGCGATATTGCGCCGGTCGGCCGGATCATCGCGCCGGTCGACCATGCCGACCTTGAGCAACCGGTCGCAGATCCGACTGGCGTTGGAGGGGCTGACCTGAAGACCCGCCGCGACGCCGGCAAGGTTCATCGCACCTCGGGTCGCAATCATCATCATGACCCGCAGCTGGGGCACTGTGACCACGTCGTCAGCTATGGAGATCGAGGCCGCGGTGATGCCCACCAGCGCCCGCGACGCCCGCATGACCGACTCGACCTGTTCGCTCGTCACAGCGCCGCCGCGACCTGCCATTTCCTGCCTCACTTCCGGTTGTCGGTCGTTATCAAAGCGCAATTATTGGGTGTTTGCAATTACTGCGCAGCGGCAAGTCATCTCCGTATGCAGGCACTGACGATAAGGCCCGGCAATGCGGGGTCGCTCACCGTCGACGATGTCGAAGAACCGCGCCGCGGACCCGACGAACTGCTGGTCGACGGCCTGGCGATCGGTGTGTGCGGCACAGACAAGGAGATCGCAAGCGGACACTACGGGTGGGCGCCACCCGGGCGCGACACGCTGGTGCTCGGACATGAATCCCTGGGGCGGGTGGCCGAGGCACCGCCCGACAGTACGTTTTCCACCGGCGACCTGGTCGTGGGTGTGGTGCGCCGGCCTGACCCGGAGCCGTGTCGGGCCTGCGCGCACGGCGAGTTCGACATGTGCCGCAACGGCCGCTACACCGAACGCGGCATCAAGGAGATCGACGGCTACGGCAGCAGCCGCTGGCGGGTGGAAACCGATTACGCGGTCGCTCTCGACGAGAACCTGGCCGACGTTGGAATGCTCATGGAGCCGACCACGGTGGTGGCCAAAGCGTGGGAGCAGGTGAGACGGGTAGGAAAGCGGGGATACTTCGATCCCGAGCGGGCGTTGATCACCGGCGCCGGGCCCATCGGACTGCTGGCCGCCCTGCTGTCGGTCCAGCAAGGTTTCGACACCCACATCCTCGACCGCGTCACCGACGGCCCCAAGCCCGGTATCGTCGCTGCGCTGGGCGCGACATACCACCACGACGACATCGACGACGTCGCCTCCCGACTACAACCGGATGTGGTGATCGAGGCGACCGGAGCCGGGCCGGTGGTCTTCGGGGCCATCGCCAACACCTCCACCTACGGCATCGTCTGCTTGACCGGGGTGTCGCCCAGGGGACGGCGGTTACAGATCGACGCCGGTGCGGTCAACCGCGAACTGGTGCTGGAGAACGATGCCGTGGTCGGTTCGGTCAACGCCAACCTGCGTCACTACCGCCAAGCCGCCGAGGCGCTGGCCAAAGCCGACAAGGACTGGCTGGCCAGCCTGATCACCCGGCGCGTGCCGCTGGCCCGGGCCCGCGAGGCGTTCACCGCCGGGCCCGACGACGTGAAGGTGGTCATCACGCTCGACGACGCAAGCTGACAATGAGTGCGATCGAGGACTACGCGCTCATCGGAGACCTGCAGACCGCGGCGCTCGTCGGGCGCGACGGAGCCCTCGACTGGCTCTGCCTGCCCTACTTCGACTCACCGGCCTGTTTTGCGGCGCTCCTCGGCGGCCCCGACGCCGGCACCTGGCGGGTGGCGCCCGCCGCGGGCGGCCCGTCCACGCGGCGGCGCTACCGCGACGACTCGCTCGTGCTCGAGACCGAATGGGACACCGAGCAGGGATGCGTCCGGCTCATCGACTTCATGCCGCCGCGCGGGACCGCCGCTGATGTGGTCCGCATCGTCGAGGGCGTCAGCGGCACGGTCCCGATGACGTCGACGCTGCGTCTGCGGTTCGACTACGGCCATGTCGTGCCGTGGGTCCGCCGCCGCGATAACGGCCTGTCGGCCATAGCCGGTCCGGACGCGGTTTGGCTGCGCACGCCGGTTCGTACGGAAGGACGGGACCTGACGACGGTTGCCGACTTCACCGTCGCCGAAGGCCAACGCATTCCGTTCGTGCTCACTCATCAGCTGTCCCATCTGCCACCGCCGCGGCCGGTCGACGCCGAGCGTGCCCTGGCGGAAACCGCCGGCTGGTGGAGCGACTGGATGGCGCAATGCCGCTACAGCGGGCGGTGGCAACCCGAGGTACGGCGGGCCCTGCTGCTGCTCAAGGCGCTCACCTTCGCCCCCACCGGCGGCATCCTGGCGGCGGCGACGACCTCGCTGCCCGAGCAGGTCGGTGGCCCTCGCAATTGGGATTACCGCTACTGCTGGCTTCGGGATGCCACGTTCACGCTCCAGGCGCTGCTCGGCACGGGCTTCGTCGACGAGGCGCGGGCCTGGCGGGAGTGGCTGGTGCGCGCGGTCGCAGGCGATCCCGCAGACCTGCAGATCATGTACGGCGTCGACGGGCGGCGGCGGCTGCCCGAATTCGAACTGCCATGGCTGGCCGGCTACCAGAGCTCGGGCCCGGTCCGGGTCGGCAACGCCGCCGCTGCTCAACTGCAACTCGACGTGTGGGGCGAAGTGCTCGACGGGCTGCACCTGGCCCGGGACTTCGGTCTGCCGACCGACGACACCGCCTGGGACGTCCAGTGCGCGCTGCTCGACTTCCTGGAGGGGAACTGGACGGACGCCGACTGCAGCCTGTGGGAAATCCGTGGCCCGGCACGTCACTTCGTGCATTCCAAGGTCATGGCGTGGGCGGGAGTGGACCGGGCGGTGCGGACCGTCGAACACCATCACCTGCCCGGGCCGCTGCGGCGATGGCGCGGGCTGCGCACGGAGATCCACGACGACATCTGCAACCGTGGCTACAACGCCGAGCGCGGATCGTTCACCCAGTCCTACGGGTCCGACCACCTCGACGCGGCGCTTCTGCTGTTACCCCGCGTCGGCTTTCTGCCGTACGACGATCCCCGCATCGTCGCCACCATCGAGGCCGTACGAACCGAACTCGACTGTGATGGACTGCTGTTGCGATACCACCCGGAGAAGAGCGACGACGGCCTTCCCGGTGGCGAAGGCGTATTCCTCGCATGCAGCTTCTGGCTCGTCGAGGCGCTCTGCGGCATCGGGCGCACCGAGGAGGCCACCGCGCTCTACGAGCGATTGCTGCGGCTGCGCAACGACGTGGGAATGCTGAGCGAGGAATACGACCCGAAGGCCCAGCGGCATCTCGGCAACACGCCCCAGGCGTTCAGCCTCGTCGGATTGATCAACGGCGCCCGACAGCTCAGCGGTCACCACACGACCACGTCCGCACGCCGCAGTCAACAGCGTCTTCACCCCGACGGACGACCCGACGAGTAGCCCAGCCGATGCCGAAGTCTTATTTAATTCCCAGGACGCAATCGTTGCTGACAAGCAACCAAAGGCGTAGGACGGAGACAGCGGCCTATGCACGGATCGATCCAAAGAGGAGCAGCCATGCCTGATCAGACCGTCGCCGACTTCCTGCTCGACCGGTCACGCGCCTGGGGGGTACGCCAAGTGTTCGCCTATCCCGGCGACGGGATCAACGCGATCCTGGCCGCCTGGGTCCGCGCCGACGACAGCCCCCAATTCATCCAATCCCGCCACGAAGAAATGAGTGCCTTCGAAGCCGTCGGCTACGCGAAGTTCAGCGGTACCTTCGGAGTCTGCATGGCGACGTCCGGTCCCGGTGCGGTACATCTGCTCAACGGCCTCTACGACGCCAAGCTCGACCACGTACCCGTGGTGGCAATCGTCGGACAGACCAACCGCAGCGCCATGGGCGGTTCCTATCAACAGGAGATCGACCTGCTGAGCCTCTACAAAGACGTCGCCGCGGATTACGTGCAGATGGTCACGGTACCCGAACAACTGCCGAACGTTCTCGACCGTGCCATCCGCACCGCGATCGGCCGGCGCGCCCCGACTGCACTGATCATTCCGGCCGACGTGCAGGAATTGTCGTACAGCCCACCCCGACACGCCTTCAAGATGGTGCCGTCGAGTCTCGGTGTCGACTGGCCCGCCGTCAGCCCCGACGACGCGGCGATCGGCCGGGCCGCCGAGATCCTCAATACGGGAACGAAAGTAGCCATGCTGGTGGGTAACGGCGCGCGCGGCGCCGAAGCCGAACTGACCGAGGTCGCCGAGCTGCTCGGCGCCGGAGCGGCCAAACCGCTGTTGGGCAAGGACGTGTTGTCCGACGAACTGCCCTGGGTGACGGGTTCCATCGGCCTACTGGGTACGCGGCCCAGCTACGAGCTGATGCGCGACTGCGACACGCTGCTCACCGTCGGATCGAGTTTCCCCTACTCCCAGTTCCTCCCCGACTTCGGACAGGCCCGCGGCGTTCAGATCGACATCGACCCCACGCTGATCGGTATGCGCTACCCCTACGAAGTCAACCTCGTCGCCGACGCGAAAACCGCTCTGCGCGCATTGATTCCGGAGCTGAAACGCAAATCCGATCGGTCGTGGCGCGGCACGATCGAGTCGAACGTCAGCCGCTGGTGGGAGACCATGGCCAAGGAGGCCGGGGTCGGCACCGACCGGGTCAACCCGCTGCGCCTGTTCTCCGAATTCTCCGCGCAGCTGCCCGAGAACGCGATCGTCACCGCCGATTCGGGGTCCGCCGCCAACTGGTATGCCCGGCAACTCCGGTTCCGGCCCGGGATCCGCGGGTCACTGTCGGGAACGCTGGCGACGATGGGCCCCGGCGTTCCTTACGCGATCGGCGCCAAATTCGCCCACCCCGACCGCCCCGCAATCGCATTCGTGGGCGACGGCGCCATGCAGATGAACGGTATGGCCGAGCTCATCACCATCAAGCACTACTACCAGCAGTGGTCCGATCGGCGGCTGATCGTGGCGGTCCTGCACAACAACGACCTCAACCAGGTCACCTGGGAAATGCGTGCCATGAATGGGTCGCCGAAATTCGCCGCATCCCAAACACTTCCGGATGTGGACTTCGCCGGCTTCGCCACCAGCCTGGGGCTCAATGCGTACACCGTTCGCGACGCCGACGAGTTGGCCGGCGCGTGGCGTTCGGCGCTGTCGGCCGACCGCCCCACCGTCCTCGACGTACATACCGATCCCAACATGCCGCCCATCCCGCCGCACGCCACCTTCGAACAAGCCAAGGCGACCGCCACCGCGGTGCTCAAGGGTGACGAGGACAGCCGGGGCTTCATCAAAGAAGGCCTCAAGACCAAAATGCAAGAGTTCTTACCGCATTCACGCTCATGACCGCCGGCACCGACAACGCCGCCCGCGCGGACGGGGCGGTCCGCCCAGCCGAGGCGGTGACCGGACTGCACGCGGCGGCGTACACCATTGCCACCGAAGCCCCCGAGGCCGACGGGACGCTGGCCTGGGACCACACCACGCTGATCATCGCGCGCGCCGACTGCGGGCAGGTCACCGGAACGGGATGGACCTACGGGCATCCGGCCTGCGTCGACGTCATCACCGAAAACCTCGCCACCCACGTCGTCGGGCGCGACGCGCTCGCCGTCGGCGCGGCTTTCGATGCCATGGCCAAAGCGGTGCGCAACATCGGACGGGGCGGCATCGCCGGGCAGGCGCTCTCCGCGGTCGACGTCGCGCTGTGGGACCTCAAGGCCAGGCTGGTCGGCACGCCACTGCACCGCCTCGTCGGTGCTGTCCGTGATGCCGTTCCGGTATACGGCAGCGGCGGATTCACCACCTACCACCATCATCAGCTGCGCGACCAGCTGACGGGCTGGGTGCGCGATCTCGGCATTCCGCGCGTCAAGATCAAGATCGGACAATCGTGGGGAACGTGCACCGCACGCGATGTTTCCCGGATGCACCAGGCCCGCGCCGTGATCGGCGAGGGCGCCGAACTGTTGGTCGACGCCAACGGCGCCTACACCGCCAAACAGGCCGTCCGGCTGATGTCGACGGTCGCCGAGCTGAATATCACCTGGCTGGAAGAGCCGGTTTCCTCCGACGACCTCGCGGGGCTGCGCGCTGTGCGCGACGCGGTCGCCGCCGACGTCGCCGCCGGCGAATACGGTTATCGCCTAACGGATTTCGTGCCGCTGTGTTCGGCGGTCGACTGCCTGCAGGCAGACGCGTCGCGATGCGGCGGGGTGACCGAATGGCTGCGGGTGGCCGCCCTGGCGGCCGCACACCACCTCGACATTTCCGCCCACTGCGCGCCGTGGCTGCACGCGGCGATCGGCGCGGCGACACCCAACCTGCGCCACCTCGAGTGGTTCCACGATCACGCCCGCATCGAGACCCGCTACTTCGAGGGCGCGACGCCGCCCGTCAACGGCGTGCTCCGACCCGACCCCGCCAGCCCCGGTCACGGCCTCGCCGTGCGCAGCACGGATCTCGAACCCTACCGCGTCCGTTGACACCGAAGGACTTTGGATCATGAGCGTTCACCCGCCGCTGCTCTACGACAAGCTCACCGCCGAACTCGACCGCCACATCGCAGGGGAGGTCCGCTTCGATCCGGGGTCGCGGGCCGCCTATTCCACCGACGCGTCGAACTATCGCCAGGTGCCGATCGGCGTCGTCGTGCCCTATACACCCGACGACGCCGTCGCGGCGATCGCGGTGTGCCGCGACAACGACGTCCCTGTGCTCTCCCGCGGCGGCGGCACCAGCCTCGCCGGGCAGTGCTGTAACGCCGCCGTGGTGCTCGACTGGAGCAAGTACTGCACCCGCGTGCATGCCGTCGACACCGACAACGGCACGGCCGTCGTCGAACCGGGTATCAAACTCGACGTCCTCAATGACCACCTTGCCGCTTCCGGCTGGATGGTCGGGCCCAAACCCTCCACCCATGTCAGCTGCACAATCGGCGGAATGATCGGCAACAACTCCTGCGGCTCCACCGCGCAGGCCTACGGCAAGATGGTCGATTCGGTTCGCGCGCTGGAGATCCTGACGTACGACGGCGTGCACCGCTGGGTCGGCGACGCCGACGACGCGGAGGTCGAGCGGGTGATCACCGCGGGCGGTCGTGTCGGTGAACTCTATGGCGGGCTGCGGTCGATCATCTCCGATTACGCCGAGGACATCAGGTCGCGCTACCCAAACATCCCGCGCCGGGTATCGGGTTACAACCTCGACAGCTTGTTGCCCGAGAACGGGTTTCACCTCGCCAAGGCTCTGGTCGGCAGTGAGAGCACGCTGATCACTGTGACGCGCGCGGAGATCGACCTCGTCCGCCGGCCCGCGGCAAGTGCGCTGGTGCTGTTCGGGTTCGACGACATCGCGGACGCCGCGGACGCCGTGCCGGCCGTTCTGGAGCACGAGCCGGCCGCCTTGGAGGGGCTGGACCATCGGCTGGTCGAACTCGAACATTCCCGACGGCTCGCCGAGCAGGCGCTGCACCAACTCCCCCGCGGTCACGGCTGGCTCATGGTGCAGATGGATGGGCACGACCAGGATGACGCCGACCATCGCGCCAAGGCCCTGATCGAGGCGCTGCAGAAAGTGGCGAACTGCGACGCCGCCGTGCTGGACGATCCGGTGCGCAAGAAGCAGGTCTGGGCCGCCCGTGAGGCCGGCCTGGGAGCGACGGCATATCCACCTGTCGGCCCGGAGACACACGAGGGGTGGGAGGACGCGGCGGTCCCCCCGCAGCGGCTGGGCGACTACCTGCGCGACTTCCGCGCCCTCCTGGACCGCTACGACTACGGAACATCCTCGCTCTACGGGCATTTCGGGCAGGGCTGCGTACACACCCGGATCCCGTTCGACCTGCGCACCTCCGACGGAATCGCCACCTACCGCCGGTTCGCCCACGACGCCGCCCACCTCGTGGTCGACTACGGCGGGTCGCTGTCGGGTGAGCATGGCGACGGCCAGTCGCGCGGCGAGCTGCTGCCGATCATGTTCGGGCAGCGTGTCGTCCACGCGTTCGAGAAGACCAAGGCACTGTTCGATCCCGGCAACCACATGAACCCGGGGAAGATCGTCAAGCCGTACCGCCTCGACGAGAATCTGCGGTTCGGCACCGGGTATCTGCCGATCGAGCCGGCGACCGCCTTCGCCTACGCCGAGGACGGGCACCGCTTCTCGCATGCCGCCGCACGCTGCGTCGGTGTCGGAAAGTGCCGCGGCGACGAGTCCGGGGTCATGTGCCCCAGTTATCGCGCCACCGGGGAGGAGCACCACTCGACCCGCGGCCGGGCCCGACTGCTGTTCGAGATGCTGCAAGGCGACGTGATCACCGACGGCTGGGCCTCGACCGAGGTGCGCGACGCTCTCGACCTGTGCCTGGCCTGCAAGGGCTGCCTGAGCGACTGTCCGGTCAACGTCGACATGGCAACCTACAAGGCGGAGTTCCTCTTTCACCACTACCGGCACCGGCTGCGCCCAATGGCCCACTACTCCATGGGGTGGATTCCGCTATGGGCGCGGCTGGCCGCGGCGGCGCCTCGTGCGGTCAACGCGGTGACCCATGCGCCGCGCCTCGACGCGGCCGTCAAGGCCGCCGGAGGAATCGACGCGCACCGCGACGTACCGCGGTTCGCCGCACAACGTTTCACGCGGTGGTGGCGCAAGCAGCCCCACCCGACCGGTGCCCGCGGCCCCGTGCTGCTGTGGCCGGACACGTTCACCAACAACTTCGATCCGGCCATCGCCCGCGACGCGGTCGAGGTGCTGCAGGCGGTCGGCTTCACCGTGACCGTCCCCGACCGCGCGCTGTGCTGCGGTCTGACGTGGATCTCGACAGGTCAACTCGGCGTCGCGAAGAAGGTTCTGGGCAGGACGCTGCGGGCATTGCGGCCGGTGCTGCGCGCCGGTACCCCGATCCTGGTGCTGGAACCGAGTTGCGGCGCGGTGTTCCGCTCGGATGCGCTCGATCTGTTGCACGGCAACGAGGACGCCCACCGACTCGCGGCGCAGACCTACACGATCGGCGAGCTCCTGCACCGCAAGGCGCCGGACTGGCATCCCCCTCGAACCGGCGGCCACGCGGTCGTACAGCCCCACTGTCACCAGCACGCGGTGCTGCATTACACGCATGAAAAGGAACTTCTCGACGACGCCGGCGTAGACGCACACATCCTCGACGCCGGATGCTGCGGCCTGGCAGGCAATTTCGGCTTTCAACGCGGTCACCACGACGTCTCTGTCGCCTGCGCCGAGGACAAACTGCTTCCCGCCCTGCGCGATCTGGATTCCGACACCGCGGTGCTCGCCGACGGGTTCAGTTGCCGGACACAGATCCGCGATCTGGCCGGCCACTGCACTCCCCGGCACACCGCTTCCGTCCTCGCCGGCGCCATCCGACCCCGAAAGGAGCAGCAATGACGCAAACCCTCGACATGTCCGGCGCAGACCGATCCGCAGTCACGGTATCCGCCGACGAGACCGAGCAGCTGCGCCTGCAGCTCGCTCAGCTGAAAGAGAAGCTGGCGAGCCAGCCCGTGATCGAGCAAGCCAAGGGCATGCTGATGCAAACCTATGGTCTTTCCGCCGACGAAGCGTTCGACCTCCTACGCATGCTGTCCCAGAACAGCAACGTCAGATTGCGCTGGATTGCCCGTTGCGTCGTCGAGTCCTGGACGCGCCGCGGCCCTCGCGCCGACTTCGACGCCGCTTCTGAATTTCTGCTGACGCTGCGTGACCGGCTCAGGACTCACCACGCCACGGCGGGGGCCAGAGCGACTACGTCAGCAGCGTCAAGACCACCCAACCCGCCACGGCCGACGGAAGCATTGCGTCGATGCGGTCCATGATGCCGCCGTGCCCCGGCAGCAGGGTGCCCATGTCCTTGATTCCCAGGTCGCGTTTGACCTGCGACTCGACCAGGTCGCCAAGCACGCCCGTGATGACGAGCATCAGTCCCAGCGGCACGCCCACCCACGGCGGCTTGTCCATCAGGAACGTCACCGACAGCACCGCGGCCGCGACGCCGAACAGCAGCGAGCCGCCCAGCCCCTCCCAGGACTTCTTCGGGCTGATCGCCGGCGCCATCAGATGCTTGCCGAACAACACACCGGCCGCATAGCCGCCGATGTCGGCGAAGACCACAGTGGCGATCACCGTGAACACCCGGCCGCCGCCGTGGTCCTGGAAGATCAGCAACGCGCTGAAGCTCGCGAACAACGGCACCCACGTCGCCAGCAACACGGCGGCGGCGATGTCGCGCAGGTAGTTGACCGGCTGCTGCCGGAGCCCGTGCCCGACCAGCCGCCACACCATACAGACGACGATCGTCCCGCCGTAGGCGCCGAGCACGCCGGCCGGACCCGCCGGCCAGCTCAACCAGATCATCGCCTGGCCGCCGAGCAGCAGCGGAAGAGCCGGAAGGTCGTAGCCGGCCTCGCGCAGCCGGCGGATCACCTCGTGGGTGGCGATCGGGATGAAGACCGCCAGCACCGGCAGCCACCCGATCGGCCAGAACAGCAGCGTGCCGATCGCCATCCCACCGAGAAGGACGCCGACCCCGATCGCGGCGGGCAAGTCGCGACCCGCCCGCGACTTCTTCTTGGGCGGTTCGTCGACCGGCGTCTCTGCCACGGGACTCTTGTGCTGTTTGGTCACTAGACCTCCAGCAGCTCGCCTTCTTTGTGCTTGACCAGTTCGTCGATCTGCGTGGTGTAGGTGTGAGTCGCCTTGTCGAGATCCTTCTCCGCGCGCCCCACCTCGTCCTCGCCCGCTTCGCCGTCCTTCTTGATGCGGTGCAGTTCCTCCATCGCCTTGCGGCGGATGTTGCGCACCGACACCTTGGCGTCCTCGCCCTTGGCCTTGGCCTGTTTGACCAGGTCGCGGCGGCGCTCCTCGGTCAGCTGCGGAATGGCGACGCGAATCACGTTGCCATCGTTGGTGGGGTTCACCCCGAGGTCGGAGTTGCGGATCGCATCCTCGATATTGCGCAGTTGGCCCGCCTCATACGGCTTGATCACCACCAGCCGCGCCTCGGGCACGTTGATACTCGACAGTTGCGTGATCGGTGTGGGAGATCCGTAGTAATCGACGTTGACGCGCGCGAACATGCCAGGGTTGGCCCGGCCGGTGCGGATCGACGACAGGTCGTCACGTGCGACCGACACCGCTTTCTCCATCTTCTCCTCGGCATCGAAGAGGGTTTCGTCGATCACGGTCCTACTCCTTCGTCGGCGTGCGTCCTTCACCGGGTCCCGGCGTGCACAACTGCGCTGCCGTCTCCTTGCGCGGGTGTCAGCTGGTGACCAGTGTCCCGATCTTCTCACCCGCGACCGCCCGCGCGATATTGCCATCGGTGAGCAGGTTGAACACCAGGATCGGCATGCCGTTGTCCATGCACAGGCTGAATGCGGTGGCGTCGGCCACCTTGAGGCCGCGGTCGATGACCTCGCGGTGGCTGATCTTGGTGAGGAGTTCGGCGTCGGGGTGCTCCCGCGGGTCAGCGGTGAAGACGCCGTCGACGGCCTTGGCCATCAGCACCACCTCGGCGCCGATCTCCAGCGCGCGTTGCGCGGCGGTGGTGTCGGTGGAGAAGTACGGGAGGCCCATACCCGCTCCGAAGATGACCACGCGGCCCTTCTCGAGGTGACGCACCGCCCGTAGCGGTATGTACGGCTCTGCGACCTGCCCCATCGTGATCGCTGTCTGGACTCGGGTGGCGATCCCTTCCTTTTCCAGGAAGTCCTGCAGGGCAAGGCTGTTCATGACGGTTCCGAGCATGCCCATGTAGTCGCTTCGGGTGCGCTCCATGCCGCGCTGCTGCAACTGCGCACCGCGGAAGAAATTGCCGCCGCCGATGACCACGGCCACCTGCACGCCGCTGCGGACCACTTCGGCGATCTGGCGAGCCACCAGGTGCACGACATCGGGGTCGAGGCCTACCCCCCCACCGCCGAACATCTCGCCGCCCAGCTTGAGCAGCACGCGGTTGTACATCGGGCGGCTCGAACCCGGGGATGCCTCGGCTCCGTTGGGACTGGTCGGATCCGGAGCCGCCCCGGCGGCGATATTGGGGTCCGGAGCCGCTTGACCGGCGACATTGGGGTCCGCCATCCGACTCCTTCGGGGTCCTCGCTGAGATGCCCCTCATCCTGCCTCATGACCGACCGAACGGCCGCGACTGGGTCGCGACTCGCCGAGTCAGCCCGGCAGGTGAGCGCTCAGCAGCCAGCCAGGCACGGATTTGCGCCCTTTCGGCTCATCGCGCACGTCGGTGACGGGGAAGAACTCCTCGAAGCCATCCGGGAAGACGGCGTGGATGCGCGCGGGCCTGATCTCGTCGATCGTCCAGTACTTCGAGACGACGTCGCGCAACTCGTCCTCGGTGACGGGGTTGGCCGGCCCCTCGGGCATCCCGGACCTGTCGAACACCAGCACGAAGTACGAGGCTCCGGGCGCCGCGGCCCGCACGATCGAGCGCTGGTACCCCTCGCGCAGTCCGACGGGCATCGAGTGAAACAGCGTCGAGTCGACGATCGTGCCGAACCGGCCGTCGTAACCGCCGAAGCCGCTGATGTCGGCGACCTCGAAACTGGCGGCGGCCAGCCCGCGCTTGGCGGCCTCCTCTCGAGCCAACTCGATCGCGGTCGGCGATTGGTCGAGACCGACGGTGGTTACGCCCCGTTCGGCCAGATACAAGGAGATGGCCGCCTCGCCACATCCGGCGTCGAGGACGTCGCCGTGGAATTTGCCTTGCTCGATTAGGGCGGCGAGCTCGGGCTGCGGTTCACCGATGCTCCACGGTGGCTTCGCGCCGCTCATCTCGGGCATTTCGCCCTTGTATGCGCTATCGAACATCTCGCCAGTCGGTTCCGTCATGACTTGTTGATATCAATGTGGTTGATATATGTCAATATGATTGATATGGATGGGCCGCTGGAGGATCAGCCGCTGGGCTTCCTGCTGTCGCGGGTGGCGAATGCATTGCGCGCCGAAGTGACCGCGACGGTCCTGGAACCCATGGACGTGGCATTCCCCCAGTACCTCTGCATGCGAATCCTGTCGCAGTACCCCGGGCGGTCCAATGCCGAACTGGCCCGCGACTTCAACGTCTCCCCGCAGGCGATGAACATGGTGCTGCGCGGTCTTCAGAACCGCGGCCTGGTCACTCGCCCGGCACGTGTGCCGTCGGGCCGCTCACTGCCGGCACAACTCACTCCGGAGGGGCGGAAATTGTTGAAACGCACCGACGCCGGTGTGCGCGCGGCCGAGCGCAGGCTGATGACCAACCTCACGCAGCGCCAACAACACGAGTTCAAACAGATTCTCGCAGCGCTCGGAAAGGACTGAGTTCTGCCAGACTACGGTCCATGAAGATCGTCCTGGCGCCGGACTCGTTCAAGGAGTCAATGACCGCGCCGGAAGCTGTCGCGGCGATGCGCGCCGGCGTGGCGGCGGTACTTCCGGAGGCAGAAGTCGTCGGCGTACCGATGGCGGACGGCGGCGAAGGCACCGTCGACGCCGTCGTCGACGCACTGCACGGCCAGCATGTCGAGGTAGCGGTGTCCGACGCGCTCGGACGCACCGTCGCCGCCCGATACGGCTATGTGCCGCTGCGTCAACTCGCGGTGATCGAGATGGCGGCCGCGGCGGGTCTGGAACTCATCCCACCCGGTCGACGAGACATTCTGCGCGCCAGCACGTTCGGTGTGGGTGAACTGATCCGATCCGCGCTGGACCGTGGCGCCGAGGATTTCCTGATCGGGCTGGGCGGGTCGGCCACCAACGACGGCGGGACGGGCATGCTCACCGCGCTGGGTGCGAAGTTCCTCGACGCCGACGGCGAACCGTTGGCACCGGGCGGCGCGGATCTCGTCCGGCTCGAGCGCATCGACCTGACCGGTCTCGATCCCCGCCTGCGCGACGTGTGCATTCGCGTGGCATCCGACGTCACGGCGCCGCTGCTGGGACCCAGCGGTGCCAGCGCGGTGTTCGGGCCGCAGAAGGGGGCCGGTCCGGCCGAGGTGGCGCGACTGGAGTCGGGCCTGTCCCGGCTGGCCACCGTCGCCTCCGCGACCCTCGGCGGCACACAACCACAGCGCCCCGGGGCGGGCGCGGCGGGGGGGACGGGCTTCGCACTGGTCGAATTCCTCGGCGCGGTAAGCAGACCCGGCGTCGAAGAAGTCGCCGAAACCGTCGCGCTCGAGCGGGCGCTGCTCGGCGCGGACTGGGTGTTCACCGGTGAGGGTTGCGTCGACGCGCAGACCGTCATGGGTAAGACGCCGTTCGGCGTCGCCCAGGCGGCGGCTCGCGCCGGGGCACGGGTGATCATCTTCGCGGGCCGGGTCGCCCCCGACGCCGCCGTGCTGCTGGATCACGACGTCGAGCGACTCGTCGCGATCACCGCTCCCGGTACGCCGATCGAACAGGCGCTGTGTGACGGCGCCGAGTCGCTGACCCGCGCCACCGCCGAAATCTGCCGCGACCTAGCTTGAGGCGGATCGGTCCTGGATGCGTCGCCAGGGCCGGGCCTCCTCGAGTTCGTACGCCAACTGCAGCAGCCGACCCTCCTGGCCGACCGGCGCGGCGAACATCATCCCGACCGGCAGACCCGACGCGGACTCGGCCAGCGGCAGCGAGATCGCGGGCTCGCCGGTGACGTTCTGCAGCGGTGTGAATGCCACCCACTCGATGAGGCGATCGATGATCTGCTGATAGTCGAGCGTGGGGTCGAGGTGACCGATCCGCGGTGTGACCTCGGCAAGCGTCGGGGTCAGCACGACGTCGTGGATCTGGCTGAGCCGCGAGGTGATCTGGCGCACCCGCGAGAGCCGCGCGATCGTCGACGGCAACCGGTGCAGGTTGCGCGATGCGTTGCGATCGAGCCCCAGAGTCAGGTTGTCCAGACGCCCGCGGTCGAAAGTGGGGCCGAACGTGCGGCGTCCCCCGCGAACGAGCGCGAACGCCAGAAACGACCAATACAGCAGGAAGTCGTCAATGAAACGTGACGGCACGGGGTTGTCGATCACGCTGACCTGATGGCCCAGCTCCTCGAGGAGGGCGGCATTCTTCAACGTCAGCTCGTGTATCTCCGGACTGGCCGCCCGCGCGATCGACTGGGTGCATACGGCGATTCGCAGTCGCTGCATACCGGGACCGGAGACGTCGCCGATCGCGGGCAGCCGCGGATTGCGATACACCCGCTCTATCTCACGGTAGAAGGCCGCGGTGTCGCGCACCGAGCGGGTGACGACACCGTTGGCGACGATGCGCAACGGCATCTGCCGCAGTTTCTTGTCCAGCGGCAGGCGACCACGCGAGGGCTTGAGTCCCACCAAACCGTTGCAGGACGCGGGAATTCGGATCGAGCCGCCGCCGTCGTTGGCGTGTGCGATCGGCACCACCCCGGCAGCGACGAACGCCGCGGACCCCGACGACGACGCGCCCGCGGTGTGTTCGGGATTCCACGGATTGCGCACCGGGCCCAGCCGGGGATGCTCTGCCGAAGCGCTGAAGCCGAACTCGGACATCCGCGTTTTGCCGAACGGCGCCAGGCCCGTCGCGAGGAACGAACGCGCGAAAGCGCCGTGGCCCCGCTCCGGGCGCGGATCCCACGCGTCGGTGCCGTTCATCGTCGGCATGCCGGCGACCGCGACGTTGTCCTTGAGGAGGGACGGCACGCCGTTGAAGTAGCCGCCGTAAGAGCGTGCCGCGGCGGCGCGAGTCCGCGCCTGGTCGAACGCCTCGTAGGCCAGCCCATCGAGCGCCGGATTGACGCCCTGCGCTCGGGCGATCGCCGCGTCGACCAGTTCGGCTCGCGATACCGCGCCGGACTGCAACGCCTCAACCAGACCGACAGCGTCGAGATCGCCGAGAGCATCGTCGCCGAAGGCATGAATGCGACCCATGCAACGACGGTACCAACTCGTACCGCGGCGTGGGAACTACAGGACCCACGCCCGAGCGGCGCGGGAGAGTTCTAGGCCTGACCGACCTCGAAGCGGGCAAACCGGGTCACGGTCACACCCGCCTCGTCGAGCAGGGCCTTGACGGTCTTCTTGCTGTCGGACACCGACGGCTGGTCGAGCAGCACGACGTCCTTGTAGAACCCGGTGACCCGACCCTCCACGATCTTCGGCAGTGCCTGCTCGGGCTTGCCCTCGTTGCGGGCGGTCTCCTCGGCGATGCGACGCTCGTTGGCGACGACGTCCTCGGGCACGTCCTCGCGGGTGAGGTACTTGGCCTTGAGCGCGGCGATCTGCAAGGCGACCGCGTGGGCCGCCTGCTCGTCGGAACCGGTGTACTCGACGAGCACACCGACTGCGGGCGGGAGGTCCGCGGCGCGCTTATGCAGGTAGGTCTCGACCGTGCCGTCGAAGTAGGCGACCCGGCGCAGCTCGAGCTTCTCGCCGATCTTGGCCGAGAGGTCCGCGATGACCTGCTCGACCGTCGTATCGCCGACTTTGGCTGCCTTCAGCGAGTCGACATCGTTCGCCTTGGCGGCTGCCGCGGCGGCGACGATCTGGTCGGCCACCGCCTGGAATTCGGCGTTCTTGGCGACGAAGTCGGTCTCTGAGTTCAACTCGATCAGCGCGCCGTCCTTCGCGGCCACCAGGCCCTCGGCTGTCGCACGCTCGGCGCGCTTGCCGACATCCTTGGCGCCCTTGATGCGCAGCAGTTCGACGGCCTTGTCGAAGTCGCCGTCGGCCTCGACGAGCGCGTTCTTGCTGTCGAGCATGCCGGCGCCGGTCAGCTCCCGCAGTCGCTTGACGTCGGCAGCGGTGTAGTTAGCCATATCAGCCTTCTCTTACGGGTTTTGGGCGGGTTTCGGTTCGGTCTGGATGTCTGCCTCGGGGGTACCGGGCTCGGCGCCGGCGGCGGTCGGGGATGCGGTGGCCGTGCTGGTCGCCGTGCTGGCCGCTGAGGCCAGCAGCTCCTGCTCCCACTCGGCGAGCGGCTCGGCGTCCAGAGAACCCTGGCCGGCGTCCGGCTTGTCGCCGTCCCGCCCCACGCCGGCGCGCGCCTGCAGGCCCTCGGCGACCGCGGCGGCGATCACCCTGGTCAGCAATGCGGCCGACCGGATCGCGTCGTCGTTGCCCGGGATCGGGTAGTCGACCAGGTCGGGATCACAGTTGGTGTCGAGGATCGCGATGACCGGGATGCCGAGCTTGCGGGCCTCGCCGACGGCGATGTGCTCTTTGTTGGTGTCGACGACCCACACCGCCGAGGGCACCTTGGTCATGTCCCTGATGCCACCCAGCGACCGCTCGAGCTTGTTCTTCTCGCGGGTCAACATCAGGATTTCCTTCTTGGTGCGACCCTCGAACCCACCGGTCTGCTCCATCGTCTCGAGTTCCTTGAGACGTTGCAGCCGCTTGTGCACGGTCGAGAAGTTGGTGAGCATGCCGCCCAGCCAGCGCTGGTTCACATAGGGCATGCCGACGCGGGTGGCTTCTTCGGCGATCGACTCCTGGGCCTGCTTCTTGGTGCCGACGAACATGATCGTGCCGCCGTGCGCGACGGTTTCCTTGACGAACTCGTACGCCTTGTCGATGTAGGTCAGCGTCTGCTGCAGGTCGATGATGTAGATGCCGTTGCGGTCGGTGAAGATGAACCGCTTCATCTTGGGATTCCAGCGACGGGTCTGGTGCCCGAAGTGGGTGCCGCTGTCGAGCAGCTGTTTCATGGTCACAACAGCCATGAGTCATTCCTTTCGTCGGTTGATGCCGGCGCCGGGTGACGCCTGGCCCTGGTGGCTGCTCGGAATGCCAGACCCGTCTCGAAACCGAGTCGGGACCGACGGCATCCGGGATACGACCTAGTGGAACGGGTCGTGCGCAGACACGCGAAGTCAGCCCGCGCAAGCGAGCTGCGGTTAGCAGTTTACACGCTGCACAGGGGTGCTTTTCCACACCGACCTGGTGATCCACAGATCGCGACCGAGGCCTGGCACCCTTCGCCCAGTATGCGCTGAGCTGGGCTGATGCAATGGATTGCACGGACGGTCGCGGCGCTGGCTTCGGCGCTGGTCTGGGCGGCGCCCGCCGCCGCGGAGCCCGGCCGGTTGGCCTGGCCGCTACGGCCGCGCCCTGAGGTGACGCGCGCCTACGACGCACCCTCGCCGAACTGGACACCCGGACATCGCGGCGTGGACCTGGCAGGCACACCGGGCCAGCGAGTGCTCGCCGCGGCCGAGGGCATCGTGGTCTTCGCGGGGGAACTGGCGGGACGGCCCGTCGTGTCGATCGCTCACCCGGGCGGGCTACGGACGAGCTATGAACCGGTCCGGGCGACGGTCCAGCCGGGACAACGCCTGCACCCCGAAGCGGCGATCGGTGTGCTGGAGGCGGGGCATCCCGGCTGCCCGGTGTCGGCCTGTCTGCACTGGGGCGCGATGTGGGGGCCGGCGTCGCGGGCCGATTACGTCGACCCGCTCGGCCTGGTGACCACCACCCCGATCCGTCTCAAACCGATCACCGGCTGAACCCCTTTTCGGCGAGCGTGCGCGCTTGCGCGCGACACGCCGCAATCTTTCAGCCAGTTGCGCACGCTCGCGCGACGACGACCGTGCCCATACTCGGCGCCATCGCCTCCCCGCCGGCCTTCTCGGCTCCCCGTTCGCGTTGATCGGCGCGCACGAACAGATGGCCCAACAACTCACGCAACGCCGGCAACGGTTCGGGCTTCCGCGATGTCGGTTATCGCCGAGGTGATCAAGTTGCTGCGTTGACCGTGTCGAGGAAGTCGAGCATGGCCGCTATCACGACCTCGGGCCGGTCCCGTTGCACCCAATGCGCTGCGCCGGCAACAACTTCGAAGCGGACATCCGGTATCAGGTCAGCGGCCGCCCGCGCCGCCGCGATCGGCACGCTGGTGTCCCTGTCACCGTGGACGATAAGCGCCGGGCGGGGAAACGATGTCAGCCGGGCCCGGTAGTCGGTGGTCAGACGGTCCCACCGGAACTGGTCGCGCTGCCATTGAGCGAACGCGTCGAATGCGTGTTCCGATCGAGCGGCCGCCAGGATCTCGTCGAGCAGTTCGGGAGTGCGTTGCGCGGGATCGCGAATGAGGGCCGGAATGACCCGCGTCATCACCTGACGGTTCCGGCCGGACCACTTGGTCACGGCTGTCAGCAGCCCGGTCCGCGACATCGCCCACGTCAGCGCCTGCCGCACCCTGCACAGCGGCCCATCCGACAGCCTCGGCATGATGCCGTAGCTACCCAATAGCATTGCGCCGGTGACATTTTCGGGACGCTCCAACACGTGGCCGATCGTCATTCCGCCGCCTAGGGACAATCCGCCGATCGCGTAACGGCCAAAGACGACCGCGTCGACGAACTCATTCACGTAACCGACCAACCGGTCCTGCGTCGCCGGCCACGGCGCAGGCGGACTCTGCCCGTAGCCAGGATGATCGGGGGCCAGAACGCGGCATTCGGCCGCCGCCAACCGCGGTCCGACGCCGGCCCAGGACAGCGACGCGCTATCCACCCCGCCGCCGTGCAGCAGCACCACCGTCGCCGCGTCGTCGGCTCGTACCGGCGTCCATTCGAGATAGGAAACCGGTCCCCACGACAGCCGAACCGCCGACCTGAGCACGTCCCTCCTTCGGTGATTTCGGTGCCCATTCGATCGGTCAGCGATCAGTAGCGCACCGAAATCACCATTTCACGCGCGGGGGTGGGCCTGGTCGTGGGCGGTGCGCAGCCGTGCGACCGTGACGTGCGTGTAGAGCTGTGTGGTCGCCAGCGTGGAATGGCCGAGCAGTTCCTGCACGACGCGCAGGTCCGCCCCGCCTTCGAGCAGATGCGTGGCGGCGCTGTGCCGTAGCCCGTGCGGCCCGATGTCCGGCGCGCCGTCGACCGCGGACACGGTCTGGTGTACGACGGTGCGCGCCTGTCGCGGGTCGAGCCGGCGCCCGCGCGCACCTAGCAGCAGGGCCGGACCCGAATCCGCCGTCGCCAACGCCGGCCTACCGTCGTCGAGCCACGCCGTCAGCGCCTCCTGCGCGGGCCCGCCGAACGGCACCGTGCGCTGCTTGTTGCCCTTGCCCAACACCCGCAGCAGTCGCCGCGGCATGTCGATGTCGTCGATGTCGAGCCCGCACAGCTCGCTGACGCGAATACCGGTGGCGTACAACAACTCCACGATCAGCAGATCGCGAAGTGCCAGCGGGTCACCTTGCTGCGCACCAGATTTCGCGGCCGCCATCGCGTCGAGCGCCTGATCCTCGCGCAGCACCGCGGGCAGTGCGCGGCGGGCCCTGGGCACCTGGAGCCGGGTGGCCGGGTCACTTTCGATCAGTCCGCGCCGCAGCGCCCACGCTGTGAACATCTTCGCCGCCGACGTACGCCGTGCCAACGTCGTGCGTGCTGCGCCCGCGGCGGCCTGCGCGGCCAGCCAGGACCTCAGGACCGGCAGGCTCAGACCGGCCAGCCCATGGTCGGCGTTTGCCCCGCGGTCGGCCAGGAACCCGAACAGCGACCGCAGATCGCCGAGGTATGCGCGACGGGTGTGCTCGGAGCGGTTTCGCTCCAGCGCGAGGTACTCGTCGAACTCTTCGAGGACGGCTTCCACGTCTCAACCGTCGCAGAAGCCGACCGCGACGTTCAGGTGACGCGCCGCAGCGTGTCCGGAGTGAGATCGGCCAGGGTGGGATAGCCGTCGACGGCCATCGTCAGGTCGGCCTCGGCGAGCAGCGAACGCAGCACGTGCACGACGCCGTCCACGCCGCCGAGCGCGAGCCCGTACGCGTACGGCCGCCCGATCCCGACCGCGGTGGCGCCGAGGGCGAGCGCCTTGACGATGTCGGCGCCGCTGCGGATGCCCGAGTCGAACAGCACGGGCAACCCGTCGGCCGCCTCCACCACCCCGGGGAGGCAGTCGATGGCCGCCAGCCCACCGTTGGCCTGTCGGCCACCGTGGTTGGAGCAGTAGATCGCGTCGACGCCGCCGTCCTTGGCGCGCCGCGCGTCGTCGGGATGGCAGATGCCCTTGACGACGAGGGGCAGGTCGGTCAGCGACCGCAGCCACGGGAGGTCGTCCCACGTCAGCGGATTCCCGAAGAGCCCCACCCAGTGCAAGACCGTGGCCTGGGGGTTCTCCTCGGGCGGCTGCGCCAGCGCGGCGCAGAACACCGGGTCGCTGGTGTAGTTCGCCAGACAGCGCCCGCGCAGCTGCGGGAAGTTCGACGTCGACAGGTCGCGGGGACGCCAGCCCGGTACCCAGGTGTCGAGGGTGACAATGATTCCTTTGTATCCGGCGGCCTCGGCGCGGTGCACGAGGCTGGCGGCCAGCTCCCGGTCGGTCGGCGTGTACAGCTGGAAAAAGCCTGGGGTGTCGCCGAATTCGGTTGCCACGTCTTCCAGCGGGTCCTCGGTGAGGGTCGAGACAATCATCGGCACGCCGGTGCGCGCTGCCGCGCGGGCGGTGGCGAGGTCGCCGTGGCCGTCTTGGGCGCAGATGCCGATCACCCCGACCGGCGCCATGAACACCGGCGACGGCAACGTCATGCCGAACAGCTCGACAGACAGGTCGCGCTCGCGGGTCGCGCGGAACATCCGCGGCATCAGACCCCAGTTGTCGAATGCGGTGCGGTTGAGTCGCTGGGTGCGCTCGTCGCCAGCGCCCCCCGCGACGTAGGAGTACACCGACGGCGGCATGGCCGACTCCGCCTTGGCCTCCCACTCCGCGAACGTCATCGGCAGCTTCGGCACGATGCCCGACAAGCCTTGCAGGTAGATCTCGAACTGGTAGTTCCCGAACGTCATGCGCCAAGCGTGCCAGGGCGCCGGTCAGGTACCGGCTTCGGCCTTGGCCAGGTCGGCCTTCCACTCGCGAAACGTCTCCTCGGTGCGGCCGCGTCGCCAATACCCGGAGATCGACGACGCCCACTTCGCGGGGACGCCACGCTCCTTGCGGATGTAGGGCCGCAGGTTGTGCATGACGGTCTGCGCCTCACCGTGGATAAAGACCTGCACCTGCCCTGGCAGCCACGGCGTCTCCTTGACCGCGGCGATCAACGGCGCGTGGTCGCCGGCTTGGTCCTCGGGCACCAGGTCGGCGCGGCCGCCGCGGTAGATCCATCGCACCTCGACTCCGTCTGGCTTCTTCAGCGGAATCTCGTCGTCCGAACCGGCGACCTCAATGAACACTTTGCCAATCGCGTTGTCCGGCAGTGCTTCCAGCGCAGCGCTGATCGCGGGAACCGCCGCTTCGTCGCCAGCCATCAGATGCCAGTCCGCAGCGGGATCGGGCGCATATGCGCCGCTCGGCCCCATGAGGTAGGCCCGCTGGCCGGGGGTGGCGGCAGACGCCCACGGTCCGGCGACGCCGTGATCTCCGTGTACGACGAAGTCGATGCAGATCTCGCGGCGCCCTGGGTCGACATTGCGGACGGTGTACGTGCGTACGGTGGGCCGCTGCTCCGGCGGCAACGACGAGAACGAGTCAAGGGTCAGCGGTTTCGGCAGGCTCGCGACATCGACCTCGGGGTTGACGATCACGATCTTGACGTAGGCGTCGGTGAACTCGTTCGGGGTGAACGTGTCGAACCCGGCGCCACCGAGCACCAGCCGGATGAGGTGCGGTGTCATCTGCTCGGTACGCACCACTTCGAAGGTGTGTATCGGTCGCCCTGCCACAAGAGTCCTCCAAACCTCGGCCGACCTGATGATTAGCCGGCCTCACCGACTATACGAGCGGGCCACCGCCGGCGGCGCCCTACCTTGTACGGCCTCATGCGAACTCAGCGGGCCGCAAGCTTCCACCTCCCATCTCGGCACACGACCAAGCCCGACAGCTCGAGGTTCGCCAGCGGACCCAGCACCTGACGGGCAGGCAGGCCCGAGGTGATGGCGATCTCGTCGGCGGTGCGTCCGCCACGTCGTGGGAGCGCGTCGTACACCCGTTTGTCGGTCTCGGTGAGCTCGTCGAGCGGTGAGACGGCGCGCTGCTCCTCCGGCGCCAGTTCTCCGATGTTGCCGACCAGTTCGACGATGTCCACCGCGCGCGTGACGATCTGCGCATCGCCACGCAGCAGAGCGTGGCATCCAACCGATGCCGATGACGTGACGGGACCGGGAACCGCGCACACCGACCGTCCGAGCGCACGCGCCCAGGCCGCGGTGTTCGCCGCGCCGCTGCGTGCTCCGGCCTCGACGACCACGGTAGCCCCGGCCAGCGCCGCGACCAATCGGTTACGGGTCAGAAAGCGGTGGCGAGCAGCGCGTACGCCGGGCGGATACTCACTGATCACCACGCCTTGTTCGGCGATCCGGCGCAGCAGCGCAGCGTGCCCCGCCGGATAGGGAATGTCGATACCGCCGGCGAGTACCGCCACGGTCAATCCATCGGCGGCCAGAGCCGAGCGGTGCGCCGCCCCGTCGATGCCGTATGCGGCACCGGACACCACCGCGACATCGCGTCCGGCCACACCGGCGGCAAGGTCGGCCGCGACGAACTCGCCGTAGGCGGTCGCGGCCCTCGTACCCACGATGGCGGCCGCCCGGTAGGCGACCTCGTCGAGCGCTGCGGGTCCCACCGCCCACAACACCATGGGCGGATGAGCCTGCGGACGGAGCCGCTCGGCGATCCCACCGAACCCGGTGAACGCCAACAGCGGCCACTCGTCGTCGTCCGGCGTGACCAGCCGCCCACCCAGCCGCGCCAATACATCGAGATCCGCAGCAGCGCAGTTGATGTGACGACGAGCCTCGGCGTGCCGGTCGATCTTGTCACCGGCCTGCCCGCGTCGCACCCGCTCGGCCGCCTCAACGGGACCCAGGCGTGCCACCAACGCCGCTAACTCCGGGCACGGCGGCTCAACCACCCGCGACAAATACGCCCACGCCGCGGTCACGTCATCGGTCATCGCACCCTTCCCCCTTGCCGAAAGCTCAACGCCGCGGTGACGTCGTCGACCACCGGCGACGTGCGCCCCGCGAGATCACACAGCGACCAAGCCACCCGCATGGTGCGGTCCATCCCCCGGACGCTCAACGCACCGCGGTCAAGTGCCGAGTGCAGCGGCCTCATCACCGCCGCCGGCAGTCGGAACCTGCGTCGTAGCAGCGAGCCGCTGACCTCGACGTTGGTGCTGATGCCGTATGGCCGCCAGCGCTCGGCGGCGGCCGCTCGCGCCCTAGCGACCCGCTCACGCACGTCGGCCGTGGACTCGCCGTCCTGCGCGACGATCGCGCCCGCCCGCAAGGAATGCATCTCCACCCGCAGGTCGACGCGGTCGAGTAACGGACCGGACAGCTTGCCGAGATAGCGCCGCTTCTCCTGGCCGCTGCAGATGCAGTCGTGGGGGTCGGGCGGTGCGCAAGGACATGGATTCGCTGCCAGCACGAGTTGGAGACGGGCAGGGTAGCGCGCGACACCGTCGCGCCGAGCGAGCCGAATCTCACCATCCTCCAACGGTGTCCGCAACGCCTCGAGCACACTGACGCCGATCTCGGCACACTCGTCCAAGAAGAGCACCCCGCGGTGCGCCCGGCTGACCGCGCCGGGGCGCGCCATCCCGGTGCCGCCGCCGACCATCGCCGCCACGCTCGAAGTGTGGTGCGGCGCCACGAACGGCGGCGTGGTGATCAGCGGTGTGTTGGTCGACAGCAGGCCCGCCACCGAGTGGATCGCCGTCACCTCCAGTGCCTCGCTTTCCGACAGCGACGGCAGCAGACCCGGAAGCCGTTGAGCCAGCATGGTTTTACCTACCCCGGGCGGCCCGGTCAGCATCAGGTGGTGCCCGCCCGCAGCGGCGACCTCGACCGCGTACTTCGCCTGGGTCTGGCCGATCACATCGGCGAGATCGGCCACCGGCTTCTGCTGCCGCGACGGCGATGCGATTCGGGATTCGAGCGCGCCGCGCCCTTTGACCCAAGACTGGAGCTGGCCCAGCGTGCGCACCCCGCACACCTCGATACCGTCTACCAGGCTCGCTTCGGCGAGGTTGTCCACGGGCACGACCACCGCGGGCCATCCCTCCCGTTTGGCGGCCAGCACCGCCGGAAGGACACCCTTGACCGGTCGGACCCGCCCATCGAGCGCCAGTTCACCAAGCAAGACGGTCTTTTCGAGACGGGCCCACTGCTCCTTCTTGTGGGCCGACAACACCGACAAGGCCAGCGCCAGGTCGTACACCGAGCCCATCTTCGGCAAGGTCGCCGGGGAGAGCGCCAGGGTCAGCCGCGCCATCGGCCAGGAATTGCCGCAGTTGGTGATCGCCGCACGAACCCGATCGCGCGACTCCTGCAGGGCCGCGTCCGCAAGACCGACCAGGTGAACCCCGGGCAACCCGGAGGTGATGTCGGCCTCGATCTCGACGAGTTGCCCGTCGAGCCCGCGGACCGCCACGGAGAAGGCGCGCCCCAACGCCACCTAACCCACCCCCCGCAGATGGATGATCTGCGGTGCCCGCTGTCTGCCGATGCGTACCCCGACCACGTCGATGCGCACCTGCGACCACCCGGCCTCCTGGGCCCCCAGCCACAGGCCGGCGAGGCGCCGCAGCCGGCGCACCTTCTGCGGGGTGACGGCCTGCTCGACACCGCCGAACCGATCGCTGGTGCGGGTCTTCACTTCGACGAACACCGCCGTGCGGGCCGTGTCGTCGGCGGCGATCACGTCCAACTCGCCGTACCGGCATCGCCAGTTGCGGTCGAGCACCCGTAAGCCCAGTGACCGCAGGTGCTCGACCGCGAGTTCTTCTCCCAGTGCGCCGATCTCGGCGCGGGTCAACAGAGTCATGCCCCTACCGTGCAGAGGTCGGCCGACACCTTGCCGCGATCCGGGCGCCGTTATGGGCCGTCATCCCCAACGAGCAATTCATCCACAAGTTGGACGCGTCCGGTTTCGCCGGCGTAAACAATCGGGTACAACGCCCGCATGACCGACAAGTCGTTACACGGCGTCGCCGACCGAGCGACCGACAGCGATGCCTTCGAATACACGGCACGCGCCGGATTCGCCGTCAGCGGCGTGCTGCACCTGCTCGTCGGTTATCTGATCCTGCGCATCGCCCTGGGATCCGGCGGCAACGCCGACCAGTCCGGGGCGCTGACGACGCTGGCACAACAAACCGGCGGCGCGGTGTTGTTGTGGGTCGTCGCAATCGGACTGCTGGCGCTCGGCCTCTGGCGGGTTGCCGAGGCGATTGTCGGCCCGAGGCCCGGTGAAGGATCGGGCCGTTTCCGGGATGACGCTCCGGCGTGGAAGCGGGTGAAGTCGCTCGGCCTGGCCGCGGTCAACTTCGCCATCGCATTCTCGGCGGCGCGCTTCGCCACGGGCAGTGGACAGCAGAGCACCGAGCAGAACGCCGGCCTCAGCGCGCAGCTGATGCAGACCGGATGGGGCAAGGCCGTGCTGATTGTGGTGGGCCTCGGATTGATCGGTGTCGGCGGTTACCACGTCTACAAGGGCGTGACGAAGAGGTTCTTCAACGACCTGCGCGCCTCCGGTGGCACGGGTGTCACCGCCGTCGGGATCACGGGCTACGGGGCGAAGGGGCTGGTGCTCGCGGGCGCTGGGGTGCTGGTCATCGTCGCGACGCTGCAGGCGGATCCCGCCAAGGCGACGGGGCTGGACGCGGCGGTCAAGACGCTCGGACACGCGCCGTTCGGCAAGTTCCTTCTCATTCTCGCCGCAGTCGGCATCGCCGCCTTCGGCGTCTACAACTTCGTTCGGGCCCGATCCGGTCGGATGTGACCATTCGGTCATCGCGTCGAACAGCGCGGCCAGCCGTCCGGAACTGACCGCGGCACCGCGCTGCGCGCGCATATCCCGCGCAGCGGTTCCTCGCAGCCATACCCCTGACGGTCCTGCCGGAGCATGGCGCGGAAGGGCCGGAGCGCAATTGCGATACAGCCAACGAGCGAAGACCGTCGAAAGGGTATGTTCATTAGGTAAACCTCAGCTAAAGATCCTGCGATCTGACCTGCACGAACCGCGAAAGGATCCCCTGCATGCGACCACGGTGGAGGCGGATCGCCGCCGTCCTGTCAACCCTCGCCGTCGCTGCCGCCGCGACCGCCTGCTCGGATTCGGGTGACAGCGACGAATTGCTGGTCTACAACGCCCAGCACGAGTCGCTCACCAAGGAATGGATCGACGCCTTCACCAAGGAAACCGGCATCAAGGTCACCTACCGCCAGGGCGGTGACACCGAACTGGGTAATCAGCTTGTGGCCGAAGGAAAAGCGTCGCCGGCCGACGTGTTCTTGACCGAGAACTCGCCCGCGATGGCCGCAGTCGAGCGCGCCGGACTCTTCGCCGGCCTCGAACCCGGCACGCTCGATCAGGTGCCACCGCAGTACCGCCCGCCAAGCGGCAAGTGGACCGGGGTGGCCGCGCGCAGCACCGTGTTCGTCTACAACACGTCACGGCTGCAACCGGACCAGCTGCCGAAGTCGCTGCTCGATCTGCAGCAACCGGAGTGGAAGGGGCGGTGGGGTGCGCCGCCGACCAAGGCCGACTTCCAGGCGATCGTCTCGGCGCTGCTCGAGTTGAAAGGCGAGCCCGCGACCGCCCAGTGGCTGGCCGCGATGAAGACCAACGCCAAGCTCTACAGCGACAACATCGCCACTCTCAAGGCCGTCAACGCCGGTGAGGTCGACGGCGGTGTCATCTACCACTACTACTGGTTCCGCGATCAGGTGAAAACCAAAGAGATGAGCGGCAATACCGCGCTGCACTACTTCAAGAACGAAGATCCCGGCGCCTTTGTCAGCCTGTCCGGCGGCGGCGTGCTGGCCTCCAGCGACAGGATCGACCAGGCCCAGCAGTTCGTCCGGTTCATCACCGGCAAGGCCGGCCAGGAGGTGCTCGAGAAGGGGACGTCGTTCGAATACCCCGTCGCCAGCGGTGTGCCCGCGAATCCCGCTCTGCCGCCGCTCGACACGCTGCAGGCACCCAACGTCGACCCGTCGAACCTGGACGCGCAGAAGGTCACCGACCTGATGACGAAGGCTGGCTTGCTGTAGGTGGTCGCCGCCGCTCCCCCCATCCCTGCGCCCGCGGCACCGGTTTCGCGGTCGACGAGGACGGCCCGGCCGGGTCCGCTGGTGTCGGCGACGGTCGCGATCCTCGTCGCTGCGACGTGCATCCCCCTGGGCTACGTGGCGTGGGCGACGGTCTCGGTCGGCTGGGCGCGGGCGTATGAATTGGTCGTACGCCCCCGTGTCGGGGAACTGCTCGTCAACACCGTCGCTCTGGTATTCATCACCCTCCCACTGTGCGTGGTGATCGGGGTGGGGACTGCGTGGCTGGTGGAGCGGACGGACCTACCGGGCCGAGCGTTCTGGCGACCACTGTTCGTTGCGCCGCTCGCCGTTCCGGCGTTCGTCAACAGTTATGCGTGGATCGGGCTGATCCCGTCGCTGCACGGCCTGGGGGCGGGCGTGCTGGTCACGACGCTGTCCTACTTTCCGTTCATGTACCTGCCGGTCGCCGCCACGCTGCGGCGGCTCGATCCGGCCGTCGAGGAGTCGGCCCGAGCGCTGGGGTCGCACTCGGCCGGGGTGTTCTTCCGGGTCGTGCTCCCACAGCTACGCCTGGCCATCCTCGGCGGCGCGCTGCTGGTCGGTGTGCACCTGCTCGCCGAGTTCGGTGCGTTCGCGATGGTGCGGTTCGACACCTTCACCGTCGCGATCTTCCAGCAGTTTCAGGCGACGTTCGACGGGGCGGCAGGCAGCATGCTGGCCGGTGTGCTCGTGTTGCTGTGCCTGGTGCTGCTGACCGCCGAGGCGGCCACCCGCGGCAACGCCCGCTTCGCGCGAATCGGCTCGGGCGCGCCCCGCGCGGGGACACCGATCCGCCTGCGTTACAGCGTGATTCCGGCGACGATCGCGCTGACGGCGTTGGCGGTACTGGCGATCGGTGTACCGGTCGGGACGATCCTGCGGTGGCTGTGGCTGGGCGGCGCCGAGGTCTGGCTCGTCGACGACATCCTGTCCGCGCTCGGCCAGACCATCGGCTTGGCCTCCGCCGCAGCGGTTCTGACCACCGTGCTCGCATTCCCGGTCGCGTGGGTGGCGGTGCGTTCGAGCGGTGTGCTGGCCCGCGTCGTCGAAGGCGCCAACTACGTGACGAGTTCGCTACCCGGCATCGTCACCGCGCTGGCGCTGGTGACCGTCACGATCCACTTCGTCCGCCCCCTCTACCAGAGCGTGGCGCTGATCGTGTTCGCCTACGTTCTGCTCTTCATGCCGCGGGCGCTGATCAATGTCCGGGCCGGCCTCGCTCAGGTCCCGCCGAGCCTCGAGGAGGCATCCCGGTCGCTGGGAAGTTCACCGACCGCGACGTTCTTCCGGGTGACGCTGCGGTTGACGGCACCCGCCGCCGCGGCCGGTGCCTCGCTGGTGTTCGTCGCCGTGGCAACCGAACTGACCGCCACGCTGCTGCTCGCGCCCACCGGCACCCGCACGTTGGCGATGATGTTCTGGTCGTACTCCAGCGAGTTGGACTACGCGGCCGCCGCGCCCTACGCGTTGGTGCTCGTGGTGCTCGCCATACCGGTGACACTCATGCTGTACCGGCAAGCCACGAAGGCGGCCGCGCTGTGACCGTTCTGGAAACCCACGGGCTGGCCAAGTCGTTCAACGGCCACATGGTGCTCGACCACATCGACCTCGAACTGCATGCGGGCAGCATCACCGCGGTCGTCGGATCCTCGGGGTGCGGCAAGACCACACTGCTGCGGTTGATCGCCGGCTTCGAAACCCCCGATGACGGCACCATCACCATCGGCGGCCGGCTGGTCGCGGGCCCGGGCACCGCGGTGGCACCGCACCGGCGGGCGGTCGGATATGTCGCCCAGGACGGCGCACTGTTCCCGCACCTCACCGTGGGACAGAACATCGCCTATGGGCTGGGCGGCGCATCGCGTCGGGCCGAGATCCGCGCGCGCGTAGGCGAACTGCTCGAAACGGTCTCGCTGGACCCCTCCTATGCGTCACGCCGGCCGCACGAACTCTCCGGCGGCCAGCAGCAACGGGTTGCCCTCGCCCGGGCGCTGGCTCGCAAACCGATCGTGATGCTTCTCGACGAACCGTTCAGCTCCCTCGACACCGGGTTGCGTGCGTCTACTCGAAAAGCCGTTGCGCGCATGCTCACCGACGCGGGCGTGACCACACTGCTGGTCACCCACGACCAGGAGGAAGCGCTGTCGGTCGCCGATCAGGTCGCGGTCATGCGTGACGGTCGCTTCACCCAGGTCGGGTCGCCGCAACAGGTGTACCGCCAACCGGCCGACCATTTCACCGCCGCGTTCCTCGGCGACTGCATCTCACTGCCCTGCACGGTCGCCGACGGCGTCGCCAACTGTGCGCTCGGGAAGATCCGCGTAGCCGGGTCGTCTTCGGCTGGTCCCGCGACGTTGCTGCTGCGGCCCGAACAGCTTGTCGCGACGGTGATTTCCGACACCGAGAGGCTAGAAGGCGTCGGCACCGTGCTGTCCGTCGAGTTCCTCGGCCACGACGTGCTCCTGACCGTCGACCCGGCCGGGGACGCGGACCCGATCATCGTGCGCCAGCACAGCCTCGATCCGCCACCTGTCAACGCGAAGGTGCACATCCAGGTGGTGGGCAACGGGGTCGCGTTGTGACGAGCCTTCTCATCGACCACCTGCGGGCCTACGGTGACGACATCGCGGTGTGCACCGAGACGCAGCAACTGACCTACGCCACGCTGGCCGACCTGGTCCAGGCCGCGGCAAGAGACCTCGGCGACACCCGACGCCTGGTCTTGCTCGAAACCCGCAACGACATCGAGACTTTGGTTCAGTATCTCGGCGCGCACGCCGGCCGTCACGTGGTGCTGTTGGTCCCGGCAGGCCGTGACCACTCCTTGATACTGCAGACATACGATCCCGACACCGTCATCGGTGACGGCGTCGTCCAGCACCGCCGCAGGGCAGGTAGCCGCGCCCTGCACGACGACCTCGCCGTGTTGATGTCCACGTCGGGCAGCACCGGCTCACCAAAACTCGTGCGGCTCTCGCACGCCAATCTGCTCGCCAATGCCGCCGCGGTCGCCGACTACCTCGATATTCGCGAGACCGACCGTGCAGCAACCACACTCCCGATGTCTTACTGCTACGGATTGTCAGTCGTCAACAGCCACCTGCTCCGCGGCGCCTGCCTCATCCTCACCGATCTTTCGGTGACCGACGAGCGGTTCTGGCACCTGTTCCGCCGCCACCGCGGCACCTCGTTCGCAGGTGTGCCCTACACGTTCGAACTGCTCGAGCAGGTCGGGTTCGACCGAATGGACCTGCCCGACCTGCGTTACGTGACGCAGGCAGGTGGGCGAATGCCGCCCGAGCAGGTGCGGCGGTTCGCCGAACAGGCGCGCGACGGCAGCTGGCAGCTGTTCGTCATGTATGGGGCGACCGAAGCCACCGCCAGAATGGCTTACCTGCCACCGGAATTAGCGTTGTCGAGGCCCAATGCGGTCGGGAAGCCCGTCCCTGGCGGTTCCTTCACGATCGAGCCCGTCGCCGGAGGCTCCGACGGGCAGGTCGGCGAATTGGTGTACCGCGGCCCCAACGTGATGATGGGTTACGCCCACGATCCGGCCGACCTCGCACTCGGCAAGACCGTCGAGTCACTGCACACCGGTGACCTCGCCCGCCGCGCTCCCGACGGGCTCTACGAGATCGTCGGCCGCACCAGCCGGTTCGTCAAGATGTACGGGCTGCGTATCGATTTGCAGCGCGTCGAGTCCGCACTCAGCGCCGCTGGGGTCACCGCGTTCTGCACCAATGACGACGACCGCCTCCTCGTAGCGGCGACGGGCGCACATGCCGAGCGTGACGTCCAGCGCATCGCGGCCGAGGCCGCCGGGATACCGGCGTCCGGCGTCCGTGCGGTCTGGGTGGGCGAGCTGCCTTTGCTGCCGTCCGGCAAACCGGACTACCGCACCGTCCGCGAGCTGGCGCTCGCCCGGGAGGTGTCACCGACAACCGACCTGCGCGGGTTGTTCGCCGACGTACTCCAGATCGACCCGACCACCATCGGCCCCGATGCAAGCTTCGTCGACCTCGGCGGCGATTCGCTGTCCTACGTGGCGATGTCGGTACGGTTGGAGCGCGCGCTGGGGCAGCTGCCCGCCGAATGGCAGCAGCGACCGCTGCGTGAACTGGAGACGCTGGCGACGCCGCGACGGCGGCGGTGGCGGCTGTGGAACGCCACGCTGGAGACCAGCGTGGCGTTGCGGGCCGTCGCGATCATCTTGATCGTCGGTTCGCACGCCGAGCTGTTCGAGTTGTGGGGCGGCGCTCACCTTCTGCTGGGTATCGCCGGGTACAACTTCGGCCGATTCTGCCTCACACCGGTGCCCCGCACGAAGCGGGTGCGCCACCTGCGAAACACCATCGGCTGGATAGCGCTCCCGTCGGTCCTGTGGGTCGGCGTCGCGTTGCTGCTGACCGACGATTACACCTGGACGAACCTGTTGCTGGCCAACAAGTTCTTCGGTCCGCACGACAGCATGACCGCGGGCCGCCTGTGGTTCGTCGAGGTTCTGGTGTGGACGCTCGTCGCGCTGGCGCTGCTGTTCTGGCTACCGGCGATGGATCGCGTTGAGCGCCAACGGCCGTTCGCGGTCGCCGTGGTGTTCGCAATCGCCGGGTTGGCATTGCGTTACGACGTGCTGGGATTGGACATGGGCCGGGACGCCTGGTTCACGATGCTCGCGTTCTGGTTCTTTGCGATCGGGTGGGCGGCGTCGAAGGCGACCACGATCGCGCAGCGTGCGCTGCTCACAGCGGTGCTGGCGGTGGCTTTGCACGGCTACTTCGACAGCACGTTGCGAGCGCTTCTCGTGTTCGGCGGTCTCGCGTTGGTGATCTGGCTGCCCACCATCCGCTGCCCCGCAGCGTTGGTGGGCGCGGGCGGGGTCCTCGCCGAGGCATCGCTGTACACCTACCTGGTTCACTACCAGGTCTATGCGCTGTTCCCCGGCCACCCCGCTCTCGGGGTGATCGCCTCGCTCGCCGTCGGCATCCTGCTCACCTATCTGGTGACCGTGCTACGACGGCGGGTGCGCACCGCGTCGCCGGATTCGGCTAGGTATCCCGCTCCGCGATAAGGCCCTCCTGTGCCAGCGTGGCGGCAATGACGCCGTCGGCGCGAATGAGGCTGCCAGTCACGACGCCTCTGCCCGCGGCGGCGGCCGGCGATGTCGACTCGAGCAGGTTCCACTGGTCGGCGTACACCGGCCGGTGAAACCAGATCGAGGAATCCGTTGTGCCGCTGCGGTGTGTCCGCGCCTTCATCGAGTGGCCATGAACCTGTAGGGCGGGATCGATCATGTACACGTCGCACACGTAGACCGCGATCAGCGTGTGCAGCAGCGGATCGTCGGGAAGGGACAGCGTCGCGCGCCACCAGAACCGACGGACGAATTCGCCTGTCGACGTGTCGTCGGCGATCCTGATGTCCAGTTCGTCGAGCGGCATCGACGGTGCGGGGCCGGCAGGTCCCGTGCGAGGCAACGACTCCGCATCGTGCGGTAAGGACGGTCGGCGCCCGTGTTCGGGTCCGCCGGTGGGCACGGCGAAGGACACCGTGGCCGTCGTCAACATCCTGCCCTGCTGGTGAGATTCGACACGGCGTGCCGACGATGTGCGGCCGTCGAAGACCCGTGCGACGGTGTACTCGACCTCGTCGCCGGCCTCGCCGCCGCGCAAGAACTGAAGATGCAGGTTCGTCGGCAGCCGGCCCGCGTCGACGGTGCGGCACGCCGCGGCCAGACTCTGCGCAACGAATTGCCCGCCGTAGGCGCGCTTTCCGGCTGGACCGCTTGCCGGGCCGACCCAGGTGTCGGCGCCCTCACCGGCGCGCAGGTCGAGCAGATCGAGCAGCGTGCTCACTCGCCGCGGCCCGTCGCCACCGTCCCCGATGCGACCAACCCGTCGACCTCCTCGGCGGACAATCCCAACCAGTCGTTCAGCACGCCGACGGTGTCGTCCCCCAACACCGGCGACGCGACCGCGCACGGATACTGGCCGTCGATCGAAATCGGCAGCCCCGGCGCCAGATAGGTGCCGATCCGCGGCTGATCGAGCGAAGTGAACAACGGGTTGGTGGCGATCTTGTCGGCCGTGGCAGCTTCGGCGAAGGTACGATACCGCTCCCACAACACCGAGGTGGCCGAGAGCGCGGCGCTGATCTCGTCTGCCGTGTGCGCGGTGAACCACTCGGCGAACAACCCACTCAACGCGTCGCGATGTAGAAAACGTTGCCCCTCGTCGGCGAAATCCGCATCCAGTGTTTCCGCCAGCGCGGCAACGGCTTTCGCGGTGCCGGTGAGCTCGCTGAGGTCCCGGAAATGTCTGCCGGTCAGCGCGACCACCATGAACGAGACCCCGTCGCTGCTGACGAAGTCCTGGCCGTACTGGCCGTACACCGAGTTGCCGATACGCTCGCGCGCGGTGCCGTTGATCATCACTTCGGTGAAGAAGCCGAGGTTACCCGCCGTCGCCAGCGCGACGTTCTCCAGCGGAATGCTGATCCGCCGGCCTTCGCCGGTCACATCGCGATGCCGCAGGGCGGTCACCACAGCCAGTGCGGTGTAGATGCCGCAGGCGACGTCCCATGCGGGCAGAACGTGGTTGACGGGTGTGGCAAGTTCGGACGGACCGGTCACCATCGGAAAGCCGATCCCCGCGTTGACGGTGTAGTCCACACCCGTGCCGCCGTCGGCGCGCCCGGAGACCTCGACATGGATCAGGTCGGGCCGCAGCGCCGTCAAGGTGTCGTACGAATGCCATTCGCGTCCGGCCACGTTCGTGATCAGAATGCCGCCACCCGCGATCAACCGCTGGATCAGACGCTGTCCCGCTTCGGAGCGCACATCTGCAGCGAGCGATCGTTTGCCCTTGTTCAGGCCTGCCCAGTAGATGCTTTCGCCATCGCCGGTGACGGGCCATCGTCGGTAATCGGCGGCGCCGCCGATCGGATCGACCCGCGTTACCTCCGCGCCGAGTTGGGCCAGCGTCATCCCGGCCAGTGGGACGGCGACGAAGCTGGAGATCTCGACGATGCGCACACCGGCCAGCGGCCGAGTCGCATCGGGTGTGGCGGTCATCGGGGTCAGTGTAAGAGGTTGCTCAAACGCAACTCACACGAGTTCGATGGCTTCGGCGATGGACGCCAGTACCCGGCTGGGCCGGAACGGATACCGCTCGACGTCGTCGATGTTCGTCGAACCGGTGAGTACGAGGATGGTTTCCAGCCCCGCTTCGATGCCCGCGACGACGTCGGTGTCCATCCGGTCGCCCACCATGACCGTGCTCTCCGAATGCGCCTCGATCCGGTTCAGCGCGCTGCGGAACATCATCGGGTTGGGCTTGCCGACGAAGTACGGTTCGCGGCCGGTGGCCTTCGTGATCATCGCGGCGACCGACCCAGTGGCCGGTAGCGGTCCTTCCGCGGACGGGCCGGTGACGTCGGGGTTGGTGGCGATGAACCGGGCGCCGCCGAGGATCAACCGGATCGCCTTGGTGATCGCCTCGAACGAGTAGGTCCGCGTCTCTCCGAGAACCACGAAGTCCGGTTCGATATCGGTGAGGGTGTACCCCGCCTCGTGCAATGCCGTGGTCAGCCCGGCCTCGCCGATGACATAGGCCGATCCGCCCGGCAGCTGGTCGGTGAGGAACGCCGCGGTCGCCAGCGCGGAGGTCCAGATGGACTCCTCGGGCACGACCAGGCCCGCGCGCCGCAGCCGCGCGGACAGGTCCCGGGGCGTGAAGATCGAGTTGTTGGTCAGCACTAGAAAGGGCCGAGCACGGTCGCTTAATCGCTGCAGGAACTCGGCGGCGCCGGGCAGCGCATGTTCCTCGCGGACGAGCACACCGTCCATGTCGGTGAGCCAGCACTTCGGTGTGTCGCGCACCGATCCAGTGTGTCAGTTTCCTGGACCGCTAGCCCATCGGCATATCGGGCATCGGCACATCGCAGCGGTCACGGAAGTCGATCGCGGCCTGCCGGACCGCTCGCAGCTCGTCGCGAACTTGCGGGTTGGCATCCAGATATGCCTTGATCTCCGTCGTCATCTGATCCCTGGGCTTGCCTTTGAGTCCGGTGAAGAACGCGTTCACCTCCGGATGGGTGAACAGGTACGACGACATGCCCGCGGAAACCCCGGACATGACACCGGCCAGGTCGGCGGCCGTGCAGTTGGGCGGATCGGCGGCGGCGGGCGCGGCGCCGAAGAGGATCGCGCCGGCGATCACACCGGCACCGACAGCACTGCGGCGGAACAACATTGGCAGCTCCTTACTCAAATAGTGAACGGACTTTTCAGCGCGGACCGATACCGCCGGGTCGCCCCGGACGGCCGATGTCGATGAGCGGAGGTCCCGGGTCGAGGATGACGTCGACGCCCCAATCGTCGCTGCAATACCACGGGTCGGCGCAGTAACCGGGGTAGACGGGACCGGCCTGCGGGGCATCGGGCCCGCCGCCGCGTACGGTTCCCTGCGCGCATACGGTGGCGGCGCCCGCGTTCGTGCAGTCCGCTGACGCGACGGGCGTGACCGCGACACCGATCGGCGCCACCGTCATCGAGAGTGTCACCAGCAGGCAGCGATTGGTGAACCTCATGGCCGCCTCCTTTCCGATGATCGGGTCGCGTGCCACCGTGGGCGACGCGCCGACTTCCGCAATGTCCGCAGCGTAATTCGGTGCCAGATTTTCGTTCATGAATTCGCAATTCTGCGTCACGTCGGCGCGTGAATCTCTTCGCCGTGCGGATGGTTTGGCTAATTAGTCGGGCATCACTTTCCCGAGGCAAGCAGTCAGAGCCGAACGCTTCCCGGCCACGCGAAAAGGCCTGGAAGAATTGAGCGTGTCGCCCACTCGAGCAGTGCTAATGTCTGCTCAGGTGACGACAATTGGGGGGGCACTATGGCCGCCGACCGCCAAGACTGGACTCGGCCCGCAGCCATGGCCATTCCCGAGACCGGTTACTTCGAACTCGAGCGTGGCCGCTACGGACCGGTCTTCCCCAGGACCCCGGCCTGCTACGGCTTCTCGATCATCGCAAAGGTCAAAGAAGGCCGTGAGGCGGCCGTCCGGGCGTACGGCAAGCAGATCGAAGAGGCCGTCGCGGCGAGCCCCGACGTACTCGCGCCTCTCCGGTTGCACTACCTGCGCTGGATTCTGTTCGACGTGGGCTCGGGCCTGCACTTTCAGTACCAAGGCATTTTCGACACCGACTTCGACAAGTACACCGAGGACGCCGTTCAGTTGTTCAGCGCCACCGGAATCACGACGGTGTTCACCAACCTCGAAGGCTTCCCCGAGGACTGGCGGGAGAACCCGGAGGCATTCGTGACATTCGTTCGCGAGCACCAAGTTCCAAGCTTCTTGGAGTATGGCGAGTACCCATACGTCACCTCTGAGGAGATCAAGAAGGCACTGCGCCTGAAGGCGGCGTTCTCCACCATGCTCGACCAGATGCAGTAGTCCTCGAGGGGCGCACAATGCTTGAGCTCGACGACATACAGCACATCCTGCTGACGCGTACACCCGCGATCACCGGACGGTACGAATTCCTGACCTTCGACACCGCCGAAGGCGGCCGCGCCTGGCTCACCGCACTGCTCGGCAAGGTTCAGTCCGCAGCCGATGTCCGCGCCACGATGGACACCTCGGATCGCTGGGTCACCTTGGCCTTCACCTGGCAGGGCCTCCGCGCGCTCGGTGTTCCCATGGAGTCGCTGGCGACGTTTCCCGAGGCGTTCCGCGAAGGCATGGCAGCGCGGGCGAGCATCCTCGGTGACACGGGGTCATGCGCACCGGAACACTGGGGCGGCGGGGTGGCCGGCGACGATCTGCACGCCATCGCGATCCTGTTCTCCCGTACCGACGAACAGTGCCGGCGATCGCTCGAGGAGCACGACAAGCTGCTCGCGCGAACCGAGGGCGTGCGCAGCCTCTCGCATCTCGACCTCAACGCGAGCCCACCGTTCGATTACGCCCACGACCATTTCGGTTTCCGCGACCGGTTGTCCCAGCCGGTGATGAAGGGGTCCGGTGAACAACCCACGCCGGGCTCGGGCGACCCGTTGGAACCGGGTGAATTCATCCTGGGCTATCCCGACGAGAACGGGCCGGTGCTCGACCTGCCACAGCCCGAGATCTTGTCGCGCAACGGCAGCTATATGGCCTATCGCCGGCTACAGGAACACGTCGGGATGTTCCGCGAGTATCTGAAGACGAACTCCCAGACTCCCGAGGAGGAGGAGTTGCTGGCCGCGAAGTTCATGGGCCGATGGCGAAGCGGCGCGCCACTCGTACTCGCGCCCGACAAAGACGACCCGGAGTTGGGTGCAGATCCGATGCGCAACAACGACTTCAACTACCAGGAGATGGACCCGTTCGGATACGCCTGCCCTCTCGGCTCACATGCCCGGCGACTGAACCCGCGCGACACCGCGCATTACATGAACCGACGCCGGATGATCCGCCGCGGGGCCACGTACGGGCCCGCACTGGCCGAAGGCGCACCCGACGACGGTGTCGATCGCGGTATCGCCGCCTTCATCATCTGCGCCGACCTCGTGCGGCAGTTCGAGTTCGCGCAGAACGTCTGGATCAATGACAAGACCTTTCACGAACTCGGTAACGAGCGAGACCCCATCTGTGGGACCCAGGACGGCACGCTCGACTTCACGGTTCCGAAGCGGCCCATCCGCAAAGTACACAGGGGGATTCCGGCGTTCACCACTCTCAAGGGCGGCGCGTACTTCTTTCTTCCAGGAATGGGCGGTCTCCGATACCTTGCGACACTGGGAGAAACGTCATGAGCACCATGGCTCGCACCTACAACCAGAGCCATGTCCCACGCGCGCACGACGGCCGCAGACGAATCAGCATCTACTGGACGTGGAGCTACCCGTGGGAAGCACAGCGCGACCCCGGCGAGATGTACAACCGCTTCTCCACCATGACCGAAGTACGAAACGCGCTGTGGCCGCGTTACGAAACCACCGAATACGATGCGGCCCACTTCCTACAGGGAATCGCGGGCACCCTGGAGTTGTTCCATCGGTCGACGTTGGCCTTCCAGGACCTCGCCGGCGAAGCCACCGGCCATCCCGTCGCCGTTTTTCAGCGCATCGACCAGGCCGGCTACCGGTTGCCGATCGACGAGCGGATCCTCGCCGACACCGACACCCTGATGGTCTTCGGTCTCGACCACATCCTGTCCGAACAGCAAGCGGCGCCGGAAGAGGTTGCCGCCCTGCGCCAGTGGCTCACGCGCGAGGGCACCTGCCTACTGCTCGCGCCCCATCACGACGTCGGCTTCACTGATGACTTCGCCCAGCGACAGATGGAGTACGCGCACCACGGCGACCCGTTGGTTCCGCGCCAGCAGCGGTTCGGTCAGTACACCAGGTCACTGATGAAGGCGCTCGACGTGCCGGTCCATAACACGTGGGGTTTGCGGCCCGCGGTCGTGGAGGGCACGCGCGAGATCGCACCGCTGACCGGGTTCCGTGACCTCGATTCGGCCGGGTTGCTCGCCAACGTCACCACGTTCAACTTCCACCCACACCTCCCCCACTACGAGCTGACCGCACCGGAGAGCGACGCCGTTCGGGTGCTCGGCCGTCAGCGTGTCGACCCGCATCGACCGCACCCGTTCACCGCCGACGGCGCCGCCGAGTTCAACGCGCTGATCTGGATGCCGTCGGCGGATCAGCGCGCCGGTGACATTGTGTTGATCGACTCGACGCACTTCACGACGCTCTTCGGGGGCACCGACAGCCTGCGCAACCTCTGGCACAACGTGGCGACCATGCGGTGAGGGCTGGGCCCGCGTTCAGTCGGCGGGTTCACCGAGGCTGGTTCGGCACGCCGGGGAACAACTGCTCCGTCGGACCGGACGTCACGTAGCCGGCGAGTTTCGTCACCAGGTGCGGTGCGAAAACCGCGCCGTACATGAGGTGGCCGACCACGACGACGGCCGCGATCGACAGAAGCGACGATCCCACGCGACTCGTCGTTCGTTTGTCTGCCCACACCTCAATCGCGTTGCGGCCCTGTGCATCGGTACGCCCGAGGAGGTAGGTGAACACCATCATCTGCAGTCCCATCGCGATCGCGTCGTAGATCGGGTACTGGAATTTGCTCCCTTCGAAGATCGCCAATCCCGGAATCACGTAGCCGTAGTAGAAGACGCCGAGGCGGGGACCGAAGAACCCGTTGAACAGCAGGGCCCAGCAGAAGCCGACGAGCAGCCCCACGATCAACAGGGTCTGTGGTCTGCGCCAACCGAATCGCCGAATCAGCCGCCGGCCGAGCGCGGCGCCGATCACGGCGGGCACCACGAAGTAGGCGATATAGCCGATCGGCACCGATGACGGAAGTCCGCCACCCCACGTCATGTTCAGCGGCCACCACGACGGCATGCGGGGCAGCGCGGGCGGGAACTGGGCATACATCGCCCAGTCGTAGGGCGCCTCGATCCACGAGAACGAGATCGCCGAGATGGATACCAGCAGCAGTGGATGCAAGCGGCCACGCCGGATGCTCAGGTACGCGCCGTAGGCCAGAAACAGCACTCCGCCGATGTAGGCGAAGGACAAGCCGACGATCAACGCCGGCGTCAGCTCGGTACTCATCGGTCGTCCTCGGCAACCGCCTTAGCGCCGCGCGCTTCGGGATCGAAGTACAGCACAACGCCGAAGATCAAGACGAAGAGCCCGAACAGAGTTCCGAGCATGATGAGCTGGCCCATGACCATGTCCCCTTCTGCGGCGCCTAATGGGAGTCGATCGGCGAGCCTCGAATGAATAGTGATTCGGTGCGGCGACGCTGATTATCGAGCCGCTGGTCGGTGAGCACTGCGTTCGCCTGGAGTGCTGTTCGACTCCTATGACTAGATCGTGCCCCGACCGGTTCGGTGAGGTCGCTTATAGCGCTGATGGGGTGTCGTGCCGTGCGTGAGCACTGATCCATTAGGTCGCCGCCGAGTGTCCTCGGGCTCACATCTGAATCAACGACGAGCGCAGGAGGTGGACACTGATGATCTTCGTCGGCGACGACTGGGCCGAAGACCATCACGACGTGTATCTGATGGACGAGACAGGCCAACACTTGGCGGCCCGGCGATTACCCGAGGGCCTGGCCGGTATCCGGGCCCTGCATGAGCTGATCGCCGCGCACGCCGAGGAGCCAAACCAGGTGCTGGTCGGCATCGAAACTGATCGGGGCCTGTGGGTCTCGGCGTTGGCCGCGGCCGGCTATCAGGTGTGGGCGATCAACCCGATGGCGGCCGCCCGCTACCGCGATCGGCATCACGTGTCGGGGGCGAAGTCCGATGCCGCTGATGCCAAGCTGTTGGCCGATCTGGTCCGCACTGACCGGCACAATCACCGACTGATCGCCGGCGACAGCCCGCAGGCTGAGGCGATCAAGGTGCTGGCCCGTTCTCATCAAAGCTTGATCTGGGCACGCACCCGGCATGCCAACATGCTGCGCGGCGGGCTGCGGGAGTACTACCCCGCTGCGCTGGAGGCCTTCGATTCGCTCACCGACAGCGACGCACTGGCCATCCTGGGACGTGCTCCAACACCTGACCAGGGCGCTCGACTGAGCGTGGCCAAGATCGGATCGGCACTCAAAGCTTCTGGACGG